>DAIPYU010000001.1:0-84551 GCA_036782635.1 Nodosilinea sp. CTOTU7353
AGAGCAACTAAACGCCCATAGCCCCTGCCTAGAGTTGTGTCAGATGTTACGCACCATTAAGCTTCTTTGCACAGCCCGTAAGCACCACAGAGCCTGTGTTAACTTCAATATCGTTGCATAGCTCAACGATGTTGAACACTAACGAGGTTTTACCCGTGGCCCTGTCAGAAAAGTTTGCTCCCGCCCTGACCGAAACCCGCGAAGACTTCTCCGAGTACGTCGCCCATCTGCAGCTGCACATGGCGCTCCAGGCCCGTAACTTGGTGCCTTCTCTCGGTCACACTGGCGATCGCCGCCACAACCTGCTGCACCAAACCCAGGCCGACATTGAGAAGCTCGTCTCCCGCCAAGGGTTTTAGAATTCCTGCCCAGCTCATGCTGCTCGGGCAATACTTTCCCCGGGGGCATTCCTGTAACATTGGCCAAGGTCCATAGAGTTGGGTCTTGGCCTTTTTAATCGCATTCAGGCGGTTCAGCTGGCCTCGCCCTTGCCGGGCGATCACCTAGCACGCCGGTACAGAAAGTGGGTTTCTGGGCAGAAGGCTAGTCATGTCCTTGGAGCAGCGACGAAGAAACCGGTTTTTTATACCAAATCCGAATCACATACCCCCGATACCCAAAAGGCCAAACCGTAGGGGCGAATGGCATTCGCCCAGAGGTATCGGGGGGTATCCAAGCAGGATTTAGTATTAGACATACTGTACCGATGCTCTAGCAGAGATGCTCCTCTAGTGCAGCGTCAAAACTAAAAATTAGGGTTCGCGTAGGTTGGGTGAAACAAAGTGTTCGCGGAGCGTCTCCAGCGGAGAAAACCCAACAGCAGTAAGCCTTGTCGGGTTCCGCTGGCGCTCCACCCAACCTACAAATTAAAGCTTGACAGCCCACTAGAGTCCCCTGCCAAATGGCTGGGGGACTCTAGTGGATTTTAGGGTGTGACCTAGGCGGCTGAGAGGGCGACAGCCGTCTCGGCAGTTGAGAGCTGGGCCAAAATGCCGTTGACGTTGGTTTTGGCGTCGCCAAACAGCATCAGCGTGTTGTCGTTAAAGAACAGTGGATTCTCGACCCCGGCATACCCCGACGACATGCCGCGCTTGAGCACCACCACGGTGCCCGCCTCCCACACCTCCATCACGGGCATCCCGGCGATGGGGCTATCGGGATCGTATTTAGCGCTGGGGTTAACCGTATCGTTGGCCCCGACTACCAGCACCATATCGGTTCCCGTCAGGTCATCGTTGATTTCGTCCATCTCAAGCACGATGTCGTAGGGCACGTTGGCCTCGGCCAGCAGCACGTTCATGTGGCCGGGCATGCGGCCCGCCACGGGGTGAATGCCAAAGCGCACCTGCTTGCCCTGGGCGCGGAGCAGGCGGGTGATCTCGGCGACGGCGTGCTGGGCCTGGGCCACGGCCATACCGTAGCCGGGCACGATCACCACACTCTGGGCGTCGGCCAGCAGGTCCACGACTTCGCCCGTGGTGGTGCTGGTTGCCCTGCCCTCCAGAGCGGCAGCCTTGCCGGTGCTGGTGGTCTCGCCAAAGCCCCCCAGCACCACGTTGATGAAGGAGCGGTTCATGCCCTTGCACATGATGTAGCTGAGAATGGCCCCGCTGCTGCCCACCAGCGCCCCGGTGATAATCAGCAGGTCGTTGTTGAGCATAAAGCCCGCCGCCGCCGAGGCCAGCCCCGAGTAGCTGTTGAGCAACGAGATCACCACCGCCATATCGGCCCCGCCGATCGCCAGCACGATCACAATGCCGAAGATGGCCGCGATCGCCGTCATCGCCCCCAGGGCAATCAGCGGTGTGGTACCCGTGGCGGTGAGGAAGGGAGCGCCTAGGACGGCGATCACCCCCAGCATGCCCAGGGTGATCACATGGCGGGCAGGCAGCAGCACCGCCCGGCTGGGCACCCAGCCCCGCAGCTTGGCCACGGCGATCATCGACCCGGTAAACGTGACAATGCCGATGAACACGCCGACAAAAATCTCCACCCGGTGGATGATCACATCGGCCCCCACCAGAGCAGCACTGGGCTGAAGATATTCGGCAAAGCCCACCAGCACGGCGGCGAGGCCCACAAAGCTATTGAGCAGCGCTACCATCTCGGGCATGTCGGTCATGGCCACGCGGGAGGCGGCCAGCGCCCCGACCATTACCCCCAGCCCAATGGAGCCAAGCTGAATCGGGTAGCCCTGGCTAATGGCGGCGGTGGCGGTAAAGGCAACGGCCATGCCGACCATGCCCAGCAGGTTGCCCCGCTTGGCGCTCTCCGGCTGCGACAGCCCCGCCAGGCTGAGAATAAAGAGGGCACTGGCGGCGATGTAGGCGGTGGTTACGAGGTTGGTTTCCATGAACAAGAAAAAAAGGTAAAGGGCGTAGCGTGGGTCGCTAGACAATCTCTGGAACTAACCGATCCCCCCAATGCGACCCACGTTCCGAATTGTTGGGAATTTCTCGTTAATCGGGATCGTGGGTCGCAGGGAGGGGGTGTGACATAGCCTGGGTTGGGATGGCGACCCAGGCTACGGGATGGGGT
Organism: Nodosilinea sp. CTOTU7353; assembly: GCA_036782635.1. Taxonomy (GTDB): domain Bacteria; phylum Cyanobacteriota; class Cyanobacteriia; order Phormidesmidales; family Phormidesmidaceae; genus Nodosilinea. Next base: position 2,539 of record DAIPYU010000001.1, read on the forward strand.
TATTTATGAAACATATTCAGCATGCGCTGGGAGACCATAAAGCCGCCGGCGATGTTGACGGTGCCGAGGAAGAGGGCGATCGCCCCTAGGATCGTCATTGGCGACGTAATATCGCCTGAGATCTGGAGCATGCCGCCGATGATGATGATGCCGCTGATGGCGTTGGTGACGCTCATTAGCGGTGTGTGCAGGCTGGGCGACACGTCCCAGATCACCTTCCAGCCGAGGAAGCTGGCGAGGACAAAGACGGTCAGGTGGGTGATGAAGGAGGCCGGTGCCCAGAGGCCGATGGCGACGACCACACCTCCCAGGAGCAGGGGCCAGAGGAGTTGGCTGAGGGGAGATTTGGCAGTGGGAGTTTCCTCTGCGGCTGGGGAGACAGAGGAGGCGCTGGGGGCCGGGGCCGGGGCCTCGACCTTGGGGGGCGGCCAGGTGACTTGGCCGTTGTGAATCACCGTAGTGGCGCGGATCACCTGATCGTCCATATTGATGGAGAACTTTTCGGCCCCGCCCAGGTCGCTGAGCAGGTGCACCAGGTTGTTGCCGTAGAGCTGGCTGGCCTGGGAGGCCATGCGGCTGGGCAGATCGGTGAGGCCAATGATGGTGACGCCGTGGTGGATGATCACCTCACCGGGCTGGGTGACTTCGCAGTTGCCCCCCTGTTCGGCGGCCATATCCACAATTACCGAGCCGGGCTTCATGCTCTCGACCATCTCCTGGGTGATCAGCAGCGGCGCGGGCTTGCCGGGGATCAGCGCGGTGGTGATGATGATGTCGACATCCTTCGCCTGCTGGGCAAACAGAGCCATCTCGGCGGCGATAAAGGCGGGGCTCATAACCTTGGCGTAGCCGCCTTCGCCGCTGCCGTCCTCTTCAAAGTGCAGCTCTAGAAACTCTGCGCCCAGGCTCTGTACCTGCTCTTTGACCACCAGGCGGGTGTCAAAGGCTTTGACGATCGCCCCCAGGCTCTTGGCCGCTCCGATCGCCGCCAGCCCGGCCACGCCGACGCCGATCACCATCACTTTAGCGGGGGGCATTTTGCCCGCGGCAGTGATCTGTCCGGTAAAGCAGCGGCCAAAGTTGCTGGCGGCCTCGATCACCGCCCGGTAGCCGCCGATGTTGGCCATGGAGCTGAGGGCATCGAGCTTCTGGGCGCGGGAGATGCGGGGCACCGAATCCATCGCCAGCACGGTGCCGCCCTGCTCGGCCAGCTGGGCCAGCAGCTCTGGATTTTGGGCGGGCCAGATGAAGCTGACCAGAGTTTGGTCTGGCCGCAGCAGCGTAGCTTCGTGGCGGTCGATGTCGGCGTGGTGCTGGGGCGATCGCACCTTCAGCACCACATCGGCGGCATCCCACAGGCTGGGGGCGTCGGGCACAATGCGGCAGCCAGCGGCCTCGTAGGCGCTGTCGGTAAAGCTGGCCCCGGCCCCGGCCTGGGTTTCGACCAGCACCTCAAAGCCCAACTTTTGCAGCTTTTTGGCGGTGTCGGGGGTGGCGGCAACCCGCCGCTCCCCCACAAAGGTTTCTTTAGGAATGCCAACCGTTACCCCTGTGGAGGCAGAGTCGGCTGAGGTCAGTACAGGGTTCTCTTGGGGGGCGGCGATGGTCATAGAGGGTCACTACCGAGATGGGCGCAGAACAGACAGATAACAAAGAAAATTTAGCGGTGATGGGCCAGGAGGGGCGATCGCATTACCTGCCGACATCGGGCGATCAGCATCGCTTTCACGGCAACCCAGTCATACAGCCCGGGCTTTCATCAGGCTACGGGTAGGCAGCGAGAAACAGCCCGCATTGGGGACAATTTAACCTATGGCGAGCCGATGTCGGGGCCTTTACTCTATAGAGATATTTAAGATATTTCCCCGCTGTTCTAGAACGCCGGGGTGGCGATCACGCTTCACCACCCACCTAATACCGCTCCGCCTAATACCGCTCCACGTCGGAAAACACCGCCGCCGCTGGGCTGCGGGCCGCTTCCCCACAGGTGCGGGGACTGGGCAGCAGCTTCGTTGGGTTCGCCAGCCGGTCTGGGTCAAGGGCCTGGCGCACCCAGCCCATGGTCTCTAGGTCAGCGGGTGAAAACATATCGGGCATATAGCAGCGCTTGTCGGCCCCAATGCCGTGCTCGCCCGAGATGCTGCCCCCCACCCGCACGCACAGCTTGAGAATGTCGCCGCCCAGGGCTTCCACCTGTTCCAGTTCGCCGGGGATAGCGTTGTTGTAGAGAATCAGCGGGTGCAGGTTGCCGTCGCCCGCGTGGAACACGTTGGCCACCCGGTAGCCGTGCTTATCGCCCAGGGCCTCGATCTCTTGCAGCACGTAGGGCAGCTGCGTGCGCGGAATCACGCCATCCTGCACGTAGTAGTCGGGGCTGAGCTTGCCCATAGCGGCAAAGGCGGCCTTGCGGCCCTTCCACAGGCGCAGCCGCTCGTCGGGGTCGGTAGCCACGGTGAGGGTGCGGGCACCGTTTTGGCGGCAGAGGTCGGCGATGCGATCGCCCGTCGCCGCCACCTCCGCCGGTAGGCCATCGATCTCGATCAGCAAAATCGCCGCAGCGTCGCGGGGATAGCAGTGGGTTGCCACCACGTCTTCCACCGCATTGAGGCTAAAGTTGTCCATCATCTCCATACCGGCAGGGATGATGCCCGCGCTGGTGATGGCCGACACCGCCGCGCCCGCCGCCGCCACCGAGGTAAAGTCGGCCAGCAGCACCTGAATCGACTGGGGCGCTTTGAGAATGCGGAGGGTAATTTCGGTGGCGAGGCCCAGGGTGCCCTCCGAACCCACAAACAGGCCGCAGAGGTCGTAGCCGGGGGTCTCGGCCACCTCGCCGCCCAGGTCGGCAATGTCGCCGTTGGGCAGCACCACCTTGAGCCCCAGCACATGGTTGGTGGTGACGCCGTACTTGAGGCAGTGCACCCCGCCCGAGTTTTCGGCCACGTTGCCGCCCACCGAGCACACCGACTGGCTAGAGGGGTCGGGGGCGTAGTAAAACCCCGCGCCGCTGACCGCCTGGGTAACCCAGTTGTTGATCACCCCCGGCTGCACCACCACCCGCTGGTTGTCTAAATCCACCGACAGAATCTGGTTCATGGTGGCGGTGACAATCAGCACCGAATCTTCGATGGGCAGCGCCCCGCCCGAGAGGCCCGTACCCGCCCCCCGCGCCACAAAGGGCACCTGAAATCGGTTGCAGATTTTCACCGCCGCCGCTACCTGCTCGGTGGTTTTGGGCAGCACCACGATGGCTGGCCGCTGGCGATAGCTGGTCAGCCCGTCGCACTCGTAGACCAAAATTTCTTCTTTGCGGCGCACGACGCGATCACTCCCGAGGGCAGCGCTAAAGGCGTCAATGATTGGTGCCCAGTCAATGCGCGATCGCTCCGCTACGGTCATAGCCCACACTGGTTAATATGCCTATGATTCTACCTTGAACAGGCTGCGATCAAGGGGTGCGATCGCCCGCAAATCTGGCTTCATCTCTTGCTTGGGTAAAGGTCTCGGCCCCAACTCATTCCCTCTCATTCCCTTCGTCGGAGAGATTGCTCTGCCTTCCCCAGGCGGATACTCCTCAACGGCATCATTGACAAGCTCGACTACATCTCCGCCCTAGGGGTAGACGCCATTTGGCTCACTCCAATCTGCAAATCACCCATGGATGACCTGGGCTACGACATCACCGATATGACCGACATCGACCCGGTCATCAAAGTGAAATTCTTGGGTAGGGGCGAACGGTTGTTCGCCCTCACAGAGAATCCAGCCGTTACAAGTTATTTAATCCATGATCCTTAGCAGGGGTCAGGGGGAGGATTCTTCGGTCTTGTGCCGAATCATGTTCTCGCCGCCGAGCATGCGTTTGGCCGCATCCAGCAGCATCTCCTCCAGGTAGGGCTTGGTGAAGTAGCCCCTGGCTCCCAGGTCCACCGCCATCTGCCGGTGACGATCGGCCCCTCGCGACGTCAGCATCGCCGTTGGAATCTGGTTTAGAGTGCTGTCTTTCTGCATCCGAGAGAGCAGCTCTAGACCATCCATGCGGGGCATTTCAATGTCGCAGAAAACCAGGTCGCAGGGCAGGCCAGAGCGCAGTTTTTCCCAGGCTTCCTGGCCGTCGCGGGCCTGCTCGACCCGGTAGCCGATCTTGTTGAAGCTCATCGACAGCAGCTCCCGTACCGTAATCGAGTCGTCCACGATCAGTACCGTTGGATCGGTGTGGGCGACGGTCTCGATCATTTCTTCATCCACTGTCTGCGTCCACAGCGAGGTGGAGGCGTCACGGCGCAGACGGCCGCTGGCCAGATCGATTAGCTCTAGCACGTCGGCGATGGGCATCACGCGCCCATCGCCCAGTACCGTGGCCCCGGCAATGCCGATGGGCTTAGGCACTGGCCCTTCTAGCTGTTTAATCACAATTTCTTGCTCGCCGATCACTTGATCGACTTGAAGGGCAACAAAGGTACTGGCACTTCGCAGCATCACCATGGACACCACTCCATCATCTTGAGAGCCACCGTAGACCCGACCTCGGCCCAGACTCCGGTTGAAGCGCAGCAGATCGCTCAGGGGTCTAAAGGGCAGCAGCATATCGCGCCAAAGGATGCAGGCGTGGCCCTGGTCATCGGTCTGAATACGCTCCCTGGGCACGTCGAACATGTCTTCGACCCCGTCCATGGGAAAGGCGATGCGGGCCTGGTTGTTGACGCAGCTCAGCGCCTTGGTAATGCTGAGGGTGAGGGGTAGGCGAATGGTAAAACTGGTGCCCTTGCCCACCTCAGACTCAATGGTGATCGAGCCACGAATGTCGGAGAGGGCAGTGCGCACTACGTCCATGCCCACGCCCCGCCCGGAGAAGTCGTCGGCCTGGTCGCGGGTGCTAAAGCCCGGCAAAAACAGCAGATCATAGACCTCGATCTCGGTCATGGTCTGGGCTTCGATGGGGGTGATCAATCCCTGCTTGAGGGCCTTGGCTTTGACGATCGCCGGGTTGATGCCGCCGCCGTTGTCGGCAATATAGATCACGGTTTGGTTGCCCTGGTAGAAGGCGCGCACGGTAATGGTGCCCTCTCGGCCTTTGCCCATAGCCAGGCGCTCTTCAGGCGACTCAATGCCGTGGGTGATGGCGTTGTTGACCAGGTGGGTCATAGGGTCGTAGAGGCGCTCTAGGATCATCTTGTCGATCAGAGTGTCACGCCCTTCGACCACCAGCTGGGCCTCTTTGCCACACCTGAGGGAAATATCGCGCACGGCGCGAGGTAGGCGATCAGCGGTCTGCCCAAAGGGCACCATGCGAGCCTTGTTGAGGCCCTCTTGCAGCTGGGTGGTGACCTGGCGAAACTGGCGGGCGATCTGGTCGGTAGAGTCGATGGTGAATTCAATGTCCGACGAAGCTTCTCGCACCCGCACAATCAGCTCGATCATCTCCTGGGAGAGGGTGTGGAAACCAGTGAATCGGTCCATCTCCAGGGCGTCGAAGGTAGCTCCGGTGGCGTGGCTGCCGCCGCCTCGATCTGAGGAAGACACCCCCAGGGCAAAGGCCTGGCGGTTGGCAATTAGGGAGCTTTCGAGCAGCGATCGCTCGTACAGATCGCGCATCCGCTGGCCCACGTCGTTGAGCTGCGACACCTGGTGCAGCAGGTTGTCGAGAAACTGCCGCAGGCGCTCCTGGTCTTGCTCTAGGGAGTTGCGGTTGACCACCAGCTCGCCCACCAGGTTGCTGAGGGTGTCGAGGTGGCCGACCGAAACCCGCATGGTCTGGTCGGCGGCATTGGTGGCGCGGCGGGGCGATCGCCGTGCGGCCTGCACTGAAGCCGCCCGCCGTGCCCCCAGCAAAGGAGAAGACCCGCCCAGCTGATCGGCTTCTTCCAAAAGCTTTTCTAGGTCGCCAAACTCGTCGTCAGCGAGGGCCATGGGGCGATCAGCGGCGGTGGGCCCATTGATCTCAGCGGTGCTGCCACCATCAGGGCCGCTGGCAGGACTGTCGCCCAAGGAGTTCTCACCCAGCAGGGCCTCTAGATCGTCAAAGCCGTCATCCTCGAAGACAGGATCGGGTGCCACAGCGGGTTCATGGCGATCACCGTTGAGATCGTCCCCTAGACCGCCCTGGCTTTCCCCGGACCCATCCAGGACGTTATGTAGAGAGCCGTCAAGACCATCCCACCTCAAGTCGTCCATCTCATCGGCAGGCGACTCCAGCAGACTCTCTAGATCCTCAAAGTCAAAGTCTCCCGTGTCAAAGCCACTGGTCTCAGAGCTGGCCGCCGCTGGCTGTGGCTCTACCGCTGGCTCCGCCTCGACACCGTCCTCTATCGGAGCATCAAAGCTACTATCGGCCTCGACTCCCGTCACCGCCGCCTCTGCCGCCTCGGAGGATGACGCCACCGCTTCATTCTCGATGAAATTGAAGGTGCTGTTCTCTAGCACTAGCTCCCCAAACGGGTCGTCGGCAAAGGGGTCGTCTTCCCCAAAAAAGTTGCTGGCGGCATCATCGGCATTATCTGGGGCAGCGCTATCAAACCCATCGTCATCCAGGACGCCAGGGGAAGGGTCAAAGACATTTGAGACCGGTGCCCCCAGATCAGAGTCTGAGAAGAGGCCATTGTCGTCAGTGGCGGCGCTGTTGCCAGAAGCATCCAGGTCAAGCTCAAGGTTTAGCTCGGGCATGGTACGGGCGTCGTCATCTTCGATCAAGTCATCTTCAGACAGGGCATCAAAGAAGTCATCCATATCGTCCAGGGCCGAAGCACTGGTAGCAGGTTGGTCTACAACGCCATTCGTATCTAGGTCGGAATCAAAATCAAAGAAATCGTCCAGCGGCCTGTCCTCAGCCTCGGCCTCGGGGGCTGGGGAAGGCTCAGTCAAGAAATCATCTAGCAGGTCATGCGCAGCGCTGGTCACCAGAGCATCTGGGGCTTCAGCCTCTAAATCGGCCAGCAGGTCAGGGGGTTGATCTACCGCTCCACTGGCCTGATCTATCTCGACCGCCCCGATAGTCTCTGTCTCTAAGGCAATCTCTGGTTCTAGGGCAGCCGAGGTCGATCCGGCGTCTAGGTCATAGCCAAACAGGCTAGCCATGTCGTCAAGGGCTTGGGCTTCTGAGTCATGGGCTGGGGTGTCAGTTGTGCCGTCATCAGCCAGTAGATCGGCAAACTCGGCATCTAAGTCGTCAGAGTCGGTAGCTTCGCCATCGTGGTCCAAGGCCCCCTGCGATGCCTCCGCAAAATCGTCGTCTTCCCAGATGTCAGCAAACCCATCGGGCACCCCTTCAAACAGATCGGCCAGACTGTTGAGCTCCGTAGCACCTACCGCTGGCCCAGTGGCCTCAGCCATCTCCTGGGCCGACGGCCCTGCGGGCAGGGGTTCATCGAGCTCACCAAAGACCGCCTCCAGGCCGGTATCGGTCACGTCGTCAGCCTCGTCCAGCGCCAGCTGATTGAGCCAGCTGTCGGCGTCCGCTAGGGCCAGCTCGTCGGCCTCGTCTGGTTCAGCAGCAGCAAAGAGATCGGCCAGTTCAGCGGCTTCAGAATCATCGTTCAACGCCTCAGACAGAAGGGCATCGAGGGTCGAGTCATCACTGACTGGTGCAGTCGCGAGGGCAGGCAGCAGAGACTGCAGAGCGGCTGAGATGCTGACCTGGTTTACGGCCCCGGCCAACACCTGGTCTTGGGCCTGTTTGAGATCTCTAATCACCACCGGCGCCAGGGTGCGGTAGGTCTGTTGGGGGCTGGTGATCGCCCCCTCAACTGCCTTGATCAGGGCACACCATTCACTCAGCTCAAACTGCTCGCCAATGCTGTCCATCCGCTGGCACAGTCGCCCAAGCTCCTGACGAGAAGCGCTATTGTCGGGCTGCTTAAAGGTCGCCAGCAGATCCCGCAGCAGCGCCGCGATATCGCTGCGAAACACCAGTTGTAGGGCGCTGGTTTCGGGGTGGGGGGCCGCTGCCGCCACCGCCGGGCGCGAAGTAGGGGCCGTCGCGAGCGCTGCCGGGGCGGCGGTGACCAACGACGCTAGGTGGGCCTCGGCCTGGGCAAAGATTGGCTCTAGGGGAGCCATGATTTCTTGAGCCTGGTCATTGGTGAGGCCAAAGGGGCTTTGCAGCTGCTCGAGCTGCTCTTGCAGCCCGTCGAAGATTTGCAGCAGCATAGTCTCAAGGTCCCGATCGGGGCGCACGGTTGACTCTTTCATCACCTTGAAGAAGTCTTCCATGCGGTGGCTAGTGCGGGTAATGCTGTTGAGACCCAGCATGGCCGCTCCGCCCTTCACCGAGTGGGCCGCCCGAAACACCTCGTTCATCATCTCGGAGTCGCCGACGGTAGCCGCCAGGTTCAGCAACCCCTGCTCAATGGTGTTGAGGTGATCCTTGGCTTCTTCGATGAAGTACCCCAAGATTCGTTTTTGATCTTCAGGCAGCATGTCGATTTCCCTCTGAATGCTTGTCTATCGGACGCGGCTGGCCCGCTCATCCTATTTCTCGACCTTAAAACGCTCCACCGAGGTCAGCAGATCGCGGGCAACCCCCACCAGGTTTTGCAGCGAACCCGACACCCGCTGAGCCTCCTGGGAGGTCTCCTGGGCGGTGAGTTCCACCGATTGCATCACCTGGGCCACGGCGCGCGACGTCTCGGTCTGCTCCACGGTGTCGGCGGTAATTGATCGCACCAGCACGTCAATGCGGTTTGACACCTGAATAATGTCTTCGAGCGATCGCTTGGCCTGCTCAGCCAGGCGGGTGCCCTCAATCACCTGCTGGGTGCCCTCTTCCATGGCGGTCATCACCCCGCCGGTCTCACTCTGAATTTGCAGCACGATCTGCTCGATCTCTTTAGAGGCCTTGGCGGCCCGGTCGGCCAGCTGCCGCACCTCGTCAGCCACAATGGCAAAGCCCCGGCCCGCTTCCCCAGCTCGGGCCGCCTCAATGCTGGCGTTGAGGGCCAGCAGGTTGGTGCGCGAGGCAATCTGCGAAATCAACGCCACAATCTTCGAAATCTCCTGGGAAGATTCGGCCAGGCGTTTCACCTTGCGGGTGGTTTCCGCCACCGTTTCGCGAATCTCGAGGATGCCCGCCACGGTACGCTCCACCGACTCGCCGCCCTTGAGCGCCGTAGACGACGCCGTGCGCGCCACTTCTTCCGCCTCACGGGCGCTCTCGGCCACCCGCTGAATCGAGTCGGTCATCACCTGCACCGAGTTCAGCGTCACCGCCAGCTCCTCTGCCTGGCGCAGGGCGTCTGCCGACAGGCCACGGGCAAAGATCTCGTTCTCGGTAGAGCCTTTGCTCACCTGGCGGGCGGCCACGCTCACCTGCTGCACAATTTCCCGCAGGTTTTGAATGGTCAGGTTAAAGGAGTCGGCCACGGCCCCCAGCACGTCGGCGGTCACCTCCGCCTGCACCGTCAGGTCGCCCCGGGCCGCCCCTTCCACGTCGTCTAGCAGCCGAATCACCTGGCGCTGGAGGTCTTCTTTAGCCTGCTCCTGCTCCTGGGCCTTGCGCTGGGCCTCGCTGGTGGTGGTCAAGATCACCCGCGACATCTTGTTAAAGCTGCTGGCCAGGTGGCCAAACTCGTCTTCGGTATACACCGTGGCTCGGGCCGACAAATTGCCTTGAATCACGGTGTCAAACTGGTGCTGTAGGTCGTCAACGCTCTTTTTCACCTGGCGGTTGGCCAGGCGCCCGGCCCCCCAGGCCGAGCCAAAGCCTGCCACCCCGCCCGCTAAGGCCATGGCCGCATGCACCGCTTTGGGCATGGGTCGCCCCGGTTGTAGGGTAGAGGCCGCGAAGTTGACGACCCCCACCGCCAGGGCTGAGGCGACTCCAGCGGTGATCGCCACCAAGATCTCCTTAGTGGGCAAGGGGGCATTGTCTAAAAAGCCAAGCCAGTCTTGCTCAGTGGCCACCGCCTCCACCTCATGACCATCAGTCTGGGTAAAGACCGGCAGACTGTCAGTCGCTCCAGCAATGCTAAAAATATCGTCGTCGCTAAGGGCACCCTGATCGCCCATATCACTGAGATCAAAGGCAGAGCCGCCATAGCCACTATTGTCGTCCGTAGAACTCAGCCCCGACGTGCCCACCGATGGTGCCGTAAAACCTGCCGAACTGTCGGAAAGCTCAAAGTCGGGCAAATTACCCAGGTCATCAAAGTCACTAAATTCATCGAGAAAGTCAACATTACTGCTGGGCTGGGCATCGCTGTCTAAATCGGTCCCGTAGCCGTTGTCATCGTAGAAATCGCGGTCACCGGCGCTGTCGCCAGCGGTGTCCATCTCCTCGGCTAAGAGATCTTGTTCTGGGGCAAAGACGGTCATATCATCACCGCCGTCATCAGCCGGAGGCCAACCCTGATCAAAACCCTGGGAAGCCAAGCTGATGCTGCCGTAGGGATCGTCGGCACCCCCAAACGGGTCATCGGCATCAGCTATCTCCAAGGAATCAAAGGAGGCATCGTCGTCAAAGGTGATGTCATCAAAACCGCTCTGCTCACCAGACCAGCCACTGCCCTCGGTAGAATCAGCTCTAAAACCTGCCGATGTTTCTCCTGGAACCGCCCCAAACGGATCCTCATCATCGGAAGCAAAGGGATCACTGGCAAAGGGGTCGGCTAGACCGTCGCTAAACCCATCCTGTGCCACCGACCTGGGCGACTCCTCGTCTAAGCTAAACCCGCCTAGGTCAAGCTGGCTATCCGACAGGTCGGCCTCGCTGGCCGCCACGCTGTCTAGGCCCATAGCCAGGGAAGCACCCTCGTCAAAAAAAGTGTCTCCGGCATCGGTGGCGTAGTCTACTGCTGGGGCACTGCTGGCAAACTGGTTGGCATATTCGAGGCCATTGCTGGCGTAGTCTACATACTCAGGCTCAGAGGTCAGATCGAGCACCGCGCTGTACTGAACTGCCGCTTCATCGTACCGCTGCAAGCCATAGCAGTAGATATGGCCGCGCAGCAGTAGCACGCTGGGGTCGTCGGGGTAGTCACCCGCCAGCTGATCGATAACCGCCGCCGCCTCTGGGTAATTGCCCTGTACGTAGGCCCGTTCTGCTTTTTGATAGGCTTGAGAGTAATCGATGCCTGAAGCCATGGTCTTCTCCTGCCGGTGCAAGTGTCCTAAGGGGGTGAGGTTAAAGTAGGGCCTAGGTAGCCCAGCGGGCTGAACGAATCACAGCCACGTGGTCGAGCAGCCTGAGGGTCTTGTGGTCTTCGGCGTCCATGACCCATTCACCGCGCAAAAACGGGGCCATGGTATCGGGGCTACTGTCAGACACTCGGGTCTTGTCAGGATTAAGCCAGCGAGTACCCACGATTCTGTTAACGGCCAAGCCTAACATAGTTCCCTGATCCTCAATGGCGATGACCGAAATCTCCGGGCGATCTGTGTTGAGGACGGTTGAGTACCCCAGAAATTGACCGAGGTCGGCCACCCACACCACCCGCCCCTGCTCATTTAGAGTACCCAGCAGCAGGTGCGATACGTTGGGGATGGGCGTAATGCGATCAGGAGGCTGCTCGATAATGCGGCGAATGCCAGTGGCAGGTAGGGCAAATTCGTCTTCAGCGGTGACAAAAAAGCGCAAAAATAGTTCACCATCCGGCGTCTCCAGCTCTTGCAGCTCTGGATCTTGGTCTTGCCCCGTTTGGGTTAAAAAGTCAGGATTGCCTACCATAGTTTTGTTATTAGTTATCCCCTGAGTAGCTGCTTTACCGTGCCCACCAGTTCCGTCGGCTGAAACGGTTTAGCAATATAAGCATCTGCCCCCTGCTTCATGCCCCAATAGCGATCAAACTCCTCGCCCTTAGATGAGCACATCACTACGGGCACATGCTGCGTAGACGGGTCAGCCTTGATGCGGCGGCACAGCTCATATCCGTTCATGCGGGGCATAACAATGTCAAGCACAACCACATCGGGACGCTGGCTTTGCATTTGCTCTAGGGCCTCCATGCCGTCGCTGGCAACCGTGACATTGAGGCCAATACCCCTGAGTAGCTCAGTAATCATCTCCCTCTGAGGAACGCTGTCTTCTACCACCAGAATTGTACTCATAGGTTGATTTTAAAAAGGCCCACGTAATAGCCAGATGTTTGACGAGAGATAACCCAGCGCCATATCTCGCCACCAGAGGTTTGAGATCGAAACGATCTGCGCTTAACAGACAGATCATGCAGCTCCAAGACCTAAGACTCGTGTGACTCTAACGTACCCTCAAACACAAATGATGCTTCCGGTTTAGACAAATTTAACCAACCCGGTTGTTTAGATTATGGCGAATCTTATGGAAATTGATGCAAAAACCCTGTATGCAGGCTAGGCGATATTACCAGGGGCTGTTGTCAAGGCCGACGATCTAGCCATGGAAATTTCATCGAGGCATGGAGGCTTCACTAAAGTCAATGTCAAATTCGTCCTCGATCGCCTCCGTCAGCAGGGTGTCAGGGCGCGGGCGGTTCAGATCGCCGGGGCCAACGTACTTCTCGACTAGGGCCAGCAGCTCACCGGAGCCAAAGGGCTTACTCAGATAGTCGGTAGCCCCCACCATTCTGGCCTTAACCCGGTCTAAAAAGCCGTCCTTGCCGGTCAGCATGACAATCGGGGTTTGGCGAAAGGCGCTGGAGTGCCTGAGCATGGCGCACAGCTCATAGCCATCTAGTTCAGGCATGGTGATATCGCAGAGAATCAGGTTGGGCTGAAGCTGAAACAACAGCCCCAGCGCCTTGAGGGGGTTGCCGATGGAGGTGGCTTCATAGCCCTGACCATCGAGAATTTGCTCTACCGACTGACGCACGGTGCTGCTGTCGTCAACACAGACAATACGGGGCAGACGCTCCGGATCGGGGCGCTGGGCATTTGGCGCTGGGCTAGTTTCAGCCGGGCCATACACCAGGGTGACCTGCCCCTGCTGAATGGCAGGCACCAGACTGCGGGCGACGCTAAGCAGATCGCGGCTGAGATAGCGAGCAATGCGCCGGATTGAGGTGCGCCCATCCATCCAGGTGACCATACGCTGGTAAACCTGATCAGACACGCTGGCCCTAAAGGCTTCTGGGGCCAGTAGCACCGGGCACTGACTGGGAGACTGGAGGTGAGGATGCAGCTGATGCCAGGTTTGAATTTGCTGGGTGATTCCCACCACCAGGTCGCTGATAGCGTAGGTCATCAGCTGGGGGCTGAGGGCCGAGCTGAGCTGAAATACAAAAGCCCCATGGTGCAGGCTGAGCAGGTCGAACAGGGTCTCATGCACCATGTGGCTGAGAATAGCACGCCCCTGCTCAGGGGTAAGCAAGTGCTGCTCTAGTAAGGCCCACAGGGTGCCGTACTCAAGGGAGTTAAAGGCGGCGATCGCCGCCGTAGTGCTGGGGTCAGGCAGCGCTCGATCAACCCCGTAGCGATGCAGGTGATCGCGCAAACGATCTAGCCTGTTGTCAGTGGTGCCCGCATAAACCAGTTGTCCATTGGCCAAAAATACGATCCATGACGGCGGGTCAACCACCACCATGGAGCCATCAAAAGGCTGGCCCAGGGGCTGATCGCTACCGCCATAGCTTTCTAGATAGAGCTCGCCCGTGCGCTGCCCTAGCTCAATCAGCTGCAAGATGCTGCGAATATCAATTTCCGACAAATAACCCTGCATGAAGCAACCCAAGGATGGAGACAACGCCCGATTGAGCGGTCTAGCGGCAGCATTTAGCTTGGCTCAGCATGCCCTAACTAGACGTTCAATTGTACCCCTGAGCCTGGCAGAACTGTACTGAAGCCCCGTCATCCAGTCGCTGCCACACAATCCGACAGGGGACAGACACCTCAGCTAAGTCCAGGAATGGGGTTCTACAGCGATGGTCATTGAGCTGGGGACACCTGCCCCTGCCACGGTTGAAAACTGGAACATCGCAATGGCGCGTAGCCATGACACCGGGAATATACGGAATGCCCTAACGGTTCTGGCGATGGCTATACCGGTGAGAAACCATAGATCCCGAGCTGGGACTGCCGTAGTTTTAGTATATCTAGTGCTTACCTTAGCGATCCGCCGCTGCTCAACTGCCATTATTTTGGGCACACTAAGCCTGTTGCTACGGCCTGGGCCACGGCTGATCTACTCAAGATCACCGCTGCCCCAGCCAAAATTAGCTAAGATGCCAGGTAACTTTGGCAGCACGGCCCATTTTCTAAATGCACGTAGCATGTAGGTGAGACGTACGGGCAAGACAGGTAGGCAAGGCTACTATTAGGCAAGGCTTCCAGAAATCGGCCTTGGCGTTTGGGTGGCGGCACCCAAGAGCAGGGTTGACTCGAGATCATCTCGGTTCCTGCCCATGACTGGCCGCCCCTAGGGCAACCCACAGTTCAATTCAAATGGGTAGTTCAAATGGGTCATCTCAGAGTTTGTCTGAAGTCTTAGATAAGAAGTCTTAGATAAGACTAGGATAAGCAATGAATGCCTAGGGAGTCAGAGGGGTTAGCCCCTACAAGGGGAAATCCTCAATCTAGCGTCAGGCTCTGTATTGTATGAGCAGAATAGCCTATGGGCAGAATGTAAATTCAGACACATTCAGTCGCCCACCCGTTGAGTCCCTAGTTGGGAAAGGCATTATTTTTTCTCGCTGTCCCTGATCTGCCGCCCTCAAGATCTGCTTCGCCTGCCTGTTTCGTCCCCGCCTACTTCGTTCTCTAAATTCGACCTTCTAAGCCACGAGGATCACCAGCGTGCTGTACCTAGCAGAAGTCCAAAAAAAGACCGGGTTTATTGGCAGCGGTAAGCCTGAGTTTAAGCTGCTGGCTTGCCAGCGCAGCGAGCACAGCTGGAGTGCTGCTACCGGTGATGAGTCCCTGACGGCCCCAGATGACGCCTCCTACAACGCCGGGGCGCTGGTAATGGTAGAAGTCAGCGGCAATCGCCAGGTGCAGCGCCACTACGAAGCCGGGCGCACCCTGACGAGTATTCTGCAAAATTTCTCCAACCTGAGTAAAAAGTCTAAAACCCAGGAAGAAGAGATTGAGCAATGGAAGCAGTCACTCACTTTCCAGAGCCAAGAGCTAAACCGCCGAGAGCTAGAGCTAGAGACTCGCCAGGAGCAGGTTGAACAGGCCGAAGCAGACCTGGAACAGCTTGACAGCCAGCGACAGGAGCTCGAGCAGCTGCGCCAAACCCTAGAGCAGCAGCAGGAAGAGCTGAATCGCAAAAATCAGGATTTAGAAGGTGCCTGGGCACACCTCAACGGTGAAACCCGTCGGCTAGAGGAGCAGCGTAGTGAGGTCAGCACCACTACCGGGCTCGACTCTGAGCAGGTGGCCAATCTCCAGGGGGCGCTCAACCGCCTCACTGAGGCAGTTATGCCGGTCGAAGCTCTGCGCGCCCCGCTTACCCACGCTACCGACGGGCTCAACTACCACCAAGGACTATTGGGGGACTATCGCCAATCTCTTGAAAACCAGCGGCAGAGTCTAGAGCAGCGCCAGCAGGAGATCGATCAGCAGGCCGGTGAGCTGCAGCAGCGCTGGATCGACTGGCGTCAGAGCGAAGCGATTTTAACGGCAAAACGCGAAGATCTAAAACTTAAACAGCAGACGGCTAAGCTTCAGCAAGACCAGCTGCAGACGCTGTCAACGACGCTCCAGGCCCAGGGCAATCTGCACCAAAAGATCTATGACTTGCTCAACACCACAGACAAGGTACGGCTGAGCAAGAAAGTCGATGTGGCCTCCCTAGAAGCCCTGGAGTTAGACCAACTCCAAACCCTAGTCAGCAACCTGGAAAAAGACCTGGAAAAAATGTCTCGCTTTGTCTCTGATCAGGAGGATGAGCTGACCCTAGAGCAGCAGGCTCTAGATGAGATCAAGGTAAGAATCGAGCAGGCCAGCGAGTTTGATCGCCTCCAACTCGGCACAGAGCTAACCGAGGAAGAAGACCGCTACCAAATGCTCAATGAAACCTTGGTGGGTCAACGGCGCAATCTGATTGAGCGGGAGGAAGTGCTAGCCCAGCACCGGGCGGTGCTGCGGAGACGCCAGGGCATTGCCGTAGAAGAGACCCCAGTGAGCGCTATTGACCTGGAGCCACTGCTCAACACCATTGATAGCCAGCGACAGCAAACCACTGAAACAATTCAGGCCGTCGAGACTGAGATTAAACAGAACCAGGAGAGCATCAGCCAGCTTAAGCAAGTGATTGCCGCTGGCGAGACCGCCCTGGCTACCCAGCGGGCTGAGGTGGAGGGGTTTGAGTCTGGCCTGCATCAGCAGCAGCGGGATCTGGCGGGGCTGATGGGCAAGCTGGCCGTCTGTGAGGAGCTGCTGAACCCAGCCCAGGAGAGCAGTAACGGGCTAAGGCAGTCGTTAGACAACCTAGCCAGTGCCGTAACCAAGCTCCAGGAAGTGAACGACTACCAGCTCCAGGCCATTGCCGAACTGCGGCAAACCGTGGTCAGCGTGGGTGCGCCCCAGCTGGCGGCATCTTAATATATTTGGGGAATTGCCTATGATCTGGGTCAACGAGCAAATTGATCCGTCTGGCCTGATTTATTCTTGCATTGCCTGTGGCGATGAGGCCCAGGCCCAGGCTTGCCATCGGTCATTTCAAGACAACCTGACGGAGGACCAGAAAGCAGAGGGTTGGGTGGCCCAAATGCGGCGGGTGGAATCGTGGGACGAGGTGCCGGTCAACGCCCTGAAGCTAAGTTTCTAGGAAGTTTGTTCACGGCTGCATGGTGAACGGGCGATTGCTCACCGACTCGACTGCCGCCACCGCCACCGCTGGTCGAGCAGGGTACGGCTCAACACCCGCACTGGCTCTTGACTTTCCCCAGAAAACAGGGCGAAGTCTATCGGCCCCCAGGTGTGCTCAGAGGCTTCTGCCAGGGCCAGCAAAAAAGGATCGTCTAGGGCAATGCGGTGGTCAAAGCGCAGGGTCAACAGCGGTAGACCGCCGTGGCCAGCCCCGGAGACAAGGCCCCAGTCGTGCTGGTCTAACATGGCCTGGAGTGGCTGGTCAGCGGAGCTGCGAAAGTGTTGCAGCTGCTGCTGTTTTTGTCTGAGTTCTTGCAGGAGTTGGTGATTGGTCAACATCGTGCCCCTCTGTGCCCCTCTGCGAATAACCGTAGTCTGAATACCCCACTTTGAGTGTAAGGGGCAGTTTAGTCTGTAGAGTTAAAGACTTTCTATTACTCTGTCACTAACGTTCCCCCAAGTAGAGCTATGCCTAATATTGATTACATCAAGCTGGATCAGTTCTTAAAACAAAACCAGGCGGTGGGTACCGGGGGGCAGGCCAAACTGATGATTCAAGACGGTGAGGTTAGGGTCAACGGGGAGATCGAGGTACGGCGCGGCCGCAAACTGGTGACGGGCGACCGCGTGGAGCTAGAGGGGCAAAGCTGGCTGGTCAACCTCGCCGACCTGGGGTGAGGTGATCGTTCCGGCTAAGGAAGGTTTTCTCGATTAAAGTTTATAGACCTGTTAAGCAATCTCGAACCTTGCCTGGGGAATGCTGAACTGGCCCAATGGTTATGAACAATGGGTCATAGCCTAGGGCTGGGGTTTGAGGTCTAAGGTATACGGTCTAAGGTATGCGGTTTAAGAAAAACCGTGAACCGCAAGCCGTGAACCGCAAGCCGTGAACCGCAAACCGCATACCCCATTGACCTGTCACCTTGAGCTTGGCAAACTGCTAGGCACAGTAACTGTTATTTATAAATGCAACCCTATGACATTAAGCGATATTTTGCATGACCAGGCCCTGAAAGCCAGGGTAGTCGATGACTGCACCCACCTAATTGATCGCCAGGTCGCCGCCAAAGGTGGCCTCGGGGGCATGGCCCTAAAGGCCACCTACGGCATGGTCAAGGGGGTGGGGGCGGGCTATATTCCCGGCGCCATTGGGCGGATTTTGCCTGAGGTGGTGACTTCCCTAGAGCCGATGTGGGCCGAGGGAGAGCGGCTGGGTGACCCGGTAGCCTACCTGAGCCAAAACCAGACCCAGGCCGCCGACGTTATTCTCGGCGTCACCGACAGCCGCATTGCCAACACCAACAACGGCCTGGTGAAGTCGTCTTACAGCAAACTGCGCCAGTCGGTGAAGGGGGACGTGGCTGGGGCGGTGCCGGGGCTGGCCGAAATTTTGGGCGCTTACAGCTCGGTGTCGCCGTAGTCGTCCGTCTCTGTAACCATCGGTAAAAAAGCAACCGTCTCTAGAACCGTAGCGGTCTTGAGACTGTCCTAACCCCGGCTGGGGCCTCAGCCGGGGATTTGGTAAAGCCTGTCCCAGTAGGGTTCGGCAAACTTTACCAGCCAGTCTTTGATGTGGTAAGTGGCTCGGCAGTCGTCTTCGTTGTAGCGCAGGATGGATTCTAGGTAGGCGCGATCGCCGGTTTCGGCCCAGGCGTTGTACCAGCAGATCGACTGCGCCCCGTTGGCACCCTGGTCGCGCCAGTCAAAGCCCATCCAGCGGGCAATGTGCTTGAGGGCGTAGCTTTCGATGGGCAGGGTGACGCCTTCGGTAATGCATTTGTGAATGTCAAAAAATCGGTCGAGCAGCGCCTCGGTCTGGCGGTGGGGAGTGCCGTAGAGCTGCCCCAGCTTGCGCACGGTCTGGGCCTCGTAGGGACAGAAATGGTAAACCGGGGCGTGGGGATAGGCGTGTACCAGATCGAGAAAGTCATTCCAGGCGCGGCGCTCCTCGCGGTGGCTTTCGGCCAGCAGGGCGTGGAAGTTGGTCTTGCCGGTGCGGTTGTTGACCACCAGCACGCCGTGGAGGTAGATCAGGTTTTGGTCGGGGGCTGCCTCGATATCGAAGTACAGCTCGACTTCACCCTCAGGCAAATCTTCGGGCCACAGGGGAAACCCGTGGGGAGCGTGGGGGGCACTGCGGGGAATCGCCCGGTTGTCGATCAGGGCCTGGGCCTGATGCACCAGCTTTTCGGCCACCTGTTCCCCAAAGCCGGGCAGGTGGGCCAGGTGGGCAGGACTGGCCTGGGCGAGGGCGGCCACGGTGGTCAGGTGGTGCTGTTTGAGAAACTCGTAGCGGGCGGGGGTGACGCCGGGCAGCAGCGACAGGTGACGAGTGGCCTGGGCCTCGGCGTAGCAGTGGCTAAACCAGTGGCACAGGTCGCAGCGGCTGTGGGAGATAAAGAGTTCGGGAACGGTGGGCGATCGCAGATCCGCCAGGCAGTTGTTGAGCACCGGCTGCAGCTTGAGCATCAGCCGAGCTAGGTCAACGGCGTACATTTGACCGCCGCGCAGGGCTAGATAGCTGGCCTCGGGCCAGACCCCCTGCACTCGCGACAGCAGGTAAGCGTGGTAGGCCGCCACCACCTGATAGTCGAGCTTGGGCTTTTTGCCCAGCTTGATATCGACAGGGATATAAATCCAGTCGCCCCAGCACGACCAGCCGGGCTGCCTCACCAGCAGGTCAGGCTGGCTGACGAGCTGCACTCCAGCGACCGCCGAATTGGCCACCAGCACGCCCTGCTGAATGGCCTCTACCCCGACGGCCATGAGGTCGAGGGTGGCTTTGGCCCCGCCCGCCCAGTCGCCTGAGTCAAAGTGAGGCCGATGGAGGGGGTAATAGTCGTCGAACACCTGCTCCCGGTGCAGCACGCTGTCTTGGCGCAGCTTGAGCAGGTAGTCGGAGGGTGGAGCCTGGTGAGTGCGGTCGCCGTATAGATCTAAAAAAGCCCGCCGACTACAGCGCTGATAGTGAAACAGCACATCGTCAGTGAGCCAGCGAATTAGCGATTGAGCTTTAGGGACGACCCCAGGAGCAATCCCAGGGGCAACCACCTCAGCCGAAAGCTCCAGGGGGCTTTGCGAGCCACCCCCTGTCACCGCGTTTTGGTTTAGGGGGTAGCTAACAGACAAAGCGAGTTATGCAGCAGGGGGTGAAAAACAGAAGGACATGTTGCTGAAGCTGGGTTTCATTGGGCAATGTGCCCTGCACCGACGGGCAGCCAACTGGGCAAACAAAACTAGACAGCCAAGACTTCAGCGATCTATATTGACGACCGCTGCCCATCTGGCGTCGAAGCCAGCCATAACTTAGGCTGACGATAGACCTGTTGGTCAAATGCCCGTTGGTCAAATCACAGTACCCATACTCTTCCTAAGCATGTTATACCCTATCGAGGTTTTCCGGGAAAGGGTGAGGCCTAGACGGCAAAATCGCCCAGTGCGGAGCACTTGAGCCAGCCAACCTAGGGCTAGTGGTATAGGGTAAAACAGAATCCGTACCCTAGTTTTTTGGCTTTAGCGTGATTGATTCTCCTTCTCTGGCCGTGATTGAAAGCCTGATGCCCCATCGGCAGGGGTTTCCTGCCCTAGAGGGAAGGCAGTACTTTAACTACGGTGGCCAGGGGCCGATGGCCCAGACGACCCTAGAGGCCCTCTTTCAGGCCCACCGCCAGATGCAGCAGCTGGGGCCGTTTTCGGGGGCCGCCAACCAGTGGGTGATGAGCGAGACGGCTCTGACCCGTGCCGCGATCGCCGCCGAGCTAAACACCGCCGCCGACACCATTACCCTCACCGAAGACGTCACCGTGGGCTGCAACATTCCCCTCTGGGGCATCACCTGGCGGGCGGGTGACCATATCTTGCTGTCAGACTGCGAGCACCCCGGCGTGATCGCCGCCGTGCAGGAAATTTGCCGTCGCTTTGACGTCACCTACAGCCTTTGCCCCATCTTAGAAACTGTCAACGGCGGTAACCCCGGGGAGGTGATAGCGAACCACCTGCAATCCAACACCCGGCTGCTGGTGATCAGCCACATCCTTTGGAATACGGGCCAGGTGCTGCCGCTGGAGAGCATTGTCAACGCCTGCCATGATCGGCCCAACCCGGTGCTGGTACTGGTAGATGCCGCTCAGTCGGTGGGGTCGCTGCCCTTAGACTTAACCGCCCTAGGGGTCGATTTCTACGCCTTTACGGGCCACAAGTGGTGGTGCGGCCCGGCGGGGCTGGGCGGCCTCTACGTGCGCCCTGAGGCCATAGAGCAGATCGCCCCCACCTTCATCGGCTGGCGCAGCATTACCACCGATGCCGCCGCCAACCCCACCGGCTGGAAGCCCAACGGCCAGCGGTTTGAGGTGGCCACGTCAAACTATGCGCTGCTGGGGGGGCTGCGGGCTGCGATCGCACACCAAAACCAGTGGGGCACCCCCACCCAGCGCTACCAGCGCCTGATCGCACTTAGCCAGAGACTGTGGACGAGGCTGCAAGATCTGCCCCAGATTCGCCCTGTGCGCCAAACCCCGCCCGACTCAGGTCTGGTGTCGTTTTGGGTTCTAGAAAATGGCGAACCTTCCCCCAACTGGCACAAACAGCTAGTCGATCAGCTAGAGACCCAGGGGGTCTTTCTCCGCACCCTACAAGCCCCCAACTGCGTGCGGGCCTGCACCCACTACCTGACCCTCGAATCTGAGGTGGATGAGCTAGTGGCCGCTATTCAGGGAGCGCTGAAGGCTAGAACTGAGGCTTAGTCCGACGGTGGGGAATAGTACTTTGCTGCTAAGCCGAAGGTGACAGGTCAATGGGGTTTGCGGTGCAGGGTATGCGGTTCACGGCTGCCTCGAACCGTAAACCTTGAACCGTGCACCGTACACCGTTGACCCTAGCCCGTTTCCTCCAGGTCATCGCCAGAAGCGTTAGCGCTAGCGCAGACCCGCTAAAATTAATGGGTCTGACCGTACTTTTGTTCCGCTTGCATGATGGCTCCAGGTTCCGTTGATTTTGTGGATGATTACGATGTGGTGGTGGTCGGTGCCGGCCACTCGGGCTGCGAGGCGGCCCTGGCCTCGGCGCGTTTGGGCTGTCGCACGCTGATGATCACCCTCAACCTCGACAAAATTGCCTGGCAGCCCTGCAACCCCGCCGTGGGCGGCCCCGCCAAGTCGCAGCTCACCCACGAGGTCGATGCCCTGGGGGGCGAAATTGGCAAAGTCGCCGATCGCACCTATCTGCAAAAACGCATTCTCAACAGCTCGCGCGGCCCCGCCGTCTGGGCGCTGCGAGCGCAAACCGACAAGCGCGAATATGCCGCCGTGATGAAAACCATCGTTGAGAACCAGGAGAACCTGGTGATTCGCGAGGGCATGGTGACCGATCTGGTGCTCGGCCCTAACGACGAGGTGGTGGGGGTTGAGACCTACTTTGGCATGGCCTTTAAATGCCGGGCCGTGATTCTCACCACGGGAACATTCTTAGGCGGCACCATTTGGATTGGGGCCAAATCGATGGCGGCGGGGCGGGCTGGGGAGTTTGCCGCCATTGGCCTCACCGCCACCCTCAACCGGCTGGGCTTTGAAACCGGGCGGCTCAAAACCGGCACCCCGGCGCGGGTTGATCGCCGCTCGATCAATTTTGATGTGCTCGAACCGCAGCCCGGCGACACCGACCTGCGCTGGTTTAGCTTTGACCCCGAGGCCTGGGTGGAGCGCGCGCAAATGCCCTGCCACCTCACCCGCACCACCGCCGCCACCCACCAGCTGATTCGCGACAACCTGCACCTGTCGCCGATCTACGGCGGCTGGGTCGACTCTAAAGGCCCCCGCTACTGCCCCAGCATCGAAGACAAAATCGTGCGCTTTGCCGACAAAGACAGCCACCAGATTTTTCTCGAACCCGAAGGGCGCGACATTCCTGAGATCTATGTGCAGGGCTTCTCGACCGGGCTGCCGGAAAGCCTTCAGCTGGCGATGCTGCGCACCCTGCCGGGGCTAGAGCGCTGCACCATGCTGCGCCCCGCCTACGCCGTGGAGTACGACTATCTGCCCGCTACCCAGTGCTACCCGACGATGATGACCAAGCGGGTGGAGGGGCTGTTCTGCGCAGGCCAGGTCAATGGCACCACCGGCTACGAGGAGGCGGCGGCCCAGGGCTTTGTGGCCGGAGTCAACGCCGCCCGGCTGGTGGGCGGCAAAGAACTACTCGTGTTTCCTCGGGAGCACAGCTACATTGGCACCCTGCTCGACGATCTGTGTACCAAAGATCTGAGGGAGCCCTACCGGATGCTGACCTCGCGCTCTGAGTATCGGCTGCTGCTGCGCTCAGACAATGCCGACCAGCGCCTCACCCCTCTGGGCCGCGAGATTGGCCTGATCGACGATCGCCGCTGGGCGCTGTTCACCCGCAAGTACAGCAACATTGCCGCCGAGAAAGATCGCCTCCAGGTCACTCGGGTCAAAGAGCACGATGCTCTGGGCCAGCGCATCGCCGCCGACACCGACCAGCGGATCAAAGGGTCGATTACCCTGGCCGACCTGCTGCGCCGGCCGGGGTTTCACTACGGCGACCTCGACCGCTACGGTCTGGGGAATACCGAGCTAATACGCGAAGAAAAGGAAGGAGCCGAGATCGACATCAAGTACTCGGGCTATATTCAGCGGCAGCAAAACCAGATCGACCAGGTGGCCAAAAATACCAACCGCAAGCTGCCCGAGTCTCTGGACTATGCCACCATTGAAACCCTCTCGAAAGAGGCGAGGGAAAAGCTCAACCAGATCAAGCCCCTCACCGTGGGTCAGGCCTCGCGCATTGGCGGCGTCAACCCGGCCGACGTAAATGCGCTGCTGGTGTATTTGGAGCTGCGATCGCGCCGTGAGCACCCGGCCCAGCCCGTCGGCGCAAAATCGTAAACCATCCCTTAGCGCAGCAGCTGGTCGATCATGCGATTGGCCTGAGATTCGTAGCTGCCGCCAAACAGAGTGAAGTGGTTGAGCACGTGGTACAGGTTGTACAGAACTTTTCGGCGGGCGTAGCCCCCATCTAAGGAGTAGGCGGCATTGTAGGCGGTGTAAAACGCCTCAGGAAAGCGGCCAAACAGCTCGGTCATGGCGATGTCTACCTCGCGATCGCCGTAATAGGTGGCCGGGTCTAAAATCACTGGTTCACCGTCGGTGGTCACTGCCGCATTGCCTGACCACAGATCGCCGTGCACCAGGGCCGGGGCCGGGTCGTGGCCCGCCAGCAGGTCGGGCAGCGCCATCAGCAGTTCGTGCTGGCGCGGAAACCGCCCGCCGCGACGGCCCGCCAGACGAAACTGGTGGCGCAGCCGCTGCTCTCGGTAAAACTCCAGCCAGGCTTCAGTCCAGGGGTTGGGCTGGGATGTGGCACCAATGGTGTTGGTCTGCCGCCAGCCAAAGCCCTGCTCACTGGTGACTCGGTGCATAGCCGCTAGCCTCTCACCCATGCGGCCCCAGGCGTCGCCGCCGCCGCCCAGCTCCAGCCATTCCATCGCGATATAGGCTGAGCCCTCGACGGTGCCCCAGCAAATCGGCTGCGGCACGCGGATGGTCTGGCTGTCATACATATCTCTCAGACCCAGGGCCTCGGCCTCAAACATGGCGATCTGAGCGGCCTGGTTGAGCTTAATAAAAAATGCCTGGCTACCATCGCTGATTTGGTAGGCCTGGTTGATGCAGCCACCGCCTACTGATCGCCGATCTTGCACGGCAAAATCAGTACCCGTCTTAGCGCTGATGTGCTGGGCGATCACACTCCACATGGTCACCCCTCTAGACCGCAGGCCGCAGCGCCATCACCCCGTAGGCGTCGCTACAGAGATAGGTCTGCGCCGCCTTCAGCACGTCCTCTACCCCGAGCTGTTGAATGTAGGCAGGGTAGTTGAGGCCGTCGGCAATGCCCCCGGTGAGGGTGTGGTAGTAGCCGTACAGCCCTGCGCGATCGCTCGGAGTTTCGTTGGCAAAGATAAACCGATTGGCCACCTGGGTTTTGACCCGCTGCAGCTCTGCCTGGCTCACCGGCTGCTGCCTGACGGTGTGAATGTGCTCGGCGATCGCTGCCTCCACCGACTCCAGATGTTCAGCGGGCAGCTGTGCCGAGATCATAAACACCCCCTGGTGGGCCAGGGTCATGTTGCTACAGCTGATGCCAGTCAACAGCTTGCGGTCTTCGCGCAGGTCGCGCACCAGGCGAGAAGTCAACCCCCGTCCCAAAATTGAAGCCAATACATCCAGCCCGTAGGTGTTGGCCAGCTGGGCCACCCCCGGCACCCGCCAGGTCATCACCAAGCGCGCCTGGGTCAGCACCGGGTCGGCGTGGTCAGCCCGCCGCACCGCCGCAAAGGCCGGCTCCAGCTCTCCGGGCAGCAGTGGCTTAAACCGCTCCATTGAGTCGGCTGTCTCGGCAGCAGCATGGCGCTGGGCCATAGCCTGCTCAAACCCCTCCGCCACCGTGGCAATCAGCGTCTCCACCGGCAGGTTGCCCACCGCCACCGCCGTCATATTCTGCGGCTGATACCAGGTAGCGTGAAACTCGCGCATCTGCTGGGCGGTCAGCCCCTCAATCACGTCCGTTGGCCCCAGCACCGGCCGGCGGTAGGGCAGCCGGTCAAACACCAGCTCCATGGTGCGGGCGTAGGTGCGGCGGCGGGGGTTGTCGTCGGCGCGGCGAATCTCTTCTAAGATTACTGGGCGCTCTCGCTCAAAATCGTGGTCGCTGAGGCGCGGCGCCATCACCATTTGAATTTGCAGCGGCGCTAAGGTGGCAAAATCTTGGGGGGCCATGGTGACGTAGTACTTGGTGTAGTCTTGGCTGGTGGCCGCGTTGGTAAAAGCACCGCGATCTTCGACTCGGCGCTCAAACTCGCCACACTGAAGCTGCTGGGTACCCTTAAAGATCATGTGCTCTAAAAAGTGGGCCATGCCGTTGATGGCATCGCTCTCCACCGCCGAACCGACCCGCAGCCAAAGGCTTAGATTGACCACGTCCAGAGGCATTTGTTCAGCGATCACCGTTAGGCCGTTGGGCAGTCGGCGAATGGTGGGCGACACCAGACAAGAAGGCAAATCGGCCGTCGCTGAGAGCAAAGCCATAAAAACTAGCAACCTGTAGACACGTTGAGCAATTGAGCAGAAGGCATATTAAAGCTTTGAATATCTTAACAACTGAATCGCCCACCGGGAAAAATCCCTCTGCGGCTCCGCGACCTTGAGCGACTACCGCCTTGCCGCCAGGAGCACCAAAGTAAGGGACGGTTTTCTAATATCTGGGCCAAAATGGTAGAACTTAATGGCCCATTATCCTGAAAGTGATGTAAATTCCTGGGGTGGGCACTGCTCCGCGGAGGTCAGATGGGAACCTGGATAAAAGAAACAGACATCGCAATTTACCTGATGCAGGGAGGCTACTGGATCTCTCGCATCACCAAATATCCCTCCAACTCCAACCCCAAAGAGCAGGTGGTGAACATTGGCAGCATCAAAACCTGGTTTTTGCGCAGCGACTATCCCCGCGCCATGACGGTGTCGATTGGTACCGGTGCGCCAGAACCGCAGCCCATGCCGCCCCCGACCCCACCGCCGCCGCCCAGCAGCAGCATCAACGCCGCTGGCCTAGAGATTATCAAGGGGTTTGAGGGGCTGGGCCTGAGCGCCTACCCAGACCCCGGCACCGGGGGAGAGCCCTGGACTATTGGCTACGGCCACACTTCGGCGGCGGGGCCACCCCAGGTCTACCGAGGCCTGACGATTACCCGCGCCGAGGCCGAAGAGATTCTCAAGCGCGACCTGACCAATTACGAAAAAGCCGTCACCAGTGCTGTGACCCGTACCCCCAACAGCGACCAGTTTGCGGCCCTGGTGTCGTTTACATTTAACGTAGGGGCGGGCAACTTGCAGTCGTCTACTCTGCTGAAAAAGCACAACGCTGGAGATTTTGCCGGGGCCGCCGAAGAGTTTGGCCGCTGGGTCTACGCTGGGGGCAATGTCATGCAGGGGCTAGTGCGGCGACGCCGGGCTGAGCGCGCTCTGTACCGCAGCGAAAACTGGCGACAGTTTCTCTAGTGCTCTGCGGCGGAGATTTTGCGCCGTAAGTCTTGCGGCATAAATCTTGCGGCATAAAGATAGCCACTTTGCTGCGGGTTTCAGGTGCTGGGTTTCAGGTGTCGAGAATGGTTAACCGATTAAGACCAGACTGTACTGGTGCTACCCAGTGGACATCTGATTGACTAAATCAGCCAACTTATTCGGCACCTGAGGCAAGGGGATTATGGCCCTTGCCTCAATAGTAATCATAGGTAATTGAACCGATGTGATCTGTTTCTAGGGATTGTTCGCCTTTAAGAAGTCTGTTTCTTTGCATCCTCATACCAAATCCGATTTGGTAAACCCCGATTCATAATTAGGAACCCTGTAGGGGCGTAGCGTGCTACGCCGCTAAGGTTTGGCCTTTGGGGCATCGGGGTTATGTGATTTGGTATTACATCCAGTCCAGCTAGAAAGCTGAAGTTTTCCCATAGGCGGAATTCCACTCTTAGACTTGGGTGAGGTTTATTTTGCATAAGAGGCATGGGCTTTGGGTTTGATATTTGCTCTCAGCCTCAACTAGGATTTAAGCTTTAGATAGAGAAAATTTGGGCTGTTTTCTAGCAGATGCTGGGGAATGATTAAGACCTGTGAACTGCCATCACAGCAATCGGCCCAGGCCAGACCAGTTCGGGGAAGAATGGGAGTGGTTGCAGGACATCTAGCAACCGAGGTTATCTAGACCTCGAAGATTTGACCCTATGGCCGATGATTGGAATACAACTCAGCGGCTCACGATGAAACTGCCTGAAGCATTACTGCGCTACGTTTTACAGCCGTCGGGGGCAGACGACATTACCTATGTCAGCCAGGGCTGCCTCAAGATTTGGGAGCTAGACTCTGGCCAGATGCAGAGATGCCCCCAGCCCCTGTGGCAGGCCATCTATCCCGACGATCGCGCTGTGGTGCAGAGGCTCTTACAACAGTCGGCCGATACCCTCACTCCCTGGTTCTGCGCATGGCGCATTGCTACCCCCTCGGGGCGGCAAAAGTGGCTCCAGGGAATGGGACAGCCCGAGCGGCTTGCCAATGGTGCTGTGGCTTGTGGCCAGCTGGCCACTGCCCTGCCTGAGCAGCTCAACCTGACGGTGGTGGCCGAGGGCAGTGAAACCCGTGAACAGATGCAGTATCTCTAGCCGCATCGGGGCCAGGGGGGCAGGGCTACTATTTTTCTGGGCCCATGCCGGTGACCGCCACCACTGAGTTTATTGCCCAGCTCGCTCCAGCGCCTGAGCCAGCCTAAACCTGAGCCAGCCTAGAAAGGAAACGACTTGTAGGGCACCCATTGGGCCCACAGCTTGGCCAGGGTGCCATTCACAATCAGCTGGTTAAGCGCCTGATTAAGTGCTTCTAACAGCTCCCGGTTACCCGGCAGCACGCCAATGCCAAAGGGGTGCTGGGTCGATAGTTGAAAGGCCACTCGCAGGCTGGTGCTATCGGCCTCAGCAGTGAGCAGCATCAGCGCATCGCCCACTAGAGCATCAATGGCACCCTCCCCCAGGGCCGACAGCAGAGCAGGCAGGGTTTGGTCGGCCCCGGCGAAGGAAACCCACTCCAGGTCGGGGAAGTCTTCGGTAAGAGCCATGGGGGTGCCGCCTACCAGGGCACCCAGGCGCTTGCCCGCTAAATCTGAAGCGGCGTGAATGGCGCTGTCTTCGCGCACCAGCACCGCCTCATCAAAGCGGCCGTAGGGACGGGTAAAGTCGGCCCAGGCGCGGCGCTCTTGGGTAATGGCCTGGCTAAACCACACCACATCGTAGTCGCCGGTGCTGAGGGTGGGGTAGAACTGGTCGGGGAGTTGATCAAACCACACGGGCTTTAGGCCCAGCACATCGCCCACGGCCCGGGCCACGGCAGGCTCGTACCCCAGGCGATCGCCCCCTTGCACAAAACTCATAGGCCGAGCATCAAAATCACTGGCGATAATCGAAAGCTGCCCAGAGTGAACGGTGGTAAAGTCCATGGTCACGTAAAAGAACCTAGCGCTATTGTGCCACCAAACTCAGCCAGCCCAGAGGGGTGCTCTCCCCCCATGGTCTGCTCTTGAAATCGCCCTCTATTCGTGGAATGGTGGAGACAGTATTGCAAGAGTGCGCGAGAGTTGAATGACTGTTGGTAATCCTGCTTCTGACCCGGCCTTTGTGCCCCTGCGTGAGCTGCGATCGCTGCTGCTCAAGGCCCACAAAATTTTGATGGATGCGGAAAAAGACCGCTACGAAACCAGCCACGGCCCCATTGGCAACAAAGGAGACTACCTGCGTCTGGTGCTCAGCCACGAGCAGTTTAGCTGGCTGCGGCCCATTTCTCAGCTAATCGTACAAATGGATGAGGTGCTGATGGCAAAGCAGCCCCAACCCCTAGAGCGCGCCCCTGAGCTGCTCGACCAGGCGCGGCATTTGCTCTACGACAGCGAAATTGGCCAGGCGTTTCAAGACCGCAGCGAAACCGTCTCCCGCCACAATCCCGAGATGGCGGCGATGGCTCAGCGTCTTCACGAACTCATGCATGCTGACCAGTAGTGGCATCGCCAGTGTCGGACAATAGCCCAGGGCTGGCTCAACCTGACTGACCCAATCTGGGGCAGGGGGCCATCCTGTGCAAAGATAATAAGACCGTAAACAAGTTTCCCACCTGGGTGCCAGGCGCTAGGGAGGATTGAGTAAGAGCGAGTGTGTGCTATGAACGTTGGTGATCGCGTCCGAGTCAAAGAATCTATTATTTTTTACCACCACCCGCTGCACCGCAACGAAGCCTTCGATGCCAAGGGTCTAGAAGGTGTTGTGGTAAATATTCTCACCGACTACAAGGGTCGCCCTATTAGCCCCAACTTTCCAGTGCAGGTAGAATTTGCAGTTGAGGGCGCAAAACGTCCCATGCGCGCCCACCTGAAACGCGATGAGCTGGAGAACTTGTAGCCTTAGCGCAGCAGGGTTACCCCCATCAGACTATATATCTAGCGACCCTGTTCTAGATCGCCCCATCTAGAACAATCTAGGGCAAGCCAGACCGCGCCAGCTCAAATCGCTCGGCCATTGAACCAAGCCAGCACATTGAGCTCGGTGCGCATTTGCTCAAAATCGCGCCGATTGTTGATCGCAGTTTGGTGATACCACTGGCAGTAGGCTTCCAGGTTGTCCCGATGTTCTAGCTCTAGACGAAACTCTTGGGCCGCCTGGTGCAGCTCTAAATACTCAACGACTTCTTTGGGCGTAGCCAGCGATCGCGGCGTAATGTACTCAAACATGGCAGCTGGGCGAGACTCATTGGCATCATAACCTGCTGGGCAAGAGTGGGTGGGTGGATGGGTAAGGGATTGGGTGGGTGGGTGAGTTCAGCACACCTACTCACCTACTCCCCCGCCCCCAGCACAGCGGCTACGGCCAAACAGCCCCAGCCCAACATCAACGCCGCACCGCCCACGGGTGCTACGGCCCCCAAAATGTTTTGCCCGGTCAGAGCAAGGGCGTATAGGCTGCCCGAGAACACCGCCGTACCGACGACAAAGGCCCACCCTGAGGTCGTCAGCAACCCCGGAGCGCCCAGCCCCTGGCTGCTCACCAGGGCCACCAGCAGCAGGGCCAGGGCATGGTACATCTG
The DNA here is from genome assembly GCA_036782635.1 of Nodosilinea sp. CTOTU7353. Classification (GTDB taxonomy): domain Bacteria; phylum Cyanobacteriota; class Cyanobacteriia; order Phormidesmidales; family Phormidesmidaceae; genus Nodosilinea. The sequence goes on from DAIPYU010000001.1 coordinate 32,937, forward strand.
GTAGCGGGCAGCGGTTTCAAACACCGTCAGCAGGCGATCGCTCAGCTGGGGCTTGAGGGCGTGGGTGGCAAAGGCCCCGGCGGCTACCGCAGTGCCGCCGAGCAGGGCGGCGATCGCCACAAATAACCGCTCTGTCGTCATAGGTTTATCGTCATAGGTTTGTCGTCTGAGCCTACCTTTCTCGCACCGCTTCTACCAGTCGAGAAAAGTAAAACTGAGTCTTGGTCATGGCCCGGCGCTCAATTCGCCAGCCATCGGCCTCCAGCGCCTTCACAATATCGGCCTCCCGGTGCAGATAGGCGCGGGTGGTTTTGCTTGGCCCCGGAAAGAATTCACCCACCTTCTTCAGCGCGCTGTAGAAAATCGTCTTAGGCGCAAAACTCATGATCAGCCGAGTTTCTGCCAGAGAACTCAAGTGGCTAATCATGGCCTGCACTTTGTCTTGGGGGTAGTGAATCAATACGTCGAGACAAATCACCGTGTGATAGCTGCCGGCCAGCTCTTCGAGGTCTTTGACCTCAAAGGTGGGCAGGTTTTTACCCTCCAGGGCTACCTCGGCGAGGCTCTGGGCCTCTTCGACCATCTTGGCGGAGATATCGCTGGCGTAGACCTTGGCCCCCGCCTGGGCCAGGGGAATGGTCAGGCTGCCGACCCCACAACCCGCGTCGCAGCAGGTCAGCCCGGCCAGGTTGTCGTCAGACTCTAGCCAACCCAGCAGGGTGTCTACCGTGCGCTGGTGGCCCTTGCGAATGTCAAGCTGCACCTTGTTGACTTCGCCATCGCCGTAGATGCGCTGCCAGCGGTCAAACCCAATGGCGTTGAAATATTCGCGGACTACGGTCTTGTCGTCAGTGGCAGTCATGGGCAGGCGCAGATTTTTGCTAACTTCTGTAAAATTCTATGATGTTTTGCTGCGCCAAAACGGCCCGCAACGAAACTCAATCTTCAAGGGCAATGACTCAAGGCAATTGCCAAAGGCCAATGCCCAAACCCACCAGTGGCATGATGGAAAAGCAAAAATAGAAGCAGTTCAGGCTATGACCACCTCTCAGACCGGTCCTCAAGCTGACCCGGGCCTTGGCCCCGAAGTTGGCATCATTATGGGCAGCGACTCAGACCTGCCCACCATGGCCGCTGCCATTGAGATTTGCACCGAATTTGGGGTGGCCCACGAGGTAGCCATTGTATCGGCCCACCGCACCCCAGAGCGCATGGTCACCTATGCCCAAACCGCCCGCCAGCGAGGGCTTAAGGTGATTATTGCCGGGGCCGGGGGGGCCGCTCACCTGCCGGGCATGGTCGCTGCCCTCACCCCCCTACCGGTGATTGGGGTGCCGGTGATCAGCCACACCATGCAGGGACTAGACTCGCTGTACTCGATTGTGCAAATGCCGGGGGGCATTCCGGTGGCTACGGTGGCCATCGGCAACGCCAAAAATGCTGGTCTGCTGGCCGTGCAGATTTTGGGCTGCGATCGCCCCGCACTGCTAGACCGCGTAGAGCAATATCGCCGCGATCTCAGCGCCTCGGTACTGGCTAAACAGAGCGAGCTTGAACGCCTCGGCCCCCAGGGTTACATGCAGGCCCACCGCCCAGCGGTATAGGCATCTGGTTGACTATCCGAGGCGATCGCCGCTGCCCTGTTTTTATAGATTCTATAGAGCCCTAGAACCTCATAAAACCAAAGTGGCTGCTTATGCGTAGTGCGTCATTCGCATAGGCTAAAGGCGCTTGCCCTTACCCAAGGCAAATCCAACTTCTCTTTAAAATCTTTTTTCTTGGAGGTTAATTTAGGGGCGATTTGCCCTATATTTCGGGCCTATACAGGCTGAATGGCAGGTTTGCGGCGCTTTGTGTATCCTTCGATACAGATTGACGGCCTCAGAATTGATGGAATCATTTTGTTCTGAGTATGCGCAAATACACCTGCCTGCTAACGCCGTAAAAATGCCAGGGCAGTTGGGCGTAAATTTCTAAAGAGCGTCATCAAGTTGATTTAGGCGCTAGCCGAAGTTTACGTTCTTGGCATATTGGTCTACAGGGTCGCATTAGCTCCGTGATTCTGTCGGCTCTAGCTCCCATACTGGTCTACCGATCTGTCTCGCCACCCCGCGGTAGGGAGTTCAGGTCTAAAGCCGTGTTCACTGTCTGATTGTGTTGAAGGAACGTCTGTTGAGATGTCTAATCTAGTGTTGCGTAACCGTTCTAGGTTTCGGAAGCGGTCCAAGGCCGGCTTCTGGGACTCCAGTGTGCCGCCTTTTGACAAGGCAATTAAGCGTCTGTTTGGCCGCGTCGGCGGCTGGGCTTGGGTAGCCTGTATCCCCCTAACCTTAGCTATTCTAGCCGTCTGGGGAGTTGCTGCCCAGGCCCAAGAAGAGTTGACCGTAGATGACCTACAAACCACCCTAGACAACATTTGGGTGCTGATTGCAGCTTTTCTCGTTATTTTCATGAATGCCGGTTTTGGCATGCTAGAAACTGGCTTCTGCCGGCAGAAAAATGCCGTCAACGTGTTGACAAAAAACCTGATCGTCTTTGCTTTGGCCACCCTGTCGTTTTGGTTCATTGGCTTTTCGCTGATGTTCGGTGCCAATGGCAACGGCTGGATCGGCTGGGGCAGCTTCTTTCTGGGCGGTGCTCCTGAATTGTACGGGCTAGGGCCAGACGGGCTGAATTTGTCTAAGGATACGTTTTTCTTGTTCCAGGCTGCCTTTGCTGGTACCGCTGCCACCATTGTGTCGGGGGCTGTGGCCGAACGCATCAAGCTGGTCGATTTCATTATCTTCAGCATTTTACTGACCGCTATTGCCTATCCCATCACTGGTCACTGGCTCTGGGGCGGCGGTTGGTTAGCGGAACTGGGCTTCCACGACTTTGCTGGCTCTACCATTGTGCACTCTGTCGGTGGCTGGGCGGCTCTTATGGGGGCGGCTTTTCTTGGCCCCCGCATGGGCAAGTACAGTGCTGAAGGACAGGTTAATGCTCTACCTGGCCACAATCTAAGCATCGCCACCCTGGGCTGCTTGATTCTTTGGCTAGGCTGGTTTGGGTTTAACCCTGGCTCTCAGCTGGCAGCAGACTTGGCCGTACCCTATATTGCAGTAACCACTAACCTGGCTGCGGCAGCGGGCGGTGTGGCAGCTACCTTTACATCCTGGGCGCTGAGCGGCAAGCCTGACCTGTCTATGACCATCAACGGCATTCTGGCTGGTCTGGTTGGTATCACTGCTGGTTGTTTTGTGGTTGGCTATGCTGGTGCTTTCTGGATTGGGCTAGTTGCAGGCATCCTTGTGGTGTTTTCGGTGGGCTTCTTCGACAGCATCAAAATTGATGACCCCGTAGGCGCTACCTCTGTCCACCTAGTGTGTGGTATTTGGGGTACTCTGGCCGTTGGCCTGTTCGCTAACCCCAACAACTTCACTCAAGGTGGCGAGGGCATCTCCGGGCTATTCTATGGCGGTGGGGTGGGTCAACTCGGGGTTCAAATCATTGGTATTCTGACCATTGGTTTATTTACCGTGGTTGTTTCCAGCATTTTCTGGCTGATTCTCAAGTCGGTGCTGGGCCTGCGGGTGAGCGCCGAAGAAGAGATGAAGGGTCTAGATATTGGCGAGCACGGTATGGAAGCCTACAGTGGTTTCCTCAAAGACACCTCCGACATGAGCGGCGTGATGTAGCTGCGTCACACTGCTAGATCTCCTGGTTTTTATACCAAGTCCGGCTCGGGTTCTAAAGTTTTTCCACAGGCAAAACTCTACTCCCGGGCTTTGATGAGGTTTATCTAGGAGCATGACAAAGCCAGGCACCCGAGCAGTTTGCTCGGGTGCCTGGCTTTTGGGCCTGATATTTAGCTGGGGGCTTTTTAGGGCAGGGCTAGCTCGATAGCGGCGACGCTGTTGGCAAATGGTTACTTGGCAAATGGTTACAAAGTGCCGTCAGGGCCGAGGGCAACTGGTAACCTAGGTGGAAGTAACTGCTGCCGATGCAAACGGGTATCTGCGGTGTTTGCCCTTCAACCCAGTGCAGAATCTTTAAATTGACAGTTCCGCAATCTGAACAATGAGCAATTCCACATCTGTGGTGGAAGAGTTGCTGACCGCAATTCCCCAGCTTAGACCGAGTCTCTACTTCAAAACCTCTCTAACCGCGTTGTCCCATGCGATGGAGGATCATGTGCTGGCCGGGGCAGCGGAGTCGTTGGTGATTGCCAGCTTTCAGCAGGAGCGGTTTTATTTGCAGGAGGCCAACCGCTATCTGCGCATTGCCGAACTCACCGACCAGGTCTATGTGTTATCGGCCCTGGGGACGAGCTTCGTCAGCCGCTCTGACAATTACGAAACCGTTGCCTTTGACATCACCGACGCCCTCACCCAGGAGTGGCACCTGGTGGTGATTGGGGCCAACTACACCGCCTGCTTAATCTGTCGGGAGCGATCGCCCGAACCTGCCACCAGTGGCTCCCCCTTAGACCAGACCCGTCGCTTTGAGGGTATTTGGACCCAAGACCCCTACGTCAGCCAGCGGGCGGCGGTCATACTGCTTGATCGCATTGCCAGCTATCGCCCTGACCTGGCCGACAAACTGGTGATTGCTCGCCAGCGCTACATTGACTCGACCCTAACCCCCAACGAACAGCTAAACGGCAGCGGCGGCCCCGACCCCTTTACCCAGCGCCTGGTCACCTATCTCCAGGCAGGGCAGTACAAACTGCTCAAAGCCTACAAAGCGATTTCGGCCCAGGAGCGCCGCGAGCGCCTGGTCAACTCCATCACCTCGGTGGTGCGCCAGTCCCTCGACGCCGATGAGATCTTTGCTAAGGCCTCTCAAGAACTGGGTCAGGCGCTCCAGGTGGGCCGCTGCCTGATCTACCCCTGCACGACCACCGATGCCACGGTAGTGATTGCCCACCAGCACCTCAACGGCACCGCCGAATCGCTGCTGGGCGAAACCTGGCCCCTGGCCACCAATCCCCTGTTTGACTACATTCAAGACACCAAAGAAACCATCGCCATTGCCGATACCCAGTCCCGCGAGTCGCCCTTTTGCCAAGAGCTAGAGGCAGTTCAGCCCCTCATCAAGCGTTGGCAGGTCCGGTCGTGGCTGATTGTGCCGCTGACCTACCAGGGTCGCCTGGTGGGACTGATCGAGCTGCACCAAACCCAGCCCCACGAGTGGAGCGAAGACGACACGGCCCTGGTGGATGCGATCGCCGCCCAGCTCAGCGTCGCCATTATTCAGGCCGAGGCCTACGCCAACCTGCAAGACCTCAACCAGCAGCTCGCCGCCCTCGACCGCACCCGCGCCAACCTAATCGCCATCACCGGCCACGAGCTGCGCACCCCCCTGTCCACCATTCAAGTGTGCCTAGAGAGCCTGGCTACCGAGCCAGATATGCCCAACGAGCTGCGGCAGATCATGCTGCAATCGGCCCTCGAAGATGCCGAGCGCATGCGCAAGCTGGTGCAAGACTTCCTCACCCTGTCGCGGCTCGAGAGCGGTCGCGTCGAGTGGAATCTAGAGTCGCTTTCAATTCAAGAATGCGTCGATCTGGCCCTCAGCAGCATCCGCAGCAGCCATGACAGCGCCCCAAGCTCCACCATCAAAGTCAAAATTCCTAAGCAGGTGCCCCTGGTGCGAGCCGATGGCGAGTGGCTGGTAGAGGTACTGGCCAAACTGCTCGACAACGCCCAAAAATTTACCCCAGTCGAAGGCAAAATTACCATTCAGGTGACCCGCCCTAGCCCCACCCATCTACAAGTCACCGTTGCCGACACCGGGCGCGGCATTGAGCCGAGCCGTCTGCACGTGGTGTTTGACCGCTTCTATCAAGAAGAAGGTGCCCTGCGGCGCACCACCGGGGGCACCGGCCTGGGTCTAGCCATGTGTCGTCAAATTGTAGAAGGCCTGGGGGGCACGATCTGGGCCGAGTCAGACGGCAAAGACAAGGGCAGCCAGTTTCACTTCACCGTGCCCATTGCCCAGGGCAAGCTCGATAGCCGCAGCAGCCGATCGGCCAAGACAGCCAAAAAGCAGCCCGCCACCGTGCCCGGCAACCCCTCGGTGCTGCTGGACGACTGACGCCCCCAGCCAGCGCTACAGCTGAAGCCAGGTATGAATCAAAAAATCAATGCCTCTCGTAGGGGCAAGCAATCGTTTGCCCACGATCAAATTCATGCCTCAATTCAGTAACGCCCCACCCGATCACGCCATGGGGGTCGGTCGGTCGAATGAAAGCATGGCATCATCAGGGTGAGGCAACTCAGCGAACCAACTCAGCGAACCAGTCGGCATGGGCGACCCCACACCAACCAACCCCCAAGACGAGACCTCAACTCAGCCAGGCACATCCCCGCCGACGGGGTGGTGGGGAAATCTGCGCGATCGCACCAATCAGCTGCGGCCAACTCGGCAGCTCAGCCGCTGGTTTAACGTCGACGACGACAAAGTAGCCGAAATTTTGGCAGAAGTGCGTCAGCAGCTACCCACCACCGAAGCCCTGCTGATCGGCAAGCCCCAGTCGGGCAAAAGCTCCATTGTGCGAGGGCTAACGGGGGTTTCTGCCGACATTGTGGGCCAGGGCTTTAGACCCCATACCCAGCACACCCAGCGCTATGCCTACCCCTCAGACGATCTGCCGCTGCTGATCTTTACCGACACCGTGGGGCTGGGCGACTTGGCCCAGGCCACCGATGCCATCATCGCCGAGCTGGTTGACGACCTCAGCAGCAGCACCAGCAAAGGCCGCATTCTCATTCTCACGGTCAAAATCAACGACTTTGCCACCGACAGCCTCAGGCAAATTGCCGTGGGCCTGCGCCAGCAGTTCCCCACGGTGCCCTGCCTGCTGGCGGTCACCTCTAGCCACGAGGTCTACCCCCCCAGCCAGGCTAATCACCCGCCCTACCCCCCCACGTTAGACGCCATAACGCGCCCCTTTGAGGCTATTCAGGCCGACTTTGCGGCCCTGGTAGACCGCACCGTGCTGATCGACTTCACCCTTGAAGAAGACGGCTTTGACCCAGTTTTTTACGGTCTGGAGGCGCTGCGCGACGCCCTGGCCGACCTGCTGCCCGAGGCCGAAGCCCAGGCCCTCTACCAGCTGCTCGACGAGCAGGCCGAGGCCGCCAACCAGCTCGGCACCCTCTACCGCGACGTCGGTCGCCACTATATTTCAGCCTTTGCGGTGATCGCGGCCACCCTGGGGGCAGTGCCCCTCCCCTTTGCCACCATGCCGGTGCTGACGGCGCTTCAAGTGTCGATGGTGGGGCTGTTGGGCAAACTCTACGGCCAAACTCTCAGTCCGTCTCAGGCGGGGGGCCTGATCAGCGCGATCGCAGGCGGCTTCTTTGCCCAGGCCGTCGGGCGCGAGCTGATCAAATTCATCCCCGGTTTTGGTAGCGTGGTCGCCGCCTCCTGGGCCGCCGCCTACACCTGGGCCTTGGGCGAAGGAGCCTGCGTCTACTTTGGCGACCTGCTGGGCGGCAAAAAACCCGATCCCGAAAAGATTCAAACCGCCATGAAAGAGGCTTTTACCGCCGCTCAAGATCGGTTTAAAGGCCAGCCTCCCCAGAATTCAAACCAGAAAACAAACCCCTGAGGCCGAAACCCCTTAACCCCCACTGTCGCTGCGCCGCCCACGCAAGACGGCCAGCCCCATGCCCACCAGCCCAGGCAGCAGGACAGGCGACGGCACCGGAGTCGGGTCTATCACCAGGTCGATCCGCAGCTCTAGCTCCCCAGGAATTGCTGTCAGGTTAGGGCTGTCTCCCGGAGCGAACCCCAACGGAAAAACAATCTCAAACTGGTTACGCGTCAGCAAATTGGGCATAGGCAATTGTGCAAAGTCAAGCCTGCCGGTAGGAGTGGCGGTAACAGTTTTAATTGAGCCATTGAGGTCAGGGGCCATAAAAACGTATACGTCATCCCCCGAGACGACATTGCCAAACCGCGAGTTCAATTTAAGCAAAATTGAGTTATGGCCCAGGTCAATATCCCAGATACCGCCAAACTGCATCAGGTCAGGGGCTTGATTGTCCCCATTGGAGATATCGATATCAGGCTTGTTGCCGCCGGAGCTTCGTACGGGGCTTCGACTGAGTAACTCTGACAAGTCTCGGGAAACCACAACCGCCGTCGGTCCCTGAAAACTAATATCCCTAGTTGCCGAATTGGGGTTTGTTGGATCTGGAACCCGCAGGTAGTTTTGAACAGTTACAGGGCTTCCGAGTGAAAATGCTTGGGCGGAGTCTGCCCAAACGGCACCCAAAGCTATCGTAGCACCGGCCCCAAGGCCAGCACTGAACAATCTCATTCTCATCTGCTTCTCCGGAACGGGGCTTTAAATACTTACGAGAGGCAGATGCACCGTCCGGGTAACTCGCGATTTTAAAGCTGCTGGCAGAAACGGTTGGAAATCCTGCTAGCGAAAAATTTATGCTCCGGTCACGTTCTAGCAAAAAACATAAGGAGCTGCGGGGCTTTGGCTAGAAAATTTACCAATCCTTGACAAATCCATCGGTAGTATCCCCAGTGCAGCTAAGGGATTCACGTCGAAATAAGGTACCAGAAAGGGTAGGTACTCTAGGCTAGATTCCCGCCTGCGCGGGAATGACGCTGGGACTTTATTTATTGGCTAGTCCCTAACCGGTGAATCCACCCTCGCGATCGCCAAGTTTTGCCTGGCCCAAGAAAATGCCCCGCAGCAAATACCCCAAGCGGTGTCAACCGATACAGAGGATTGACCCCGTTCAATCGAAGCTATAACCATGTATGGCAAGAACACCTGTGAGTTCTGCTATCGCCAGCGTGGATAGCTCTAGAGCTGATGTGCCCAACCAGGCCCGGCTGCTACTTGATTTGCAGCGGGTCAACAAGATTGCCCAGCGGCTGTCAGGGTGTTTGGAAACAGAGACCGTTGCTCGCTTTGTCACCGACGGCCTGGTCGACCAGTTTGGCTGCGCCTTTGCCCGTATCTGGGTGGTAGAACCTGACCAAACTGCCCTGCGGCTGGTGGCCTCGTCGGGGTTGTATACCCACACCAACGGCTCTTTTGCCCGGGTACCCATGGGGGCCTATAAGGTGGGCAAAATTGCCCAAAACCGGGTGCCTTTTCTCAGCAACCGCCTGGCCGAAGAGGCCTGGGTCAAAGACCGTGGCTGGGCAATCACCAACCGCATCCAGGGGTTTGCGGGCTATCCGCTGATGACCGGCGATCGCGTCATTGGCGTGTTGGCCACCTTTAGCCACAGCCCCATGGCGGCAGAATTTTTAGAGGTGTTGCAGGTGCTCTGCATGACCGCCACCGTCGCCCTAGATGCGGCCCTGCGGGTAGACGTTAAGCAGCCCCAGGGGCCAGTCTCGGCTCGACCATCGAGCCTCTCCGACCAGCTCGCCACAATTTTGACCAGCACCACCATGGCCCTGGTGGGCACCGAAACCTCGTTGCCAGCGGCTACAGGCTATATCTTTGTGCAGCTGGCAGAGTTGCTCAACGACGTTGACTGCGACTACGCCCGGCTGGTGTACGGCGCCACAGAGGTGGTGCTGGAGGCCATTGTCGCGACACCGACAGCTGCAATGCCGACCGCTGCAACACCGACAGTTGAGACAGCTGACGGTGCCGCGAAGGCAGGCGCGATGAGTGCCCGCTGGCAATCAGACTGCCACCAGCTCAATTTTATGGCCAGCTGCCTGGGAGGTAGCCTCCAGACCCAGCCCGGCCCCCGGCAGCAGATGGTACAGCTGTCCCTACAACTTCCCTACGGTGGCGGGCTAACGGGCAGCTTAGTCAGCATTCAATGCACCACTGCGCTAGTGCAGATGGCGCTCACCGGCATGGCCTACAAAGCTAGACTCACCCTGGGCGACCCCGCTGACCCCGCCGCCGTGGTGATTACCGATAGCATCGCCGTTGCCCAGGGTGCCGCCCGGGTTATTTGGGTGCGGATCAATGGCTCTAGCCCACCCCCGGCCCAGGTCAAAGCCGTCATCGACTGGACGATCAATGCTGAGCAGATGGCGCAGGTAGTAGAGCTAGTGGCCCAGGGAAAATCGGTAGCGGCGATGCCCACCGCAGGACTGCCGCGGCCATCGGAACGAGAGCAGGAGATTATGGCGCTGCTGGTGCAGGGGCTGCGCGATCGCGACATTGCCAACCGCCTTTACATCAGCGAAAGCACAGTAAAATTCCACATCAACAACAGTCTCACCAAGCTCCAGGCCAAAAATCGCTACCAGGCCGTCTACCAGGCCGCCATCCAAGGGTGGATCTAGCAGCCCCACAGCTCTTGCCTAGGGCTGTCTAGGAGCCGCTTGACCTGGGTACATTAGATCTAAACCGTGAGCCAGACAGCCCTGCCTTAAGGAGCACAAACCAGAGAGCGCAAACCAATGGATGATCTAATTAGCCTACTTGTTCAAATTTTAATTGCGGTGGCCTGTGCCTTTGCCGCCAATGTCCTCGTTCCCAGACAGGTACCCGGCAGGCTTTTGGGCCTAGTGCTCATTGGCCTAGCCGGTGTGTTTCTGGGCCAGTGGGTGGCCAGCTATCTGCTTCAGCAATACAGCGTCACCCTGCCCTGGCTGACCTGGAGTTTCCAGGGCGTGCCGGTGGTACCCTCAATTATTGGCTCCACCATTGTGCTCTATGTGGTGACAGCCTTTCTCAGCTGGGGCCGCTACGGCAACCGCTAGGGCATTAGGCGCTAGCGATCGCTGTACCGCTCCACCGCCCAGGGCTCGCCCCGGCGATGGTAGCCGTTGCGCTCCCAAAACCCCAGGGCCGGGTCGGCTAAAAACTCTATACCGCTAATCCACTTAGCGCTTTTCCAGGCGTAGAGGTGAGGCACCACCAGCCGCATCGGGCCGCCGTGGTCGGCGGGCAGCGGCTCCCCAGAGAGGGTGTGGGCCAGGAAATTTTCGGGCCGACTAAAGTCTGCCAGATCCAGATTGGTGGTGTAGCCGCCGTAGCAGTACAGCATCACGTGGGCCGCCGCTGGCTCTACCGTGAGCTGCGCCATCAGATCAGTGATGCACACCCCGCGCCAGGTCACATCTAGCTTTGACCAGGTGGTGACGCAGTGAAAGTCAGCGATAAACTCGCTCTGGGGCAGCGCCATCAGGTCGTCCCAGGTAAACACCCTAGCCTCAGCCATGCCGCTGATGGTCAGCGACCAGTCAGGTGCGGCGATCGCCGGGGTATCGCCATAGGTGAGCACCGGAAACCCCGTCGCCAGGTGCTGTCCCGGCGGCACTCGATCCGCTAATTCGGGGCCAGGTTTGTGAAAAAATTTGCCTGCCATGGATGCCTCACTGACTAGGGCAATTCCATTGTCGCTCAACCCATAGCAACCCGGTAATGTCTCAGGCAGGATTTAGGATGTATGAGAATAGGGCCTAAGCCGCGAAGTCCCGGATCAAGCGCTTGAGCCAGTGGCGCGATCGCACATCCACATAGCTTTTGCAGCGTGAGCACTGACGAATGCCCCGCACCCCAATGTGCAGCAGATGTTGATTGTTGCAGTGAGGACAGTGGTGTTGCTGAGCCATAGCGTTACTTAGAAATAGCGTTACTTAGAAAAAGGCACCAACCATTGAAGTTCACAGTCTGGATCGAGATCCGCTGAGAATTACTATTCCGACAGAGCCCCAACCAGCCCTCGACACTGCCATTGTGAAGGCTGGGACTTGGTTTTAAGCGTGCCCAAAGACAGTGTTTAAATTGTCTCCAACACCCAACCACCCCCCTAAAAAACGCACCCTAGCCCTTTGACTAGAGTGCGGTCGATATCTGTCAGAATCGGTGGGGTCTTGGACCTAGTCGATTTGAGACATCGCCAGGGTGGGCAGCTCAGCCACAGTCACCTGGGGAGCCGACAGAATGTGAGCGTATAGCGGCGAGGTAGGTGCGGCTGCCAATAAAGTATGCTGCACCCGGCTAGCCACCTCAACGGTTTTAACGTCATACACCTGGGTTGCCAGTTTGGGGTAGAGGCCAATGCCGATGATGGGCACCAGCAGGCAGGCTGCCACAAAGGCTTCTCGAGGGCGAATGTCGATGATGTTGGGCACCTTGGCCACAACTGTACCAGCATCACCGTAGAAGATCCGGCGCAGCATCGACAGCAGGTAGATGGGTGACAGCACTACGCCGACCGCCGCGCCGATGATAATCACCGTCTTAAAGGTCGTGCTGTAGACATCGCTGGTGGCCATGCCCAAAAACACCGCAATCTCGCTGACGAAACCGCTCATGCCGGGCAGCGCCAAGGACGCCATCGAAGCCGCCGTAAAGAAGGCAAAGCTAGTCGGCATCTTGCGGGCTATGCCGCCCATGTCATTCATATCGAGGGTTTGGGTGCGCTCGTAGGTCACCCCCGAGAGGAAGAACATCACCGCCGCAATCAACCCGTGGGAGATCATTTGCAGCATGGCACCGCTCATGCCCAGGGTGGTGAAGGTCGCACAGCCAATTAGCACAAAGCCCATGTGGGCCACCGACGAGTAGGCCATGCGGCGCTTGAGGTTGTCTTGACCAAAGGCGGTCATTGACGCGTAGATCACATTGACCACGCCGAGAATGGCTAGGAAGGGCGCAAAGTAGAGATGGGCGTCGGGCAGCATCTCAATGTTCATGCGAATCAGACCATAGCCCGCCATCTTCAGCAGCACCCCGGCCAAAATCATCGATACCGCCGCAGGCGCTTCGCTGTGGGCGTCGGGCAGCCAGGTGTGCAGAGGGAAAATGGGCAGCTTGACCGCAAAGGCGACCAAAAAGGCGGCATAAACCCACAGCTGGAACGTCAGGCTGTAGTCTTTCTGGGCCAACTCCGTCAGGTTGAAGGTGACGGTATCGCCATAAAAGGCCATAGCCAGGGCCGCCACCAAAATGAAAATGGAGCCGATGGCCGTGTATAGAATAAATTTAGTTGCTGCATAGAGGCGCTTTTTGCCGCCCCAGATGGAAATTAGTAGGTACACCGGCACCAGCTCCAATTCCCACATAAAAAAGAACATAACCAGGTCTTGGGCCAAAAACACGCCAACCTGGGCGCTGTACATCACTAACAGCAGGCTGAAATAGAGGCGCGGGCGGCGGGTAATATTCCAGGATGCCAAAATGGCCAGGGTCGTCACCAGACCACTCAGCACTACCAGCGGCATGGCCAAACCGTCGGCCCCCAGAGACCAGGTGAGACCCACCTGGGGAACCCAATCGTAGCGCTCGACCAGCTGTAGCCCAGGCTGGTTAAGGCTGTAAAAATTAGCAAACGTGTAGAGAATTAATGAAAACTCGATGAAGCCAATGCCCAGAGCATACCAACGCAGGGTCTGCCCATTGCGATCAGGCAGCACTGGTATCGGCAAGATTGCCAGTAAAGGCAACAGAACTAGGGTCGTCAGCCACGGAAATTGTTCGGTCAGCATGACAATTCGCGTGAGTAGTACTACAACAAAACAGCCAGCGCATTTAGGTTCCGGTTTTAGTGTCGAGTTGAGGCGGACACACACCTTGGGCAGACATCTTTGCAAGAATGACCTACCAATGCTGTTCGCGGCGGCCTACCCTAGGCGAGGAGGTCGGAGGACTTCAGCGAGCGAGTTGTAGCCCTAGAGCATACAACAGAGAAACAAACCGGACGACAGGTCGATAGAGAGATATACCTATCTGTGCGCTCGCTACCAGTATAGGAAACTTAATAAACATTTGATAAGTAATTTCCGCCGAAAATCTCAAAATATTGATACCCAGAGGCCTGTCATGAAGGTATTGCAATGCTTTGAGCTGCTTCCCGCATTTGAATTAATCGGACTGATTATTCACATTTAGATTCGTCAATATCTAAATTGTTACATTTCAGTCGCTGGCCCAGGCTTGAGGCCTGGTTCGTGGCGTTGCCCAGAGGCTGCTGAGAAGCTCTAGAGCGCCGGTACAGTATCACTTCACCCTGGTGCCCTGGTTCCGCCAGGGCACCAGGGTGAAGTGATACTGCCGCTCCATTTGAAGGCAGAGCCTCCGACGAGCATTCCAAGGCAGAGCCTTGGAGCGAGGGTCAGCGAATACTGTACCAATGCCTAGGGGCAGGTGACCTGGGCACCGCTGGTCTCTAGGGCCAGCACGTGGGCCTGAGCTTTTTGGCCCAACTGCTCCCAAGTGTTAACCATCGCTGGGGCCACCGCAGCACTGTGAACCGCTGGGGCTAGGGCCAGCAGCGTCGGGCCGGCGCCGCTAATCACCAGGCCGTAGGCACCCGCCTCTAGGGCGGCGGCGGCAACGGCATCGTAGCCAGGGATCAGCGTTTGGCGGTAGGGCTGGTGAATGCGATCGCCCATCGCCTCCCGCAGCCAGTCGGCTCGGCTGGTCTCTAGCCCGCGCAGCAGCAGCCCCAGGTGAGCCGTGTTAAAGATGGCGTCGGCCCGGCTGTAGGTGGCGGGCAGCACCCGGCGGGCCTCAGCGGTAGACAGTTCAAAGTCGGGGATCGCCACCACCGGGATCACCTCGCTGTGCCAGGGGATCGAACAGAGTATAGAGGTGCCGTCGTCTTGAGCTACGGCGAGCTGACAGCCCCCCATCAGGGCCGGCACCACATTGTCGGGGTGCCCCTCCAGGGCGATCGCCATCTCCACCAGCGCCGATTGATCCACAGGGCGATCACACAGCCCGTTGGCCCCCAGCAGCCCGCCGACAATGGCGGTCGATGAACTGCCCAGCCCCCGCGCCAGTGGCACATTTAAATCAATAGCGATCTCGACGGCGGGCACCGCCAGCCCCTGCTGCTGATAAAAATAGGCAAAGGCTTTGTAGCCCAGATTGGATGCATCCGTAGCGACCCGCTCGGCCTCCAGGCCTTTGACGGTGATGGTGGCCGTTCCCGGCATGCGATCAATCGCCGTAAAGTGAAAGCGATTGTAAAGCGTCAGGGCGGCCCCCAAACAGTCAAAGCCGGGGCCGATGTTAGCGGTGGTGGCGGGCACAGTAACCGAAACAGATGTTGACACCGCAAAGGCCTCCGGCAGTTTAGGTACGTAGTTTAAACATCTAACCCGAAAATTATTCACGAGAACAGACGCTGAAGGCTGTCATTCCCGCGTAGAAACTGCCCCCGCGAAGGCGTGGGGCGGGAATCCAGTCGGGAGTAGGTAGCCGCGTATAGATTCCCGTTTCCACGGGAATGACGGGCATTTCCTTAGCGTAATGAATAGTGCAGGCTAAACCAAAGCCAGTATCCCCTGTTACGGGTCATCATTCCAGCCAGCAGAGCCAGCTCCCCGGCGTTTCTACTAGGATGGAAGGCAAGACACCCAGCGTTTTCTGGGCTATCTGTCTGAATTCTGAATATTGATCTAAGGGCTGTTTAGGAGACCGCACTATGGCAATCACGACATTGGGTCGATGGGGATTGAGGGCCGCCCTGGGCTTAGGTTTAGCCGCTTTGGCCATGGCAGAGCCAGCCCGGGCTAATGCTGACCCACTGATCGCCCCCGATGACCTTTCGGCCCAGGCCGAGGGCCAAACCCTGGTGCTGCCCTTTACCGATGTGCCCACCGACCACTGGGCCTATCAAGCCCTGCTCAATCTGGCCGGGGTCTACGGCTGCGTCAGCGGCTACCCCGACGGCACCTTTCAGGGCGAAAATGCCGTCAGCCGCTATGAGTTTGCGGCCGGTATGGACTCTTGCCTAAACGTGCTGGCCGAGATGGCGGCCCAACAGGCTCAGGTGCGCGATCGCGAGGTGCAGGCGCTGATCCAGTCTATGGAGCAGTCCCTCGGCGAGCTGCGGCAGCTAGAGTCTGACCTACCCGAGGCTCGCTAGGCGCGGCAAAACCCCGGTTTCTTTTCCTGTCAGCCCAGTGGGGCTACCAGCAAGCAAGAAACCGGGGTGCTTGGTTCAGCCTAGAAATCTTCGCGGGTGGCGATCGCCCCAGCCACTCGCTCTACCACCTCGGCCACGGGCAGCGCCCCCAGTTCGCCTTGGGCGCGGGTGCGAATGTTGAGGGAATTGGCCTCCAGTTCCTTTGCCCCAACCACCGCCATGATCGGAATTTTGGCCTTTTCAGCGTTGCGCACCATCTTACCGAGGCGATCGCCGCTGGTATCCACTTCTACCCGCACGCCCTTCGCCAGCAGCTGATCGGCCACCGACTGGGCAAAGCCCAGCTGCTCCTCGGTTACGGGCAGCAGCCTCATCTGCACCGGAGCCAGCCACAGCGGAAAATCCCCGGCATACTCTTCAATCAAAATACCGATCAGCCGCTCTAGAGAACCAAAGGGGGCGCGGTGAATCATCACCGGGCGCTGGCGGGAGCCGTCTTCGGCCACATACTCCAGGTCAAAGCGCTCCGGCAGGTTGTAGTCAACCTGCACGGTGCCCAGCTGCCACTCCCGCTCTAGGGCATCGCGAAAGATAAAGTCGAGCTTGGGACCATAGAAAGCCGCCTCCCCCGGGGCCTCAAAATACTCCATACCCAGAGTTTGCACCGCCCGGCGAATGGCATTTTGAGAGGTCTCCCATACCGCATCGCCGCCAATGTACTTGGTCGACTCAGAGTCGCGGAAGCTCAGCCGCGCCTTGAAGTTTTTCAGCTTCAGGCTGCGAAACACCGTGAGAATTAGATCCACCACCTTGAGAAATTCGTCGTCGAGCTGCTCTGGGCGCACAAACAGGTGCGAGTCATCTACCGTAAAGCCCCTCACTCGCGTCAGCCCGCCTAGCTCCCCCGACTGCTCGTAGCGATAGACCGTGCCAAACTCCGCCAGCCGCAGGGGCAGCTCCCGATAAGACCGCAGCTCACTCTTATAGATCTGAATGTGAAAGGGGCAGTTCATCGGCTTCATCACAAAGCCTTCTTCCGCCAGGCGGGCGGCGTCATCGTCTGCCATCAGCGGAAACATGTCTTCCCGATAGTTTTGCCAGTGGCCCGAGGTCTTAAACAGGTCCACCCGCGCAATGTGGGGTGTCACCACCGGCAAGTAGCCTCGCTTGGTCTGCTCTTCCTTAAGAAATGTCTCTAGGGTAGACCGCAGCACCGTGCCCTTAGGCGTCCACAGGGGTAGGCCTGGCCCCACGTCGTCGGCAAAAATAAATAGCCCTAGCTCCTTACCCAGCTTGCGGTGGTCGCGGCGCTTGGCCTCTTCGCGGCGGCGCTTATACTCCTGCAATTGCTCAGGGGTTTCCCAGGCGGTACCGTAGATGCGCTGGAGCTGAGCCCGTTTCTCGTCGCCTCGCCAGTAGGCCCCGGCCACGCTCTCTAGCTCAAAGGCCTTGGGGTTGAGGTCGGCGGTGGTGGCTACGTGGGGGCCAGCGCAGAGATCCCACCACTGGTCGCCTAGGTGATAGAGGGTGATGGGGTCTTGCAGATCCTGCAAGATCTCTAGCTTGTAGGGTTCGCCCAGGGCCTCAATGCGCTGCTGGGCCTCCTCGCGGGTCACGGTTTCTTGAATGACCGGCAGCTTTTTGTTGATGATCTTGATCATCTCTTTTTTGATCGCCTTCAGATCTTGCTCGGTGAAGGGCTCTGGGCTGTCAAAGTCGTAGTAGAAACCGTAGTCAATCGAGGGGCCAATGGTGACCTGCACCTTGGGGAATAGCGTCTGCACCGCCATCGCCATCACGTGGGAGAAGGTGTGGCGAACACGCTCAAGCGACTCCGACTCGCTGGTGCGAGGCAGCGCCATAGGCACATTGGCTTCAGATGCGGCGTCAGATACAGGGAGGTCGGTTTGAGCCATTGGTCAGTGGGTAGGGCGGCTAAAGAATTCAGACTACAGCTAGTTTAGCGACTATTGAGCCAACCCTTAGCGCCTGGACAGGCAAGGGGTACGGTTATCTCTCCCTGATTCTAGGGATTGAATGCCCCACAGTCTTTGCCGCAGTTGGCTATGATGTTTATTGACGGCCAATGCTAAGAATGTGAAGCCGCCGTTGCAGAATATCCACAGGAAAGAGTTACCTTTTCCGTCTTGTGTTATGCTGTGTTCCGAAATATAGGGCTAGCGCCTGCGCAAGTTTCAAGAGTGTGCAGACTGGTTCCTAGACAATGTTCTGAAGAGCTTTTTTAATCGAAAATATGACTGAAGCAATTGCCGACTTAGTTGTCGCTCACCCAATGGTGAAATTTCAGCGCCAAGTTGAGTCTCTAGTTAAGAAATCTAAAGTGGTCAGCCCCAGCGACCCGATCTGGAAGATCGCCTTTCTGTTTGGCGATGACTGGAGCCACTGGAAGCAAGAGCTAGAGGAATTTGAATTCTCTACTCTAGACCCGATCCAAGAGCTGCTAGAGGTGCAGTCTTGGGAAGAAGATTAGTTTCACATCTTAGGCTTTCACGCTAGAAGTAATGTCGCTATAGGCCGAGCTATAGGTCTGCTAGCGATGTCATATCTGGCTGAAGCTTGATGCGTACCAGAATGGTCGTGATATTGTCATGGCCATTTTTTTCGTTAGCCAAATCAATTAGCTGAGCTACCCCGGACTCTAGGTTTGCCCGTGAGCTGAGTAGACCGGCCACATGGCTATTGACATGGCGCTCTAGCAGGTCGTTATCGCTCAGACCATCGGAGCACAGCAGCAGCAGCGTGTCTTCAGTAATTTCGTGATAGGCAACGCTGGGGAATAGATCTTCTTTGCTTCTGGGGCCTAGGGCTTGGGTGAGTTGGTAGGCATCGGGGCGAGCGTAGGCCAGGGCTGGCTCTACTCCCCGGTTGATTTCGCGCTGACCAACTTCGTGGTCTAGGGTAATCTGCCGCAGCCCCCGTCGTTTGCTGTAGCTGTAGAGGCGGCTGTCGCCCACATGGGCCACGGCGATGTCTAGGTTATGCACCAGCACCATGACCAGGGTGGTGCCCATGCGCCCAACCCCTGAAGTGGCGTTAGATTGATTGATGTCAAAGATGGCTTGGTTGGCGGTGGCCACCGCCTCAGCTAAAACGCTCTGGTCGGGCAGCTGATCGCCCCAGTGCTGGGCTAGGTAGTCTCGCAGGGTGCGCACCGCCAGCTGGCTGGCCACCTCTCCTGAGGCATGACCACCCATGCCATCACACAGAATATAAAGCCCCTTAGACCGCAGGACGGTGCCCTGGGGACCGCTGACTCTGTGGAGCTGAGTCTGGGTAAAGAACCAGTCTTCGTTGTGGTGGCGCTGTTGACCAACGTGGCTTTTACCGGCGTCATCTAGGTGGGCCAGCTTCATGGGCAGCACCATAGTGGGCGCTTCGATGCCACCGCCGCCTTCGTCTTCGGCCATCTCCTGGGTCTCGAAGACCGCATCTGACTCGAGATCTAGACCTGACTCTAGATCGTTGAGGGGAATGTCTAGCTCAGCCTCTGAGCTAGGGTCGTTTGCTTCGGCGTCGGCCCAGCTAATGTCGAGTAAATCTGGCACCGGCTCTTTATAGGCTTGGGCCATCTCGGCCAGGGTGTCTTGCAGGTGGTTAAGGTTGAGCACCGCACCTTTGATCAGGGCCTCTACTAAGGCCTGCACCGCGGGCGGCAGAGTAGTTGAGCTGCTATCCACCAGATCTTGCCACATTTGGCCCAGGGCAGAAAGCGGTGGGGGCGGCTGATTGGCCCTTTGGTCAATCTGGGTCAGACAGAGCAGGCTGTTTTCGCTGAGAGCAAGTCGCTGGGGGTTGAGCATGGTCGCCTGCTCCTGCCAGGGAGCCAGGGCCTGCCACAGCAGCGTGGTCTCGAATAACCACTGGATGTGTTGCAGTGGCTCATCAATGGCGGCCCACCCCATGCCCAGGGATAGCCAGATGCTGCGGTCTTCGATCAGCAGCAGGGTGCGATCGCCGGTCGACCAGGCATTGTGCAGCTCAGGAATAATCGGGAAATAGTCGGCCTGTAGCGCCATATAGGGATAGGCGGCAGCCGGTACTGTAGCCGCCAGGGGTTCACTGGCAGGGTCGAGGGTAGGGGTTTCAAGCCAGGCCCGCTGTAGCGCTTGCAGGGGCGAACTGACCTCGGGCTGGCAGTCGAGCACCATGAGCACCGCTGGCTCAGAGGAGAAAATGCCAGAGGGTGGATCGATCAGGCGGTAGCGCTGATCGGCATCTAGGTAGGAGTGACTGCCGACCACAGCCGCTGGAGTGATCGCAGACGATGCCACCCCAGGGGCAGGAATATCAATTACTCGCCAGCGCTGGAGCGGTTGGCCACATTGTTCGCAGGACCGCTGTGAATCAGTATTTTCAAACTCACAAGAAGGGCAACTCAGCATCCTAGCGATGATCCAAAGTTAGGCCAGCTAGCCGTTAATTTACAGAAACTACTTTACAGAAACCACCAGCCCTCGGGGCACCGATCAGCCGCAGCTGAAGATTAGGGTTGAGGCCAAAACCTGGTAATGAAGCCCTCTTCACCCACCAGCCCAGCAGTGTAAAAACAACAGCTTAAAAATTATTCTACTGCCTACCAAGTATTGCATGGGTGAAGCCTAAAGCACCCCACTGCAAGCCTATGGTAGCTCACTGACTTAGCCTTAACATGCTTAGCCCATCGATTTCTGACCTAGCCTAGGCCAAGTTGCGGCGGGTAGGGCTAGAGCCGCAGCAGTGCCTGCTGCTCTGCTGGGGTTGCAAATCGCCATTCCCCCGGCTGTAGTGAACCTAGGCTGAGATGGGCGATCGCCACTCGCACCAGCCGCAGTGTGGGATGGCCAACGGCGGCGGTCATGCGGCGCACCTGGCGATTTTTACCCTCCCCAAGGGTCATCTCTAGCCAGGCGGTCGGAATGCTCTGGCGATCGCGAATCGGCGGATCGCGCGGCGGCAGGGGTGGTGCGGCGGCCAGCAGTTCCACCTGGCAGGGGCGAGTGCGATAGCCCTTAATGGTCACTCCCTGGCGCAGCTGGGCTAGGGCGGATGGGGCTGGGTCATGCTCGACCTGTACCCAGTAGGTGCGGGGATGGTCAAACCGCGGATCGCTGAGCCGATGCTGCACCTGGCCATGGTTGGTGAGCAGCATCAGCCCTTCGCTGTCGCGGTCTAGCCGCCCCACCGGATAGACATGGGCCACCGGCACAAAGTCTTTGAGGGTCAGGCGCAGCGAGTCATGGGCCGGAGGCGTGCTCCCCTGACTGAACTGACTCAGCACGTTGTAAGGCTTATAAAACAGCACAAATTGGTAAGCCATACCCCTGCCCTAACCTGCATTATTCATAACGCCGAGGAAAAGCCCGTCATTCCCGTTTTCACGGGAATCTATGCGAAACAGCATCCTTTCGAGTGGATTCTCGCCCCATGCATACGCGGGGGCAGGCTCTTCGCGGGAATGACAGCCGCTTGCTTTCGTCCTGGTAAATAATCCAGGCTAAATCAGATCCGGAGGGTCGAGCAGAATTTGCCGCGAGCCGACGAGATTTTGCCGGAGAGGCTGCCCCCGAAGCAGGAATCCACAGCCCCTATAGGCTGAGATTTGATTGACCGGCTGCAACATTTCATTGCAACGTTTGTGGAAATGTTGAGAAACCACAGCAAAAGAGTTCTGGCCGATATGCTGATCCCTATAGAACTGACTGTGGTAGGACACCATGATGGAACTCGGGAATAAGTATCGTTTCACTTGCACCCTCACCTTTGGTGATATCTACGGCCAAATTATTGCCTGGCTGGTCATTTTATTCATCAGCTTGGCGGCCTCTCTGGCGCTAATGGGCGCTCGACAGCCTGTGGTTGCTCTGACCACCGTAGGGCTGATCTTGGTGCTTTCTCTCCCCTTTCTGCTGTTTGCCTTTGTCACTACCCTGTTCAACCACATTGAGTTTGAGGCGGTAGAAGCTAGCCAGGTTAAGACCAGCTCCTCAGGGAGCTCGGTTAGCTCGACCGCCCCAGCGCAGGCCCTGCGCTAATCTATTCAGCTGAGTCTTCGGCGGCTGGCACTGGGATATCTACTATTTCCCCAGCCCCTGTCTCTGCCTGGCCCTGGGCAGACATCAGCTCGACTTGGTCTTTGAACTGAGCCGGTGCCAAGGCTGTGGCCTGGGCAAAGAGCGCCTGGGCTGAGTCGGCGTTTCCCTGCTCTCGCAATACCAGAGCCTTAGCCAGCACCGGGCGAAAGTCCTCTGGCGCGACAGCGATAGTTTCGTCATAGATGGCCAGCGCTTGGTCAGGGCTGTTAGATTCTACGTGCACCTGGGCCAGCAGCAGCTTCACGGAGATCGCATCAACACCAGTCACTGTACCCTCTGACTGCAAACGGTCATTAGTTTTAAGGGTGTCTTGCAGTAGGCCAATGGCAGCCTGGGGGCGACCCTGCTGCACCAGCAGCACCGTCAGCCCCTGAAGCGCGTTCATATTGCCGGGCTGCTGATCGATGACCTGGCGGTAAGTCTGGGCTGCCCCTTCTAGATCCCCCATCTGCTGTTTGGTTTGGGCCAATAGCACTGCGTAGTCGGGCACACCGGGGTTGAGTTCGACCAGTTTTTCTAGGGGGCCAACGACTCCCTCAATGTCATTGAGCTGAATGCGGGCATCTACTAAGCCCTCAAGGGCGGTCTGATTGTCGGGTTCGCGCTCTAGCACCAGTTCATAGCCGCGGGCCTGGGCTTCTAGCTCGGCCTGCATAGAGGTGGGGTCGGCGGCGGGGGGAGTATCGGCGGCATCGTTCCCCCGACGGTTGCTAGCCCCGCCCAGAAAAGGCAGCAGCGACAGCGACAGGAAAGCAGCTAGGGCCAGGGTTAAAACGGTGCCAACGAGCCAACGGTTGCGGTTTGCGGTCACGGGTCTACCTCATTTGGGGGTGCAAGGGGCTAGGGAGAATAAATATCTTTGGGCCAATGTCTTTAGGCCCATGTCTCTAGGGCAATGATCTTAGCGCTTTAGCTCCAGGCTAGAGCTTGGCCACAGACCTGAGCCTGGGACAGACCTCAATCTAGGCCAGTATTGAGCCAATGCCAGGGCTACAGTAACAAAGAAATTGCCAAGAAACTCAGAAACAATACGGATTGCTAACCATCAGCGATGGAAAGTTAGATCAACCACCCCGTAGGCTGTGCGATCGCAAGACCTTGAGTCTGACCTGTTGAGGGCTAATTGGGGCTAATTATATAGAGTGGCTGCGTCGATCAGACTTTAAACCCCTGACGAGTGAGGCTGGCTGCCCTTAAAGATTGACCCTAACAATGCATATAACAGTGGATGTTACGCTAGGCTTACAGGCTAAGTCATGCGCAAGTTTGCCATTGCGCTCGGGTGGCTAGTTCATGTTGAGAGTGGATCGGTGGTGTCATGGGTTCTGCAGAGCAAGACGCGTCTAAAAGCGGTATCAAAGCTAGCGATACGAAACTTAACGATGGCCAAGGGGCGGCGGCGAAGCCACCGCTAATGCGCCCGGTCCGGCCTCCGGTGGCCCCGGAGCCCAGTGCGGTGACGGTTAAACCAGCGACCAAGCCCCCCGAACCTGCGGCAGCGGCCAAGCCCGCTGCCGCTGTAGTGGCTGAGCCAGACCCTGACGCCTATCGCTACCAGCCCATTGCGCCCCCTAGCGAGCCGATGCAGTACCGGGCTATTGGCCTAGTGCGAGGCACCTACGAGCCTAGCGAGGCCGACCAGCTCAACCGAGGCAACCTCACTACTGAAGATGGCCACGTGATTGATTCGGTATTGCTGGGGCGCATTACCAGCCTGGTGAAAAAGCACATCGATCTATCGACCCCTCACCTGTGGGTGGTCTATCCCCGCACTCGCCGCGAGCTCGATAACGACGACCAAGACCTGCACTTACAAATCGTCGGCGTTTGGGAGCCAGAAACCCTAGGTCTACCTGGGGAAGCCCCCGCCAGCGACGCAGAAGAGACCGCAGAAAAAGCGGCGACTCCAGACCTGGCTGACCTGCCCCCCGTTGACGACAACTTCTTCTCCATTCGCGGCGAAGTTATTAAGTACACGCCAGAGGATAAGTGTATAGCGGTCAAGATTTTGCAGGGGCCAAAGCGCAGCCCAGGCGCGGCCAAGCCCTTCAAACTGCTGCTGCACGGCACCATTGAGGGCCGCACAGTCGGCTATTTCTGGGACTTTAAAGTGAAGCGCGACGCTAAAGTGCTGGTGCTGAGTGAAGCGACTGTGGTGGGCATTGTGCCGCCTAAGAAGCGCCCCAAGGGGAGCGGCGGTGCGCCGCGGCGCAGCGGCAAGCCGGGAATGCGCAGCGGGCCTAGCCGGACCCCAATGCCTAGCCGTAAGCCCACTGGGGTGGCGGGCAGCGATCGCCCCAAAAAGCGGGAGCACCCCCCCGAGGTTAGCCCTGAAGCCAGTCAAGACAAGTAATCGACCCTAGCTGCCCATGGCATCTTGGGGCAAAAAGGCTCGGTCCTGGGGCAGCGGCGCCACCGGGGCCGCCAGCTCAAATTCTCCAGCCTCAATCCATTGCTTCAGCTGATTAGCCACCTGACGGGCCAGGTAAATACTGGCCAGCGGTGCGGTACGCACGGGCTGCCCCTCAATGGCAATGCTGCCCGATTTGAGCTGGGCGTAGCTGACCAGCCCAAAGGTGGGCCGCACCCGCCGAGGAATGGAAAAATCCATCACCGGGGCCACAATGTCGGCATCTTCTACGGCGCAGTGGGCCGCCACCTGCTCGTTGAGCATGGGGATGGGCACGCCGACCCCCACCATCAGCGAGGGGCCGTAGCCCTTGAAGTAGCAGCCCCGCACCCACTCGGGCAGCATTTGCTTGGCGTCGCCGATCAGAGCCAGGGTGGCGGCCGGGCCGATGGGGGTGCGGTTGGGCAGCCGCCGCTGGAGGGGAAAGTGCTGGGTGCCCTCCCAGGCCACGTAGCCCACGCCGCCGCCGAAGAAAATCCGGGTGCCGATGCCGATTGCCTCTAGGTCAGGGTCATTCAGCAGCGGCGAGAGGGCACCGGGGTTGGCGTAGACGGCGTTGCCCAGGCGCGGTTGCAGCGGGCCGAGGTAGGTGGAGAGGGTGCGATCGCCCCCGTTCACGCCGACAATAAAGTTTTGATACAGCCCGCGGGGGCTAAACAAATAAAACTGGTTGATGCTGTCGCGGGTAATAGTGGTTTCGAGCGCCGTACGAGGGTAGCAGTCGGTGCCGTGGCCGGTGGCCTGTAGGGGCACGCTGCGGCCGGCAATCAGGTCGGCGATCACGTGGCCGCCGCCGTGCTCGCGTACCGCCTCGGCGTCGCCCAGATCGGCCCCACCGCGCCCGGCCACTGTAGGCTGGCTCGCCCCCAGACACACATCCACCGCGCCAAAGCCAGCGTAGGCGGGCACGCCATCGAGGTAGCACTCCAGCAGCTTGATGGGCGGGTCGGTGTGGCCCAGGTTGAGCATCGCCCCCGATGACTCCATCGGCTCAAAGGTGCCGGTGACCACCACGTCTACCGCCTTGGCGGCGGCGGCGATCCCCTGCTCTTTGGCGTAGACCTTAAACGCTTCGGCGGTCTGCACCACCGCTTTGCCCTGGCAAATTTTGTCGTTAATGCTGTCGATGGTGCGCATGGGCCTAGCTTAAGGATTACCGCCGCGTCGCAGCCAAAATAGACCGCTCATCAGCAGAGAGGGTGCCACCAGCAGCCCCACCACCACCGCCAGAGTGGGATGGTTTTGCCCGGCGGCAGAGTCTGCCAGCAGGGTGGGCAGCGCGTATTTAATGACTGTGCTGATCGCCCCCGAGAAGAGGATGACTTTTGCAGCAAAGCTGAGGTTAGAAGAGGTCATAGGTTACTGCGAGGATCCATCTGGGGAGCGCCGTACGTTGAGACAGCACCATTCTTGCCGCCGCCAGAGGGTGGCCACTACCCAGCCGTGCTGCTCTAGGGTATCGGCTACCAGCTTCGACTGGTCGAGCAAAATGCCGCTGAGAATGCCCCAGCCGTCGGCGGTGACGATGGTGTGCATCTGAGGGATCAGATCCATGATTACCTCGGCCAGAATGTTGCAGACGATGCCGTCAACCGGGGCGGGGATGGCGGCTGCGATCGCATCTAGACTCCCGTGCAGCAGCGGCAGCTCCGCCTCCGTCAGCCCATTCAGCGCCCGGTTGCCCATGGCCGATTGCACCGCCAGATCGTCGGTATCTGCCGCGTAGGCTTTTTTGGCCCCCAGCAGCAGCGCCCCAATCGAGAGAATGCCAGAGCCACAGCCAATGTCGGCAATGGTGACGTCGGTACGCTCGTAGGTGAGCCGCATCTCTAGCGACTCTAGGCAGAGCTGGGTGGTGGGGTGGTTACCGGTGCCAAAGGCCACCCCTGGGTCGAGGCGCAGCACCAGCCGCTGGTTGTCGTCCGGTGGCTCTAGCCAGGCGGGGGTGATGAGGAAGCGATCGCCAATCGGTTCTGGCTTCCAGTGCTCCTTCCAGCTCTTTGACCAGTCTTCTTCGTCAATCAGCTGCCAGCTAATGCGAGGCAGCAGCTGGCTATTGCAAAGGGCATCCTGCTTGATCAACAGGGCAAGAGCCGACAAATCAAGCAACTCCAGCCGATGCTGCGGAAAATAAGCCTGCACAATGCAGGATGATCCCCGCTGCTGGGTCGAGGTGCCCTGGCTGCCAAAGCTGTCAAACCGCCAAAAAACCGTATCCTCCAGGGCCGGATCGCACAGTACCTTTACTTCCCACCAGGTGTTGACCACAGCCATTCTCGGCATTGCCTCGCAATTATTAAAATTGGGTCTGCACTCGGTTTAAGCCTAAGGCCGTAGGGTGGGCACTGCCCACCACCACCTCACCGCCTATCGCGTTAGCCCACCGCAGTTTCAACGCCCTACGCCTTGCCCATCCTACAAATTAACCGTGTAGGCATCGCGAATCCCCGGCACCTTGAGAATCTCTTCCAAAATGCCCTCAGGCAGAGGATCGTCAAGGCTGAGGGCCATCACCGCGTCGCCCCGGACAATTTTGCGGCCCACCTGCATGCTGGCGATGTTGACGTTAAAACTGCCCAGCAGCGAGCCAATCTTGCCGATAATGCCCGGCATGTCGCGGTGCAGGGTAAACAGCATGTGCTGGGTCGGCGGCACGTTGATCGGGAACTCGTCGATGTCGGTGACGCGAATCTCGCTGCCCCCCAGCAGCACACCCGTAACCGAGTGCTCACCCAAGCTGCCCTTGGCCGACAGGTTTAGCGACCCCGTATAGTCGCGAATGTCGGCATCGCGGGTCTCAATCACATGAATGCCGCGCTCCTTGGCCTCAATTGAGGCATTGACGTAGTTGACCCGCTCTTGCAGCGCGTGGGAGAGCAAGCCCTTCAGCGCCGCCACCATAATCGGCTGGGTGTCGCCCCCAGCAATGTCGCCCTGGAGCCGCACGGTGAGTTCTTCGACCCGGCCCCCGGCCAATTGCCCCACCAGGTTGCCCAGGGTCTCGGCCAGCTGCAGGTAGGGGCGCAGCTTTTGCATCACCTCGGGGCGCAGACCGGGGATATTCACCGCCGAGCGGGCCGGTAGCCCCAGCAGCACGTCACGAATTTGCTCGGCCACGTCAATAGCCACATTCACCTGGGCCTCTTCGGTAGACGCGCCGAGGTGGGGCGTCAGAATGATTCCTTTGCCCAGCTCTCGCAGCTCTGACTCGCCCAGGGGTTCAGACTCGTAGACATCCAGCGCTGCACCGCCGATGGTGCCCTCGCGCAGTGCCTTGGCCAGGGCCGCCTCGTCAATAATGCCGCCGCGAGCGCAGTTGATGATCCGCACCGTGGACTTCATGGTGGCCAGGGCCTTTTCGTTCACCAGGTGGGTGGTTTCGGGGGTCTTGGGCAGGTGCAGGGTAATGTAGTCGGCCTCGCGGAACAGCAGGTCGAGATCCACCAGGCGGCAGCCCAGCTGTTCAGCCCGATCAGCAGAAATAAATGGGTCGTAGGCCAGCAGCTTCATGCCCATGGCCCGCGCCACGGTGGCCACGTGGGAGCCAATTTTGCCCAGGCCCACGACCCCCAGGGTTTTCTTGTAGATTTCGACCCCGGTGAAATCTTTGCGCTTCCACTCGCCTCCCTTGACGGAGCGATCGGCGCTGGGAATGTAGCGCGACATCGACATCATCATCGCCAGGGCATGCTCGGCGGCGGCAATGGTGTTGCCTTCCGGCGAGTTGACTACCACAATGCCCCGCCGAGTGGCCTCGGGCACATCGACATTGTCAACCCCGACCCCGGCCCGGCCAATAATCTTGAGGTTCTGGCCCGCATCGATTACCGCCTTGGTCACCTTGGTACCAGAGCGAATCATCAGCGCGTCGTAGTCGCCAATGGTGGCCACCAGTTCTTCAGGGGAGAGGCTGGTGTTGACATCCACCTGGGCGACCTGGGAGAGAATGTCGAGGCCCGCCTGGTCAACGGGGTCAGAAACTAGAACCTTGGGCATGGGTCAGCCATAAAAATGTCACAGGGATCTACTTTACTGCAAAGGCGGGGCGGGGCATTAGTGTGGGGAGTACTTTTGGGGCAGGGTCGGTGAGTGGGTGAGGTAGGTGAGTGGGTGGGGTGGTGAGGGTGGCGAGGTGATGAGTGAGCTGTAGGGTGCATTCGCGCAGCAATGCACCTTTGGGAGAAGCTGTAACGAAGCTGTCTCAATACAGTGAGGGAGATTGAAGGCACAGTCACTTCACCCATCACCGAGGTCTCCTAAGGCCCGAAAACAGTCAGACAGCACCACATTAGAAAACAGAAAACCTTCGGGATCGCTGAGGCGCAAACAGTGGAAATTGTCCCAGGTGTCTCCTTCAGCGATGACAAACCCCTGTTCAATGTGGGGCTTGAGGGTTTGGTGGAGAATGGCCCAGATTTTAGGAGAACAATGCGATCGCAGCTCATCGCCACCAATTCCCGCCTTTAGCCGCAGCCCCAGCATCAGCCGGTCTAGCAATTGCTCCAGGGATGGTGTCGGTGGTTCGCTGTGAACTCCCCCAGCGGCCTGAAAGGCCTTGACCCACTCACCATAGGTCGCCAGGGTGCGGGGACGGCTGACCCGCTGGTGCTGGGTGTAGCTGGCCGCCCCGAGGCCAAAGCCGTAGTAGGGCTGGTTGCGCCAGTAGGTCAGGTTGTGCTGACATTGGTGCCCTGGCTGGGCGTAGTTAGAGACTTCGTAATGGTCGTAGCCCCGGGCGGTGAGAAAGGTTTGGGCCAGCCGATACATGGTGGCGGTTTGCTCGTCTGTGGGCAGGGGGGCATCGCCGGGCTGGTAGCGTTTGGCGAAAACGGTTTGGGGTTCTACGGTGAGGTCGTAGATCGATAGGTGGTGGGGATGTAGAGCTACGGCTTTGGTTAGCCCGGCTTCCCAAGCGGCCAGGGTTTGATGGGGCAATCCAGAAATTAAATCGAGGCTCCAGTTGGCCATGGCGACCTGGTGCAGCCAGTCCACAGAGCGATAGACATCGGCGGTGCGGTGGTAGCGGCCACAGCTTTCTAGGGTGGTGTCGTCGAGGGCTTGAACGCCGAGGCTGATGCGGTTGAGGCCTGCGGCTAGGTAGCCCTGGAGGTGTTCTAGGTCAAAGGTGCCGGGGTCCATTTCCATGGAGATTTCGGCGGTGGGGGCGATGCCAAAGCGGCGATCGAGCTGGGTGAGGATTGTTTCTAGCTGAGGGACGGAGAGCAGGGACGGGGTGCCGCCGCCGAAAAATACGGTGTTGAGGGGGGATTGATTCAGTGTTGGGGTGGCGGCAATTTCTTCGCAGAGGAGATCGATGTAGCTGGCCACGGTGCCGGAGGTCTCGCCTCGCTGGTGATTGCCGAGTACTGAGATGGGGAAGTCGCAGTAGAAGCAGCGGCGGCGACAGAAGGGAATGTGAATGTAGGCAGAGGCTGGTCTGGGGATGTCTCTAGAGGAGGTTGTCATAGCCTGTACCTTGAAGCGAGAGCCTGGGGTGTACAGCCAGATCTGCCGCTGGGGACATTTCGATTGTCCCCAGCCCCCCTCGACCAGGGACGTTCCGCCGCCCTGGACCCGACGGACGTATTGGGCTGTGGGCGGCATGTCGCGCTTCGCATCGGTCTCGGCTTGTAGGCTATCTGTGGAGACATACCCCTTGCAGTGGCTGAGGCGTATATCAAATTACGCTAACACTATCGCCGAGTTTGAGAATTTGCCCATGCTGGTTGGCGATGTTGGTGTTGACTGCCAGCCGGTAGAAGTGGTTGAAGCGCTGACGAGGTGACCAGTCTGGCAGGGTGGCGACTCGCTGCTGGGTGAAGCTGGTCTGAAAGCTTTTGGTGGCGACTCCGGTGCGGGTGTCGCGGGTGGGCACCACGCAGCGTTGGCAGGGGTTGATGCCCTCTAGCACCACGTCGCCGATCGCAAAGCGAACCGGGCTGCCGTCGGCGCTGAAGAGCTGGTCTTCCCAGAAGGGGGGCACGCCGTCGATCTCTAGGTTGGTGCGAAAGCGGCGGCGGGTTTCGTCGAGGGTGAGGTTGTACCAGGTGGCGACGGTTTGGATCGTAGCGGTGCTGATTAGGGTTGGCCCAGAGGCATCGGTGTCGTCAGGGAAGCCGAGGTCGTGGTTAGCTCGCAGGGTGACGGGCTGCTGAAAGTAGTCGCTGAGCCAGGCTTCTAGGGCTGGGCGCTGATCTTGCAGGTGAAAGGTGACGGCTGGGGTGTCGCCGTTGATGGCACCATCAACGGCCAGGGTGATGGACTCGCCATCGTTAGAAAAGACTGATCGTAGGCGGTGGATGGCGGCGTTGCGCTTGCCGTTGATGAAGCGGTTTTGGGCATCGAAGAGGGCGTAGGTGCGATCGCCCTTCAGTGCCCCACTCCCCAGTACCGTCGCCTGGGCCACCGAAACCCCATCCAGCGACTTGACCGGAAAAATATCAATGCGGGCGAGATGGCAGGTCATTGCAAACTGGGACGATAATTGAGGAGTCTCTGGCAGAGGAGCGGCATCACGATGACTGAACTACTTGAGCAAGCTATTGCCCGCATCAAAGCGCTATCGGTGGATGAGCAGAATGCGATCGCAACTCTGATTCTAGAAGAACTCGAAGACGAAAGCCGCTGGGATAGATCGTTTGCTGCATCTCAGAATCTGTTAGCTGAGCTAGCCGCAGAAGCGATGGCTGAGTATCACGCGGGCAACACCCAAGAGCTAGTGCAGCGTCAAAAAAAAAGCCCCGGAGTTAGCTATCCTCAGAGGCCCGAATCAGGGTGCATCTACCGTTCCCATCTCCTGAGGCGGCGGCGAAATTCCGGGGAAATACCTGGGGTTTACGGATACTTGAAACAAACTGGCTATGATCCAGTGGCTGTGTGAATTGTTGACTTTTGCTCTATGGCTAGCCCTGTGACCTCCCCTAGAATTCAAGATTTTTCCCAAAATGCTCCCCATGGGGATGCGGCCCTGGCACCGGGGGTGTACATCGTCGGGGCGGGGCCGGGCGACCCAGAGCTGTTGACGGTCAAGGCCCAGCGCATGCTCAGCCAGGCCGATGTGATTCTCTACGCCAACTCCCTGGTGCCCCAGCAAATTCTCGCCTGGACTCACCCCGACGCCGAGCGCATTGGCACCGCGACCATGACCCTGGAAAGCATTCTGCCGCTGATGGTGGAGCGGGTGCGGGCCGGAAAATCGGTGGTTCGCCTGCAATCGGGCGACCCGAGCCTGTACAGCGCCATTCACGAGCAGATTCAGGCGCTGGCCGAGGCGGAGGTGCCCTTTGAGGTGGTGCCGGGCATCAGTGCCTACCAGGCGGCGGCAGCCAAGCTCAACGCCGAACTGACCATTCCGGGGCTGGTGCAGTCGATCATTCTCACCCGCATCAGCGGCCGCACCCAGGTGCCCGAGGCGGAGGATTTGGCCAGTCTGGCGGCCCACAAGACCAGCCTGTGCCTCTACCTCAGCGCCCGCCATGTGGAAGAGTCTCAAGCACAGCTGCTGAAGCACTACGAGCCGGATACCCCGGTGGCGATCTGCTTTCGCATCGGCTGGCCCGATGAGCAGTTGCTGGTGGTGCCGCTAGCGGAGATGGCCAAAACCACCCGCGAACAAGACCTGATTCGCACCACGCTGTACGTGATTAGCCCAGCCCTGCGGGGGCAAAAAGTGCGATCGCGCCTCTACAACCCCGATCACACCCACCTGTTTCGCCCTCGCAGCGGCTCAGCCACCCCTTCAGACTCTACCCAAAATGCGGTGCTTGACCAGAGCTAGTTCTGGGCTTAGAGTAGGCTCAATTAAAAATTTGAGCCTCTAGGGTTCCGGCTTGGCTGTAGGGCTAGGTGCCTGGTCCGAGAGAGGCGGGTTGGCGCAGTCTTATATTTATGGCCAGCTACACGGCGGGATAAAAGCCCGGGAGATTGAGAGAGGTTGAGAGATCAACGTCTTTAATCTCTCGGGCGTTTTAGTTGCTCTGTTTAAGATTGCGATTTACCTGGCATATTGCACCCCTGTGAGGCTTTACCCATGACCGAATCTGCGAACGATCCCGTATTTCAAAGCCCCAACGGCAGCTCCTCCGAGGCCCAGCGCGCCCTGGAGATGGAGGCCCGTCTGCCGATGACCGGCTGGCAGCAGGAGGTCTCCCAGGGGCTGGAGTACGGCCTAGAGGCGGCGGCGAGCATTCGTGATCGCACCATTCCCACCTTCTCTCGCGGCGAGCTGCCCCACTACGCGGGCATTAACACCTTCCTCAAAGCGCCCTACATCGAAGATGTGCGCCGGGTGGGCGAGTTTGACGTGGCGATCGTCGGCATTCCCCACGACAGCGGCACCACCTACCGCCCCGGCACCCGCTTTGGCCCCCAGGGCATTCGCCGCATCTCGGCCCTCTACACCCCCTACAACTTTGAGATGGGGATTGACCTGCGCGAAAGCATCACCCTCTGCGACGTGGGCGATGTGTTCACCATCCCCGCCAACAACGAGAAGTCCTTCGACCAGATCTCCAAGGGTGTGGCCCATGTGTTTGCCTCCGGCGCGCTCCCGATCTTGCTGGGCGGCGACCACTCCATCGGCTTCCCCACGGTGCGGGGCATCTGCCGCCACCTGGGCGACAAGAAAGTGGGCATCATCCACTTTGACCGCCACGTCGACACCCAGGAGACCGACCTGGATGAGCGCATGCACACCTGCCCCTGGTTCCATGCCACCAACATGGCCAACGCCCCGGCCAAGAACCTGGTGCAGCTGGGCATCGGCGGCTGGCAGGTACCCCGCCAGGGGGTGAAGGTCTGCCGCGAGCGGGCCACCAACATTCTCACCGTCACCGACATCACCGAAATGGGCCTCGATGCGGCCGCTGATTTTGCGATCGCCCGCGCCACCGACGGCACCGACTGCGTCTGGATCAGCTTCGACATCGACTGCATCGACGCGGGCTTTGTGCCCGGCACCGGCTGGCCCGAACCCGGCGGCCTGCTGCCCCGCGAGGCCCTCTATCTGCTCAAGCGCATCATTCAAGAAACCACCGTCTGCGGCATCGAAGTGGTGGAGGTGTCGCCCCCCTACGATGTCAGCGACATGACCGCGCTGATGGCCACCCGCGTGATCTGCGACACCATGGCCCATTTAGTGAAATCGGGCCAGCTACCCCGCCGCGAGAAGCCGTCGTACATTCACGAAGAGGCGAATATGAACGTGGACGAGCCTTGGGAGTAGGGAAGCCCCATGCATGAAACCGATATGACTAAGGCTCTCATTCTCACCGTGCGCGACTGGTGGGAAGCGCAGCCTGGGCAGCCTGCAATTGAGAAAGTTCACCTGACGGTGGGCAAGTTTACCTGCGTGGAGCCGGTGGGCTTGCAGTTTGCCTTTGAGGTGCAGACCAAGGGCACGTTTTTGGACGGGGCCGAGCTGGTGATCAGCGAAACGCCGCTGATTGCCTACTGTCACGACTGCCAGAGCGAGTATCGGCCCGAAATTGGTCTGCAATACGCCTGCCCCACCTGCAAGTCGCCCATGGGCGACATTCGCTCGGGGCGCGAGCTAAAAATTGATCGGGTAGAGTATGCGGAGGCGACTAGCTCAACATCTCTCCTTTAGGCCTGAGATAAACTGAGATTTAGATAAAGGCAATAGGCCACCAGCCATGACCTCTCAAAATCGCTTCTTAGATCAGTTGCAGGTGCTCAACGCCCTCTATCAAAGGGGCTACCACAGCGATCTTATGGAGCGTTCCCTCGCCAAAATCATCGAGTTAGAGCATGGCCAAGCTCTGCAACAGACCTCAGACCTCCAGGCCAAGCTCCAAGCCTACGAAACCCAGTATCAGATGCCCTCAGACACCTTCTATCAACAGTTCAATGCCGGAGAGCTGGGCGATGGCATTGATTTCTTTGAGTGGAGCGCCTTTTACGATATGTGGCAATCCGTTCAAACTCGACTTGGCGTCTTGCAATCTATTAATTAAATCATGCACCAAACCTTTGACGCTGCTTTAGGAATCGATCTGCTCCACGTCAACCAGACCGGGGCTGACCACAACCGCGCCCACTTTGACCGCTGGGGCATCACCTGCATGAATATCATGAGCAGCCCTGGGGCGGGGAAGACGGCGCTGCTGGAGCGCACCCTGGCGGGGCTGCATGGGAATCTGGCGATCGCAGTCATCGAAGGCGACATGACCACCGAGCTGGATGCTGATCGCCTGCGCCAGTACGGGGTGCCAGTGGTGGCGATCAACACGGGGCGATCGTGCCATCTCGACGCCAAGATGGTGGCGGGGGGGATCCACACCCTGGAGCACAGCTACGACCCCAACGCCCTCGATCTGGTGCTGGTGGAGAATGTGGGCAACCTGGTGTGCCCCGCCGAGTTTGAGGTGGGCGAACATGCCAAAGTAGCGCTGCTGAGCGTTACCGAGGGAGAAGATAAGCCCCTCAAGTATCCGATCATGTTTCAAGAAGCCGACTGCCTGCTGATCACAAAGGTGGATTTGACCCCATATCTAGATGTGAGCATTGAGCAGATTGCAGCCAACGTGCGGCAGATGAACCCCAATGTGACGATCATTTCTGTCTCTGCAAAAACGGGTGAAGGGTTGGAGGCCTGGTTTAGCTGGATCAAATCCCGCGTGCAATCGGCAAAATCGGTCGACAGTGTTTGTGCGTGAATTTATTAGTTATTCAAAACGGATACTTCGTAGGGACATTGCACTGCAATGCCCCTACGAAGGGGGTTGTACAGATAGGATTTGGTATGAACCTAGGGTTCTAGGCTACCTGGCTTTGCCTTGTGCCTGTTTTGCTTTGCTGAAGCCGTGCCAGGGCAAGCAGTCCAAGGGCTGCTGCCGCCTAATGCGTTAGGTGAGTAGGTTTGCGTCCCACTTATTCCTGCGGCTGTGGCTCTCTCTGGGGAGAAACAGCCGCAACCATTCTCGAGCAGGCCGGGGTGGGCGGCCTGCTCAACCGCGACCAGGG
Source organism: Nodosilinea sp. CTOTU7353 (assembly GCA_036782635.1). Lineage (GTDB taxonomy): Bacteria > Cyanobacteriota > Cyanobacteriia > Phormidesmidales > Phormidesmidaceae > Nodosilinea. The sequence goes on from DAIPYU010000001.1 coordinate 68,234, forward strand.
CTGGAGCGAAAAGCTAGTGCGGGGGTCATCCCTCTACTCCATTCGCCTGCGGATCACTTGCGGGAGTGGCTCCGCCCCCTAACCCAGACCTCGCCAAGCAGCGGCGATCGCAAACACCAGAAACAAGGCCCCGGCAAAGAGGGTGATAAACCGCTCTGACAGTCGCCCCGCCACCAGCCGCCCCGCCACCACCGCCAGGCCAATGCAGAGAAAAAAGCCCGACAGTGCCCCAAAGGCAACGCCTACCGGCGGGTGGCTAGCCGCCAGCATCACCGTGGTAATTTGGGTGCGATCGCCCCACTCTCCCAAGAAAACCAGGCCAAAGGCTTTGCCGACAATGCCCAGGGCTGACAGGGCTTGGGGATCGACCTGACCGGCCTCTGCCGCCGCGATCGCCGCCTTGGCTTCCTCGGCCTCATCGTCATCGGGGCAGTTGTCCCCCATGCAAGCGCCGACATACAGCATCTTCAGGCCAAAGCCAGCAAACAACACCACTTCCCCAAGGTGCACCCAGCGGGTGGGCAAAAGGCCAATCACCTGCCCGGCGCTCACCGCCAGCAGGGTCATCACCGCCAGGGCCCCAAAGGCTCCGGCAAACACCAGTCGCCGGGAGTGGTTCATGGCCATTAACGCGGCGATAAAGAAGGTCTTGTCGCCGAGTTCTGCAAAACCCACCAGCAGCAGGCCAGCGGTAAAAGCGGTAAACAAGTCAGAAAAAAACATGTTGGGCTCCTCTCAAGCAAACGGCCTAGCTTGAGGGAACCTGGGGAGACAAACAAAGACCTCACCAAGCCCACATCTTGCTAGACGTGAACTAAGTGAAGGTCTCGCGAATTGCGCCGATTGCCTGGGGCAGTTCGTCCCTAGGGCAATCCAGATCGCAATGTTCGGGCCAGGCTCATCGCCAGTATGTTGACCCAGAACGTCTGACCGCAGTCAGCAGCTACTCCCCTTCATAGCCGTGACCATAGCAGATCTAGGCCCAGACAAACAAGATCAGCAACGCAATCCCAGGCTGATCGGCCAATAGCAGCGCCAACCCCCAACCACATCAGTGGGGTGAACATGGCTGGTTTAGATGGGGCTGGTTTAGATGGGGCTGGTTTAGGCCCCCGCGTTGGTCAAATAGCAGTGGCAGTCGGGCTTTTCAATCAGCGAGGCCGCCAACTGGTTTAGGGCCACGGCGGCTAGCAAGCCGCCGCCCAGGGCGCAGTCTGTGGTGATGTAGGGCACCCCCTGCTGCATCAGCCGCCGTTTCGCGGCCGGGGCATGGCTAAAACCCAGCGGTAGGCCAATCACCAGGGCGGGTCGCAGCTTTTGGCTGGCGATGGTCAAAGACCGGCCTTCGGCCATCGCATCACAGAGCCCCAGCAGCACAGACGGAGCATAGCCCACCACCCAAATATTGCCCTCCACCAGAGTTTCTAGCTGACGCTGCCCGATGGCATTGTGCCAAAACTGCTGCTCTGCATCAGCGGCACTGTCGATGTGACCGTTGTCGATTAGCGCCTGCCAGCGACAGCCCAAATGGGTCAGCCGAGCCTGGTCAAAGCTGGCCACCACCGCCGGCACATCCCCCACCACCGTGCAGCCCTGGGCCAACGCCTGCCGGGCCGCCTTAATCGCATCCGGGCTAAAGCGCACAAAGGCCGACAACCCCACATCGCCACAGGCCAAAATCATCTGAGACAGCACATCGACCTCAATTTCGGGGCGCTGGGACAGATCGGGCAACAGCCGTTGCAGCGCCGCCTGAAAATCTTCGGGATGATCGGCCACCGCGCCATCGAGGTGCTGCCACAGATCCGCCGCCAGGGTTTGAGCGCTCTGGGTTTCCACATCTAGCAACCGCAGTTGGGCCAAAGCCTCGGCCTGCATGGTTTGACAAGACGGATCGCGACCCAGCAGCCCTTCCAGGGCCGTTGCCGTCTGCCGCAGTCGCACCAACTGCTGCAACACCGTCTGATACTGACGCTGCAACTGCTCTACTAATGGATCCGCCTGAGCTGCATCGGATTCTGTGGCCAGCATTTGCTGGATGTGGGCCAACTGAAACCCCTGCTGCTTCAGGGCCACAATCTGCTGCAACCGCTGCACATCGGCCTCGCTATACAGCCGATAGTTGCCCTCAGACCTGGCTGGCTGGGGCAGCAGGCCAATCTGGTGATAGTGCCGCACCATGCGGGTGGTGGTGCCATGGCCCACTGCTTCGGTGAGGGCTTTGATAGTGAAATTTGACTTGGGGTGGGGGGATGTCTGGGGGGATGTCTGGGGTGGCATAGTCACGGCACCGGCTCGACGGCGTTAAGTGGCGTTGGCATTACCCCTTGACATTAACATTGACGTCAATGTTTACCCTGGGGGAGTTCCTTGCCCAGGTTCCCATGGCCTATCTGCCCATCCCCCTACACAAAACCCTCCAAAAAAGGCTGCCCCCCTGGATGCAGACCTACCCGGAGGCCGTCGCCGCCGGACTCTGCGCCGGGTTGATGGGGTTGGGCTGGCTGGCGCTTCAGGTGCACTGGCTGGAGTTGGGGGTCTGGCTGCTGTTTGCCGCCTATGTCATTGGCGGCTACGCCAGCGCCCGGGAGGGCTTGACCACCCTGTGGCAAGAGCGCGAGCTGGATGTGGACTTACTGATGATCGTGGCGGCCTTGGGGGCGGCGGCCCTGGGCCTGTGGCAGCAGGACTACCACTTGCTGGTGGATGGGGCCGTGCTGATCTTGATTTTTGCCTTCAGCGGTGCCCTAGAAAACATCGCCATGCATCGCACCGAGCGCAATATTCGCAGCCTGATGCAGCTGACCCCCGACCAGGCCCGGATGCTGGTGCAGGGGCAAGAACGACAGGTGGCTACTGCGGAGCTGCGGGTGGGCGATCGCATTTTGATTAAACCGGGGGACTTGATCCCCACCGATGGCTTAGTGGCCGAGGGCGACAGCACCGTCAACCAGGCCCCGATTACGGGAGAATCACTGCCGGTGGAAAAGACCGTGGGCGATGAGGTATTTGCGGGCACCATCAACGGCAGCGGGGTGCTGATGGTAGACCTCCACAAACCCCCAGAGAGCAGCCTGATTCAGCGAGTGATTCAGCTGGTCGAGCAGGCCAAAACCAGTCAGCCGCGATCGCAGCAATTTCTAGAGCAGTTTGAGCGGGGCTACGCTCGGGTGATTGTGGGGGCCGGAGTGCTGTTGGCCACCCTACCGCCGCTGCTGGTCGGCTGGACCTGGGAGACCACCATCTACCGAGCGCTGATTTTTTTGGTGGTCGCCTCCCCCTGTGCCCTGATGGCGTCGATTATGCCCGCTCTGCTGTCGGGAATTGCCCGGGGGGCCAGACAGGGCATTTTGTTTAAAGATGGGGCGCAGTTAGAAACCATTGGCCAGGTCAAGGCGATCGCCTTTGACAAGACCGGCACCCTGACCACCGGCATTTTGAGCGTCAGCGACCAAGTTCCCGCCGCCACCATTCCCCGCGAGCAGCTGCTGCAAATCGCCGCTGCCCTCGAAACCTACTCCGAGCACCCCATCGCCCAGGCCGTAGTCGCCGCCGCCCACCAGCGGCAGCTCACCCTACCCCCGGCAGTCGCGGTGCAGGCTAGCGTTGGCCAGGGCATTCGCGGCGAACTGGATGGCCTGCTGGTGCAGGTGGGAAAGCTGGCCTACGTCACGGCTGACTTAGCCACCCCCATCGACCCGGCCCTGCTTCAGACCAGTCAACGGCTAGAAACCGCCGGCAAAACCGTGATTTGGGTACGCCGTCAGCAGCAAATTTTAGGCCTGCTGGCCGTGGCCGACCGGGTGCGGCCCCAGGCGGCGGCGCTATTGCACACCCTGCGCCGCCGTGGCATTCCAGCCATGGTGATGTTGACCGGCGACAACCGCGCCACCGCCGCCACCGTCGCCGCTGCCACCGGCGTCACCGAGGTCTATGCCGACCTGCTGCCCGAAGACAAAGTCGATGTGATCAAGCGCCTGCAACAGCAGTACCGCACCGTCGCCATGGTGGGGGATGGCATTAACGACGCCCCCGCCCTAGCCCAGGCCTCGGTGGGCATTGCCATGGGCGGGGCCGGGTCCGACGTGGCCCTAGAGACCGCCGACATTGTGCTGATGGCCGATCGCCTCGAAAAGCTAGAGCAGGCGATCAGCATTGGGCAAAAGTCCCAACGCATCATTCGCCAAAACATCACCCTGGCTTTAATCTCTGTCGGGCTGCTGATGGTGGCCAACCTCTTCGGCCAACTCACCCTGCCCGCCGGCGTGCTGGGGCACGAAGGCTCGACCCTACTGGTTACCCTCAACGGCCTGCGAATGTTGAGGACGTGAGCAAAAGTCGCCCCAGGGCGTAATCCCTGGGCTTTGCAAACAGCATAGAACGCCGGTACGGAAACCCGGTTTCTGGGGCAGAAGGCTAGTCAACCTGAGCTCGGGATAAGAAAAGTTCTTGACAAAGCAGGCCCATTGTCCCCTCCTGGGAGGGTTTGGGGTGGGTTGGTCTATGCCAGCAGGACCACTTACCGCATCAAGAGACTTGTATTTTGCCGTAGGTTTGACCCACCCCGACCTCCGGGCACCCCTCCCAAGAGGGGACGGCGTTATCCCGAGCTGAGGCTAGTCATGTCGTTAGATCAGCGATGAAGAAACCGGGTTTTTAGCCGTACCGTACCGATGCTCTAGCGCCTTAGCGATGGGTTTGCCACCAAGCCCGCAGGTCTTGCACAGCGGTGATTTCGTCATCCTTGGCGGTTGCAAGAAATGTATAGAGCTGTGCCTTGGGCACCTGGGGAAACGTCGGGCTGAGCGCTACCTCGCTATAGACGCCGTCTTGCAAAGCATAAACGCGCCACACCTTGCCGTTGAAGCGCCAAAACTCAGGCACCCCCAGGCTGGCGTAAAATTGATTTTTGGCAATGTCGGTGTGGGTAATGTCGACCTCAACGACTAGATCAGGAGGTGGGTCTGCGCCAAACACCACATTGCGCCCCTTCACCAGGGGTTGATTTTGAATGTAGTAGGCGTTGTCGGGTTCGGCCCCCTTTTTGAGGCCAGGGTAGTTCATGGTGGTTGACCCCATGGTTTTGATCCGCAGACCCATGAGTTCAACGAGGGTCAAAATAAACCGCTCTATCAGCCGACCCGAAAACTCATGATCTTCTAGGGGCACGGTTATTTCTAAAACTCCGTCGTCGTAGGTGAGCCGCGACCCGCGAGACTGGGGCAGTGCGTCTAAAATTTGTAAGTATCCCTGCCAAGAGACGCCCCGCAGCAGTACCCGCTGTTCTCCCACCGGGCGCAGGTCAGACTTGGGCTCTGGCGCAGCAATAACCATGACATTCTGCAATGGGTTTCTCACCATCTTAGGCCACTGTTTTGGCCGTAGGGTGGGCAGCGCAAGCTAACGCTACGCCGACCCCAACAGCCGCCGCATGACGCCACCCACGGCCCGCTGCATCTGCTGCTTGCGCCGCCAGCGCTGAAACTCTCTGCGGTAGGCATACTCATTGGGCCGATAGATGCGCCAGGCATCCCAGCTGAGCTTGATGCCCCACGGGGCAACGCCAAGATAAAGCAAAAACTTCACCAGCCCACCCCAAAACCCAACGCCGCCGGTCAGCACCAAGAACAGCAGCAAGAAACCGCCAAATATGACGAATTGAGCCAGCCCGTGCTGAAATCGCTGCCTACGCTGACTATCGAACAGCTTTTGGTCGGCTAGCTCATACTTTTTGACGTCCCACTCGCGCTCGGCGGCGGTGAGGGTGTCGGCAGCGATGCCCAGCTCCTCGGCGATTTCTAGCAGTTGGGTGCGGGAGAGTTCGCCCGACTCGGTTTGAGTGGCGATCGCCAGACTCAAAATCTGCTGAGCATCTTCAGCGGGGTACAAAAACTCGCCATCGCTGATGTATGAATCGGTTACTAAATCAGCCATTGCCGCCCCCGTCTACCAAAACTCCCTTTCTTTTTATAAACAAAATTGGCGGCTCTGGGGGTGTGGTCAGGGTACGGAAAACCTATCGTCACAGGTGCGATCGCCAGCCATGGTAAGACCTGCGCTGGTTCGGGCATGCTAGCGGGTGGATACGCATCTTAACCATCGGAGTGTGCAATATGACTCAACTGGTCCCGATCCGCCTAGAGGATGGCACCGAGATTTACATGGAAGCCACCGAAGACGTGGTTGCCCCAGCCCCCTCTGGCTCAGAAACCTACGGCGAAACCACCCGCACCGCCAAGGGGTTGGGCATGCCTAGCCAGGCCGTTCAGGCCCATGCGGCCCAGAGTTTTAAGGCCATTGAAAGCACCATTCGCACCTACACCACCTACACCATGAACGCCTTCAAAGACATGGCCACCGCCAATGTCGAAAAAGTCACCCTTGAGTTTGGCCTCAAGGTCGGCGGAGAGGCAGGAGTTCCCTACGTTACGAAAGGCACCGCAGAGAGCAATCTAAAAATCACGGTGCAGTGCTCGTTTGATTAGGAGCCTCACCAACACGACAATGACCATAGCGCTTAGGTTTATGGCCTGCTCGCAGTCCCTGGGGGGGCCGGAGGAAACGTTCCTCCGGGCCCCCAGTTTTTTTTAGCGCACCAGCACGGGCTTCTCGACCTGGTGGGTAGCGAGAATGCGCTCGGCCATCTGGGGCGGGGTCAGCCCCAGCGATGCCTTCGACTGGTCGGGGGTAGCGTGGTCGACCAGCACATCGGGCACGCCGATACGCAGCACCGAGGCGGGCACCTGAGCGTCTAAAATCGACTCGGCTACGGCGGAGCCAAAGCCGCCCATCAGGCAGCCTTCTTCAAAGGTCACCACCTTGCCAATTTCCCGCGCCAGAGGCAAAATTAGCTCCTGGTCGAGGGGTTTGGCGAAGCGGGCGTTGACCACGGTGGCCTCAATGCCGTGCTCACTGAGAATTTCGGCGGTCTGCATGGCGGGGTAGACCATGGAGCCGTAGCCCAGCAGCAGTAGATCGTCGCCCCGGCGCAGCACCTCGGCCTTGCCGATGGGTAGGGGTTCCCAACCTTCTTCCATCAGCGGGGCACCGTAGCCGCTGCCGCGGGGGTAGCGCATGGCGATCGCCCCTTGCTTGTACTCTATGCCGGTCACAATCATGCGCTGGAGTTCAGCCTCGTCCTTAGGGGCCATCAGCACAATGTTGGGAATGCAGCGCAGGTAGGCGATGTCGTAGAGACCCTGGTGGGTCGGCCCGTCGGCTCCGACAATGCCCGCCCGGTCGAGGCAGAAGAACACCGGCAGCTTTTGAATACAGACATCGTGGACAATCTGGTCAAAGCCGCGCTGCAGGAAGGTGGAATAGATCGCCGCCACCGGACGCATGCCCTCGCAGGCCAGACCCGCCGCCAGGGTCACCGCGTGCTGCTCGGCAATGCCGACGTCGATGTACTGCTTGGGAAGGGCTTGTTGGAGCTTGTCTAGCCCGGTGCCCGTGGCCATGGCGGCGGTGATACCGACAATCTTGGGATTGTCTTCGGCTAATTTGATCAGGGTTTCGGCAAACACCTTGGAGTAGCTGGGGGGCTTGGGCTTGGTGGAGGGCATCCCCTTGCCGGTAGACAGGTTAAAGGGCGACTGGGCATGGTAGCCCACCTGGTCTTTTTCGGCGATCGCATAGCCCTTGCCCTTGGTGGTCACCACATGCACCAGCACCGGGCCGGTGTGCTTGTGGGCCTCCTTAAACGTGTCAATCAGCTCCTGTAGTTTGTGGCCATCCACTGGCCCCATGTAGGTAAAACCCAGTTCTTCAAACACGGCCCCCACCTTGGGCACCGCCAGGCGCTTCATGCCCTCTTTGACCCGGTCTAACTCGGGCGATAGGGAGGTGCCCACAAAGGGCAGCTGCTTAAACTGCTCTTCGAGGTTGTCGGTGAGAAACTGGACGGGCGGGCTGAGGCGCATTTTGTTGAGGTAGCGCGGAATCGCCCCCACGTTGGGTGAGATCGACATTTCATTGTCGTTGAGCACCACCAGCAGGTTGGTGTTGGGCAGGTGTCCGGCGTGGTTGATCGCCTCCAGGGCCATGCCACCCGTGAGCGCGCCGTCGCCGATGATGGCCGCCACTTTGTAGTTGTCGCCGGTCAAATCGCGGGCCAGGGCCATGCCCAGGGCCGACGAAATGCTAGTGGAGGCGTGACCCGCGCCGAAGTGGTCAAATTTGCTTTCGCTGCGTTTGAGGTAGCCCGCTACGCCATCTTTTTGGCGCAGGGTGTGAAAGTCGTGGTAGCGGCCGGTGATCAGCTTGTGGGGATAGGCCTGGTGGCCCACGTCCCAGGTGACCTTGTCGCGGTCCAGGTCAAGGGTTTGATACAGGGCTAGGGTTAGCTCTACTACCCCCAGCCCTGGGCCGAGGTGCCCCCCGCTGGCCGCCACGGTCTCAAGGTGCTTTTCGCGAATCTGGCGGGCCACGTCTTCGAGCTGCCGAATGGTCAGACCGTGGAGTTGATTGGGGTGAGTTATGTCACTCAGGTGCATACTGCCTTAACCTCTGCGTCACGCTATGGAGTTTTTCCTGCTACTCTTCACTGTAGAAGATTCACCGGCTAGAAACATTGGGGACGGTGGCATTGGCTACCCAATGCCAATCTAAGACTAACTCTGCCGAATTAATTCTCTGTAATTAGTTGACCAACAGTCTGTAACCACCGATTAAGACTGTTAACTAAGCGACATAACCTTTAACGTTCTGTTATGGTTCATTTTTCTGCTTTTGCTACCTGCCGCCAGTGCTCGACAATACCGTTTGCCCTGATTGCCGGGCTGGCAACTCCCCTGGTGCTGCTGGCCGCTCCCCGCGTGATCGCCAACGATTTTGAGGTCTGCACCAGCCGCCTGATCGAAGCGGGTATAGATGGCGGGGCAGCGGCGGCGGCCTGCGGCAAGGCCCTACACCCTGCCGATCTGTCGAGCTGCACCCTCGACGTGGTCGGCGTCGCCGATATCGATGCTGAGCAAGCCCTGCTGGCCTGTCAGCGTGATCGCCGCCCCCAGGAGCTGGCCACCTGCGTCAGCGATATTCACCAAAGTCTTGAGATTGCCAGTTCCACAGCAGTGCTGAACAACTGCCGCCGCAGCATTTTGCCCGTGCGCTTTGCCGGCTGCGTGGTGGGGGTGGCCGCCGCCGCGACCCTGACCCCGGCTGAGTCAATGAGCCGTTGTAGTGCCGCTGGCTACCGCCCTGAGGATGTGGCGCCTACGTTTATTTTTTCTCAATAGGAGTGGGTTTCGGGGTTCGGGTGTTGGGTGTTGGGTTTTGGGTTTGGGGAAGGTTGGGCTGTACTTGTCATCTGCTCTAGGGCAGTGATGTAGTCGGGGGTGTCTTCTTGGCCGACTTGGCAGGCGGCGCGGTCTACTGCCAGCAAGCTGTCGCCATAGATTACCTGGCCAATGGGGATGCCGCTGCCGCGATCGGGCTGCCAGTCGCGGCTGATGAATTTTTCGGTGCAGTCCACCACACCACCGGCAAAGAAGTGACCCAGGGTGTAGTAAACATCCTGCAAGACTAGGGGCACTGAGGGACGGTGCAGCTGCCCTCGGGAATTAGGGCTGCGGGCTTTGTAGCGCTCTCGGGGAAACAGGCCGTAGAGGTTTTTGAGGGAGGCCGAAATCAGCGGTGCGCCCTTGAGTTGGGTGCGCTTAAAGGCGCTGACCGACAGGCAGCAGTCAACCTCTTGCAGCAGCTTGGGTGCCCACATGGTTTTAAACCGCACCGGGCTGGGCGAGCGGTTGGGGTATTCTGCCAGGCCTAGCTCGTCGGCGTTGAGCAGCTGCACCCCCTCGCCCAAGAGCCGGTGAACGCCAACCTTGGCCATGATGATGTCGAAGGCCACCTTAGAGCAAACCCCTTCGACGATTAGAATCTCGGCCTTGGGGCTGTGCTGCCTGAGCGATCGCACCACCTCCCCCAGCACCGCCATACTGACGGTAGCGGGCGGCCCTACCGGGTAGCCCAGATTGGGTTTGACCAAAATGCGTTGGGCCTTGTGGGCGGCGACAGGCGGAACATACTCGAAGCGATCGCTGGGGGTCGTTACCACCGGAGCTAAAACGGGCATGGGGTCTATCCCTAAGGGCTATATCAAACAGGGCTATATCGAATCAGGACTCTAGCTCACGAACTGCACCACTACGATGCCGATGGCCCAGGCAAACAGCCCCCAGGAAATTAGGCTCACCATCGCTCTGTCTCCTTATCTATTTTCTCGACAACAAAAAATCTCTGGTTTTACTGTAGTGGGGCCACGGAGCCATTCCGAGGGCAGAAAACCGTACCGGGGCGGGATTGGTGGAGCCAGGGCAGGGTCTACCATGGCCATGGCTCTATTTCCAGTTGTATACAAACCTGCGGCGTACTACCCCCATAAAAAAGAACGGCTGGGGTTTACTCTCGCGGCTTGTGTCGCGTATAGTAGTAGACTGTGTCTGTGATAAAAGGTCTTACGACTAGAGAAACCCAATGGCCAAGAAAAGCATGATTGCGCGGGAGCGCAAGCGCGAAAAAATCGTTGAGCAGTACGCCAAGAAGCGCCAGGCGCTCTTGGAAGAGTTCAACAACGCTGAGAACCAGCAGGAACGGGTGGCAATTCACCGCAAAATTCAGCAGCTTCCCCGCAACAGCGCGCCGACTCGCCTGCACAATCGCTGTTGGATGACCGGTCGGCCCCGCGGCTACTACCGCGACTTTGGCCTGTGCCGCAACAAGCTGCGCGAAATGGCTCACCAGGGTTTGCTTCCCGGTGTGGTTAAATCCAGCTGGTAGAGCAGGTTAAGTTATGAAATCTCAGGGAGGTATGGGCGTTGCTCATGCCTCCTTTGCTTTTACGATTATTGCTTTGGCCGCGGTCGAGCAACCCGCTATCCCCAAATCTCGGCTAGCGTGAGCACAAAGCCGGGTAGCACACCTTCTCCAAAGAGCTGATCGGGCTGACTGAGATACTCGGTGGGTAGCCCTAGGCGATAAATTTCCACCCGTTTCTCTTGGGGGTCAATCAGCCATCCCAGCCGCACCCCACAGTCGCGATACTCGGCCATCTTGTGCTGCAGCGTGGCCAGTTTGTCGGTGGCTGATCGCAGCTCAATCACAAAATCGGGAGCTAGGGGTAAAAATCTGGCGGGGTCCGGGAGTAGGGCTTCAATGCGCGTCTTTTCTACCCAGGCCACATCTGGCGATCGGTCGGCTCCATTGGGGAGCGAGAACCCGGTGGAAGAATCAAATACAATGCCCGTGCCATCTTGTTCGGCCCAGGCCCCTACCCGTAAATTGAGCTTAGAATTTTGACGACCAGACTCCCATCCTGTGGGTGGCATGAGGATCAGATCTCCTGTACTGCTGCGCTCTAGGCGAATGTCGTGGTTGACTTTGCACAGGTCATAGAACTGCTCACGGGTGAGCTGCACCACTGGGTCAAGGGTTAGGGTCAAGATTGTCATAGGCTCTGAAGGCGTCCTAGAGGTTTTCTGAGCCGTGCTCGGGCAGCTTGCCGACGCGACTGGTTTCGAGGGTGGTGGAGCGACCGCAGCAGCGGTCGATGCCCAGGCTGTCGAACAGCAGATCGCCGACGGCGTTGGCCACGGTAAACTCGCCGTAGAAACTTTCGGAAAAGTCAAAGGCCTGCATTTCGGTCAAAATCGCCATCACCAGACAACCCACGTCATTTTCGCCCTCCATGCGCTGGCGCACAAACACCTGGGAGGCGCGCTCGGCAATGGTGTGGTTAGCAGGCTCGGGTAGATATTCGGCATTGAGCCAGGTGAGCAACGCCGCCTTGAGCCACTGCCCCTCCTGTAGGGCATCCTCGGGGGGCGGTAGCACAATCGGGCTGAGGGGATCAGTCATCGTTGGGTTGAGGAAACCTAGGAAAACCTTCTGTACACTCAATACTACCGCCTTAGATTCCGACCCTCAGGGTGAAGGCGGTTGAGCGTAAAGAATCATCATGCGCCTGCCAGATCATCTTCCCTGTGCAACCAACTGCTGTGACTCCAACCAAGTACGACCTAGATGCCATTATTCGCGGGTACTCCCAGGGATATTTTTTGATGGCCGACGGCGCAGGCGATGACCTGGGCTGGTACTCCAGTCGCCAGCGCACAGTGATTCCGCTAGATGATCGCTTTCGCTACCCCAAGTCGCTGCGGCGATCGCTCAACCAAGACCGCTTTCAAGTCGCCATTAACCAGGCCTTTGGCGAGGTGGTCAGCGGCTGCGCCGACCGCGACACCACGTGGATTTCTGCGGAACTCAAGCAGGTCTACACCGAACTGCATCGGGCGGGCTGGGCCTACAGCTTTGAAACCTGGCAGGGCGATGAGCTGGCCGGGGGCATCTTGGGCCTGGTAATCGGCGGCGCGTTCATTGGCGAGTCGATGTTCTTTCGCATTTCTGAAGGCTCAAAGGTGGCCATGGTAAGGCTAGTAGAGCACCTGCGCCAGCGCCACTTTACCCTGTTTGACGCCCAGATGATGAACCCCCATCTAGAGCGGTTTGGGGCCTGCGTGATGGGCGATCGCGAGTACAAGAGCCTGCTAAAGATTGCCCTGAAGCAAAACTGCCGGTTTCTCTAGCGCCTCAGCGCTAGCCTGGGGCGCTAGGCAGCCTGGCCCGGCCCCATACCATTGCTGGGCTAGGTGGTTGAGTTGGTCAAGAATGGCCACCAGCTGGCCCGCCCGCTCTGTCAGACTGTAGGTGACCTGGGGCGGCACCGTCGGCTCGTAGTGGCGATGAACAATGCCTTCCTGCTCCAGCAGCCGCAGCCGCTCGGTGAGCATTTTGGTGGAAATGCCCTCGACCTGTCGCCGCAGGGCACCAAACCGGGTGGGGCCAGCGGTGGAAAGCGTCCAAATGATGTACATCGTCCATGGCCCCGACAGCATATTCATCAGCTGATTGACGGGGCAGGGGTTGCGATCGCGGGTCGGCTGAACCATCGTTAAGGGACTATCACAGGGTAGTTACTTCAGGGTGCCTACTTTACTACAGTAAGTAGTTACTTTTAGTATCTAGAGCGTAACCTCACCCTTTAGCTTCCTATGTCAACTATTGCAATTGTTTACTTCTCAGGCGGTGGGCACACCCACCTGATGGCCGAGGCGATCGCCGCCGGAATTCGCACCGCTGGGCACACCCCCGACCTGCTGCGCATCACGGGTGAGCAAATCACCGAGGGCCGCTGGCAAGACGACGCCTACCTGGCTCGCCTGGTCGAGGCCGATGCGATTGTGTTTGGCTCGCCTACCTACATGGGCGGTGTGGCGGCCCAGTTTAAAGCCTTTATCGACGCCGCTAGCTCCGCCTGGTTTGTGCAGCAGTGGAAAGACAAAATCGCCGCCGGCTTCACCCACTCCAGCTCGCCCAGCGGCGATAAGCAGGGCACCCTGCTGTACCTCTCCATCAACGCCGCCCAGCACGGCATGGTGTGGGTTGGAGCCACCGACATGCCCAGCCAGTACCAGGGCAAAGCCGATGGCGTCAATCGCCTCGGCTCGTTCCTAGGGATTATGGGTCAAAGCCCCATGACCATGGACGGCAGCCCCGCGACGATTGAATCGGGCGATCGCCTCACCGCCGAGCTGTTTGGCCAACGCATTGCCGCCGCCGTCGAGCGCTGGAGCAGGGTTCCGGTCGCGGCGTAGGGAGGCGGGGGGTGGGTGTACGGTTCAAGGTTTACGGTGCAAGGTGTAAGGTACACGGCAAAACCTTGAACCGTAAACCTTGCACCTTGCACCGCAAACCACAGGCCCAAAACCCAATATTTGTTCCCCGTTCTCCTACACCCCGCTAACGTAATAATCGCGGGTGCCCTTGGCGTTGAGGGCGTCGCCCAGGCGCTCTAGGGCGTGGACGTAGGCGGCGGTGCGGGGGCGAATGTCGAGGTCTTGGGCAATCTTCCAGATGCTTTCGGCTTCGGTCACCATCATCGACTTGAGGCGGGTGTTGACATCCTCCACCGACCAGTAGAGACCGCTGCGGTTTTGTACCCACTCAAAGTAGCTCACCGTCACCCCGCCTGCGTTCACTAAAATATCGGGGAAGACGTAGATACCCTTGGCCGACAAAATGTCGTCAGCTTCGGAGGTGATGGGGCCGTTGGCTACCTCAAAGATGTAGCGGGCCTGAATGGCATCGGCATTTTCAGCGGTGATCTGATTCTCCAGCGCCGCCGGGATCAAGATATCCACATCCAGTTCTAGCAGTTCTTCGTTGGTCAAAATGGCGTGGTCGTTGACGACGCTGCACACGGTGTCTTCGCAGTACACCGCCTTAAGGCTGCGGGTCGAGGTCTTAAACTGCTGAATGCTAGGGATATCTAGCCCCGAGGGTGAATGCACCCCGCCCTGGGAATCGCTCACCGCTACCACCTTGTACCCGGCGTCAAACAGCAGCCGGGCGATGACGCTGCCCGCGTTACCGAAGCCCTGCACCGCGACAGTGGTGTTTTGGGGAGCGCGGCCAAACTTGGCCATCATTGCTTGCAGCACGTAAAACGCGCCGGTACCCGTGGCGGTGTCGCGGCCCTGGCTACCGCCCATGCTCAGGGGTTTGCCGGTGATCACCGCTGGGCTGAGCTTGCGGCGAATGATGCTGTACTGATCCATCATCCAGCCCATGATCATGGGGTTGGTGTAGACATCGGGGGCGGGGATGTCGACATCGGGGCCGATAAAGTTGGCGATCGCATCGATATACCCCCGACTCAGCCGCTCTAGCTCAAACTTCGAAAGTTCCTTGGGGTTGACGGTCACGCCGCCCTTGGCTCCTCCCAGGGGCAGGTTGAGCGCGGCGCACTTAAACGTCATCCAAAAGGCCAGCGACTGTACCTCGTCGAGGGTGACATCGGGGTGAAACCGAATGCCCCCCTTGGTGGGGCCACGGGTGTCGTCGTAGCGCACCCGATAGCCCTGAAATACCTTCAGGGTGCCGTTGTCCATCCGCACCGGAATCGAGACCGTGAGGCTGGCCTTGGGGTAGCGCAGCCGCTCAGAGGCATCGTCAGAAATCGAAACGTACTTGAGCGCTCGCTCTAGACGACGGTTGGCGTCAGACAAAATTGAAGTGGCCATAGACTAACACCAGAGCAAAAGGAATAGGGAAGCGGCGGCAATAAACCGAATCCAAGTCCAGACGTGGAGTTCTGACTGTGGGAAAGCTACAGATCCCGCGCTGGACTTGGCACAGTTGCCGATACATTCATGGTTCCGCCAAGG
The DNA here is from genome assembly GCA_036782635.1 of Nodosilinea sp. CTOTU7353. Taxonomy (GTDB): domain Bacteria; phylum Cyanobacteriota; class Cyanobacteriia; order Phormidesmidales; family Phormidesmidaceae; genus Nodosilinea. The sequence goes on from DAIPYU010000001.1 coordinate 83,458, forward strand.
GGAATAGGCTAGGCCAAAAAGCAATATTTTGTATTAAAGACTACCATTTTTCGTCCCCCCATCCATCCATCATCCATTTCTCCCCACCCATCCCCCTACCCATCCACCCCTCACTGCAGCGACAAACAAGTCCCCTCCTCCAGCAGCGTTGTCAACCTCTGGGGCGTCATGGGCCGAGAGAACAGGGACCCCTGGCCGTAGCTGAGCCAGCCCCGACTGGCCAATGCCAAAGTCATTGACCTTGAGCCGCTTGGATTCTTTTTTCGCAGAGGCGATCGCCCGATTTGAGCAAGTTTTGGGTGATGGCCATCGCGACAGGGTTGATCTTCAGCAGGGTAAGGTCATCGCCCCGGCGCTCACAGAGAATTTTGCCCGTCAGCGCCTGTTCTTGGGTAGCCTCTAGCAGATGAAAAGTTTCGCCTAGATAGCGCAGTCGACTGCGGCTGCGCAACCACCAACCTGCTCGCATTGCAGAAGCCACCCAAGGATTTAAATCGCCCTCTGCAACGCTCTATTGCGAAGCACAACAAACTTTGTCGCGGCGTAAAGCTTCGGCCCTAGAGGTGGCCGTTGCCCAGCTGCTCACAGACAATGGAAGCACGCCTTGGCCCGGCAGCTTCTGCCGCCCAGGCCATCGCTGAATTTCATCCAAGTTCAGCCGTGGAGTTCTACTCGTAGAAAAACTACAGCTCCCGCTGGACTTGGTGTACCCAAAAGGATAGTCACCATGACAACACCCAAAGACGTGCTTGAGCACCTAAAGCAGCTAGAACAGGTGAACACCGTCCAGAGCGCGCTCTACCGCGAAGAAGCTCAGGAAGTGCTGGCCGACGACAGCATTAGCCTGCCGGTGCGCCGGGCGATCGCCGATCGCCTCAACCAAGCCAACCACGACCTCGCTCTGCACACCGTCAACCCTGACGAGAGCTACTAATCCTGGGTCAAACACCCACTCCATTCGGTTCCCAAGTCATAAAGGCAATGCCGCCCGCCGAGCGATCACTAACGAGTGGCAGCCCGACGGGCTGACTTTTGCTGACCTTTTGCCGCCAGAGGCGCTTGTAATGACTCTCTATAATCGTGGTTGCAGGTAC
>DAIPYU010000002.1:0-62741 GCA_036782635.1 Nodosilinea sp. CTOTU7353
CGGCTCTATTTATAGCGCTGGTGCAGTACTGCCGCACCCGGCGATCGCCAACTTATACCAAATCCGAATCGTAGAACCCCGATTCAGAACAGGCGGCTTTTGTAGGGGCAAACGGTGTTTGCCCGGCCCAACCGGGGCTAGCCAAAGCGGATTCAGTACTACTACAGCCTGGTCTGAACCGGTCCACCGTTCCCAATACCTGAAACCCACCACCTAAAACCCGATACCTGAAACCCGTACCAAATAGCATGGTTCACCCTCGGGCAAAATTCACCCCGCGCCGACCCAAAAATCTCCTCTCCCTGTTCCCCAAACGGGGAACCAATAGGGTAAGTTTAGGCCTGTGGGCAGCCCGAGCAGAACGGCCCGAGTAGATTATGGCCTCAGTAGATATGGATTTTAAGCGTTTTCTGACTGGCTTTTGTCTAGGTGCGATCCTCAGCCTGGGCGTTGCCTGCTCCCAGCAGGTGCTGCTCTCGGCGCCAGCTACCTCAACGCCCTCAGCCGTCGAGCCGGTGGCACCCACCCAGGCCAGGGAAGGGGGGAACCCAGAGGCCGCCCCAGACATTTCTGCCCCCGACCTATCTGCCCCAGAACTGTCTGCAGAAGCCCAGGCCCTGGTGGCCAGCGTGCCAGGAGGGCTGGCTAACCCGCCCCATAAAGACGTGCGCCTGGCGGTGATCAGCGATCTCAACAGCGCCTATGGCTCGACCACCTACGACCCCGAGATTGATCGGGCCATGGCGCTGCTGCCCTTTTGGCAGCCCGACCTGGTGGTTTGCGGCGGCGACATGGTGGCCGGGCAAGATCGCAGCCTCACCCCAGCCCAAATTAATGCCATGTGGCAGGCCTTTGATGACCATGTGGCAGGCCCTCTGCGTCAGCAAAACTTGCCCTTTGGCTTTACCGTTGGCAATCACGATGCCTCTAGCGCCACTGGGTCTAACAACAGTTTCTTGTTTCAGCGGGAGCGGGATCTGGCCTCGGCCTACTGGGCCACACCTGAGCACAGTCCTGGAGTCAACTTTATAGATCGCTCAGACTTTCCGTTCTTTTACACCTTTGAGCAGCAGGGCATTTTCTTCATGGCTTGGGATGGCTCTTCGAGCCGCATTCCCGCCGACAAGCTGGCCTGGGTAGAGAATGCTCTGGCCAGTGATGTCGCCCAGCAGGCTAAGGCTCGCATTATACTGGGCCACCTACCTCTCTATGGGATCGCGGTAGGGCGCGACAAGCCCGGTGAGGTACTCGCCAACGCCGATCAGCTGCGCACCCTGCTAGAACGCTACAACGTGCACACTTACATTAGCGGCCATCAGCATGCCTACTACCCGGCCCACCGAGGGAAGCTTCAGCTGCTGCATGCGGGCATTTTAGGCTCTGGCCCGCGATCGCTGATCGACAGCGATCGCGCTCCCTGGAAGGCCATCACCATAGTCGACATCGACTTTGACGACCATGACCTCACCACTTACACCACCTATGAGATGCAGAGCCTGCGCACCGTAGACTACACCGAGCTGCCCCGGTTTTTGGCTGGCCACAACGGCGTGGTGCTGCGGCGAGATGTCACCTATGACAGCCTGGCCCCCGAAGAAAAGTCGTTTTGCACCCAGCGGCTGGGGAATGCCCTGTGCACCGGCCATTTACCCTTTGTCAAGCCCAAGACATATCGAGCCTAAGCCCCTCCTCTGTTAAGGTGCGTACTGGCCCAGAGCAGGGTCAACCCCAGCCTGGCACCGCCTTTAAGAGTAGAGTTTGTATGCTACTCTGATAGAGATAAATGGGCAGCTATGCCCATTTTTGCTGTCTGTATGTGCGTGCATACGGGCGATGTACGATCAAACGGCTGCTGCGCAGCTCTAACGACTCTGCCTGGAGCAATGGGAGGTGGCTCGACCGTTCCAGGGCAATTCAGCAAGATTTTGCGGGTCTGTTGACCTGTTGGTTCACCAGTTCAGCCCAAGGAGTAAAGAAGCGATTTCGTATGACACAAGTCGTTGTAGGTGAAAACGAAGGCATTGAATCTGCCCTACGCCGCTTTAAGCGGCAGGTCTCTAAGGCAGGGATTTTCTCAGAGGTTAAGCGTCGTCGCCACTTCGAGACGCCCCAGGAAAAGCGCAAGCGCAAAGCCGTAGCTCGGCGCAAGAAGCGCTACCGTTAAATCTCTAGATTCTGCCGGTAGATTCTAGAAATAGATGCCGATAATAGCGAGGGAAGTGCCTGAAGGTACTTCCCTCGCTATTTTATGGGTCATTTCTATGGGTCACTGTTAGCCATTACCAGGGTGAGCAGGGGGCCAGCCTGCTCTTGGCCGCTGACGGCCAGTTCGCTGTGGCACAGCACCACGCGATCGCTCACCCGGCCCAGCAGATCGCGCAAAATCCGCTCGGGGCGATCGCGGTGGATCTCGTCGAGATCCGCCGTGCTCCAGGGGCGGCCTCGGTAAGACCCCAAAAACAGCGGATAGCCAAACAGCAAATTCTTGGTGTCGGCCAGCCAAAGGGGCGACCCGGCGTCAATCCACAGGTGCCAGCGGTGGTGCAATCGCTGCAAGCGGTACTGGTATACCGTGGCGATGATCACTGCCCGCCCCGGATCGACGGGGTAGGGGTTGGCGGTGACGGTGCCCTGGCGCAGCAGCCCAATAAACCGCTCCAGAGAGGTTTTGAGCGACCTCGGATCGGGGCCACCCAGCCTGGGCTCCACCTGGCGCAGCCGATCTTCTACCGCCCAGTAGTGCTGGGTGGTTTCCATCAGTTCTCGCAGGGCCGACAGCTGATCGGGGGGCAGGTGGCTACCGCCCCAGAGAAAGGTCTGAATCGCCCGGTCTAGCACGCTGATCACCCCCAGGGTGAGCCGCTGCTGCCGCTGCTGCCGCTGTTGCTCAATCCACTGGCGCAGGCGGCTGTAGGCTGCGGTGGCCTTATAGCCCAGGCGATCCCAGCGCTCGAAGCGTTCTACGGGCAACAGCTCGGGCTGTTCGAGGCTGGGTTCAAAACAGTGGTCGACCAGCAGTTCGGCCCGCACCGGGTCGATTTGCACCGACTCAAACCACGGCCCCACCGCGGCGGCCTGGGGAATTTGGCTCAGCACCACCAGCATTTCGGCCACGTCTTCGGCGGTGGCCAGCCGCCCCAGGCCGGGGTAGACAAAGGTCAACAGGGTGAGCAGCGATCGCACCAGGGGCGAGTGAATCACGGGCCGCTGGTCGCTCAGAGAGGCCACCGGCAGCCCTTTGTCGGCCAAAATCTCGGCTAGGGTGTAGCGGGCGATCGCATCTAGCCCCGGCCCAATGATGGCGATCTCGTGGGGGGCCACCTCCCCCTTCTGCACCGCGGCGGCCACCCACTCCGCCGTCTGCCGTAGCAGCTGTCCCCGCGAAACCGTTTGTAGAGTGTGAAAGCAGTCCAGCGGCTCTGGCAGGGCCACGGGATTCATCACCCACTCCACCACCGAGTCGGCCCATTGGTAGGCCAGGGAATTCTCCGCCGGGGTGGTTTGGTCGATCACCTGGCACTGATCTCGCAGCCGCTCCAGGGTGTCGGGGTCGGCCCCTACCCCCACCCGCCCCTGGCCGTCGCGGTTCCAGGTGATCGCCACCGGGCGGTCGTGATCGATAAATACCTGAACCCACTGAGCGGCGATCGCCGGATACTCATCGAGATCGTCGAGATAGATGCCGCCGTAGCGGGTCAGCAGCTTTTCGCGGTAGAGCGGGTGGGGCAGCAGATGGCGCCAGTACAGCTCAGCCATCACCCCGTAGGTCAGCAGCCCCCGCTCCAGGCACCAGTCTCGCCAATCGACTAGGGCCTGGCCCACCGCTCGCCATACCCCGGCCGGAGCAAACCCCGGCGGTATGCCCTCGGGCAGCAGCACCAGCAGATCGTCTGCCGGAATGCCTGCGCCCGCTGCCTGCTGCAAAAAATCTAAAAACCGCCGCACGGTTTGGGGCTCTAGCCAGCCCTCCACGGCAATGGTGCCGTCGGCCAGGCGCTGTTGCCACAGGGCCGCCGCCAGCTCCTGCTCATTCTCCGGCCGCAGCCGCATGGGAAACTGAGGCGATAGCCCTAGCTCGGCAGTCAGCAACGGCCAAAACAGGGTGACTTCGTCTTCAATAAATCGGCTCGGGGTAGTGGTGACCGCCGCTGTCCCTGGGGCCTCATCCCCCATCCGCGCCGCTAGCCGCAGGCGGTTGTCACCATTGACCGCAAATACCAAACGGCTCTGCCCCTGATCTAGGACCTGATTTAGGGCCTGATCTAGAGACAGAGCCGCGGCAGCCTCAGACTTGAGCTGGTGGAGTAGCCAGGCGGTTTTGCCGCTGCCCGACGCGCCCTCAAACCACTGGGGCCGAGGCACCATATTACCGAGGGGCCGCTCAGGGATAGATGTTGCTTCGTCCACTGTATCCCCCATGCTGGATCCCCCGGCCCTAGGTCTAGGCCTTAAATTTCCCCTAGTCAGAGACGGTGAGGCAGCGCCAGGTTTTGATTGCCCTCTGCCCAGCCGCCCTAGGGAACTAGGATACCGACACCGCAACCACCATCAGCCCGGCAACTAGGGCCAGCGCTAACCCACCCAAAATTAAATAGTTGCGCTTTTGGGTGGTACTCGGCGGCTCGGCCTCATACATTTTGGGCTCGTTGGCAAAGTTGTTAAGGCGACCGCCCTCTTCGGTGGTGTATGGCATGGGTGATAAATCCTTCTCAAAAATTGATTAACCTTAAGCAAAGGTTACCTGAAGACCGGATCACTTGGATAGCCTGATCCCCGATGGAGAGGTGGAAGTACAGCGTCTAAACCACCGCTGTTGGAGGCTGCCGGGGGGATAGATCGAGCGCCAGTCGCTGCCCCACCGTAGGACTCAAGACCCGGGCCGACGACCCTTTAGCCTGGAGTGCCGCCTGCAGCGACTGGGCGCTGCCGATCGCCTTTAGCCAGTTGATCAGCACACCGCTGTAGGTCACTTCGCCGGCATCGGCGGTGGGCAACACCACCTGGGGTTGCAGCCAATCCACCAGCTCTAGCGCTCCCTTCTGGCCGCGAATGATTGGCCCGATCAGGGGCAGCGTTAGATCCAGCACCGGGGTGATCACCACATCTACCGGGCCTTCCTGCTGAATTTCGGCGCGGTGAAAACCGTGAGGTTCATAGAACAGAGAGGCCCCGGTGGCGACTTCCCGCAGAATATAGCCGTTTTCGATCAGGGTGGGACCGACCAGCGCCCCCGGCACCGCCTTGATCGTGACCTGCTGGTTGAGCGTGAAGGTCTCGCCATGGTCAAGGGCCGTGACCTGGCTGTAGCCCAAGCTCTCTACCACCTTGACAGCATTGGGCGAACCCACCACCGGGACGGCCCGATCTAACGCCTCTAGGGTGGGGGGATGGGCGTGGTCCTCAAGCCCCTGGCTGAGCAGAATCAGGTCAATGTCTTCGGGCAGAGGCCGGGGTTGGGGATGCTCTCCCTTAAATAGCCAGGGCTGCTTGCCAAAGACCAGATCGCCCACCAGCCAGGGGTCAACCAAAATCCGCTGACCGCCGACGGCGATCAACCAAGAATTGCTGTCTAGCCAGGTGACGTCCATGGACAAACTTCTCTAAATCAGGTCTGTAACTCAGTGTAACGAATTCTTTGCAGAGCCAGATATAGTGCCAGGGGTAGCCAGGGAGAGGGGCGATCGCTCCTCTCCCTGGTCTCGGCATTACGGTGCAAACAGCCCCTGAAATTGTGCAAACACTCTGATCCCCGTATAATCCTTTCTGGTCTGGTGGTTGAAGTTTGTCGCTGTCTCGCAACGCTAGTTTTACTATGGTTCGATTCCAGCTCAAGCCCTACATCGTGCTGATTACGGCAACCGGTAAGGCTCCGATTACCCTCACCCTGCGCCCCCTACCGCTGGCAGTGGGGCTAGCCGTGCTAGTAGGAGCACCCCTGACCTGGATTGGGGTCTTGCTCTACCAAAACGTGCAGCTGGCCGAGCGCAACCAAAACCTGTCCACCACCGCTAGCGAAGTGCTTACCGAGCTAAACGCCATTGGGGCAGAAATCGAGGTGCTCAAAGACCGGGCCGGGCTGCCCAAGGAGCTGCCAGAGCGTAACCTAGTACCAGGGACTGATATCGAAATTCCTCCCAGGGGCGGGGTGGCGAAGGAAGCCCCGGCCGAAGCGATGTTTGACCAGGCTCGTCGCCAGCTGCCCAGCCTGACAACCATGCTGTCTCGGGCGGTTAAACCCGCCCTGGAAGAAACCCTAGAATCTGAAGCTGAACAGGCGGCGGCTTTTCCCAACGGCAAGCCCGTAGCGGGAGATCTGTCGATTTCGTCAGAGTTTGGGCTGCGCTCTAACCCCTTTGGCGGGCGCGGCTATGAGATGCACGAAGGAATTGACTTTGCCGGGCCGGTGGGGAAGCCAATTTTAGCCACCGCTGAGGGCATCGTGGTCAATGCAGAATACAACGGTGGCTACGGCAACCACGTCAAAATCGACCACGGATACAGCTACGAAACCCTCTACGCCCACATGTCTGAGCTAGAGGTCAAACTGGGCGATCGCGTTCAGCGGGGCGATGTGGTCGGCTACCTGGGCAGCACCGGACGATCCTCTGGCCCCCACCTGCACTACAGCATCTACCGCAACGGCCAAGCGGTGAACCCTCGCTATTATCTGAAGCTTGAGAAAGATAAGTAATACCAAATCCGAGTCACATACCCCCGATTCCTAAAAGGCCAAACCGTAGGGGCAAACGGTTGTTTGCCCTGCTGAATCGGGGGTAGCCAAGCCGGATTTGGTGTAAGGCCACTTCTGGAAAATAGTTTCTCCCATCGTGGGTAGTGCCCCCAGCCCTAGCAAGATAGGACAGATTTAGGGAGTAATCCCTGGGATTTGCCGCTGAGCCTAGGACTAGAAGTCCAAGGCTCAAAGCCGAAATCCTCTGAAGAGGATTGGGAGCCGAGTTCTCCAGTCTGCTTCAGCGCCACGCCATTTTGCCTGGGGGCCACCCACCGATCCTGAGCTGGACTTGGTATAGGATCGATAAAGCTTACCTTTGGCCGACGCTGGCATTACCGATCTATGGGCAACACCTTTGGGCATTTATTTCGCATCACCACCTTTGGCGAGTCCCACGGCGGGGGAGTCGGCGTGGTCATTGATGGCTGCCCGCCCCGCTTGGCCATCACCGCTGAAGAAATCCAGGCCGAGCTAGATCGCCGCCGCCCTGGCCAGAGCAAAATTACCACGCCCCGCAAAGAGAGCGATCGCTGCGAAATTCTCTCCGGCGTCTTTCAGGGCCAAACCCTGGGCACGCCGATCTCGATTTTGGTGCGCAACGAGAATACTCGGCCCCAGGACTACAGCGAGATGGTCACCGCCTATCGACCTTCCCACGCCGATGCCACCTACGACGGCAAGTACGGCCTGCGCAACTATCAGGGCGGCGGGCGATCGTCGGCCAGGGAGACCATTGGTCGGGTGGCGGCGGGGGCGATCGCCAAAAAGATCCTCCGCCAGGTCACCGGCACCGAGATCATCGGCTACGTCAAGCGCATTCAAGACATCGAGGGCACCGTTGACCCCAGCACCGTCACCCTAGAGCAGGTTGAGAGCAATATCGTGCGCTGCCCTGACCCCACCGCCGCCGAGCAGATGATCGACCGGGTAGAAGCCATCCGCGACCAGGGCGACTCCATTGGCGGCGTCGTAGAATGCGTGGCTCGTGGAGCGTGCGTGGGCCTGGGCGACCCCGTCTTCGACAAGCTAGAGGCAGACCTGGCCAAGGGCGTCATGTCTCTGCCCGCCAGCAAGGGGTTTGAAATTGGCTCCGGCTTTGCCGGCACCCTGCTGACCGGCAGCCAGCACAACGACGAATTTTACACCGACGAAAATGGCACCCTCCGCACCCGCACCAACCGCTCCGGCGGTACCCAGGGGGGCATCACCAACGGCGAAAACATCATTATTCGCGTTGCCTTTAAGCCCACGGCCACCATTCGCAAAGCCCAAAATACCGTCACCAACACCGGCGCTGCCACCGTGCTAGAGGCGCGGGGCCGCCACGACCCCTGCGTGCTGCCCCGGGCTGTGCCCATGGTCGAAGCAATGATGGCTCTGGTGCTGTGCGACCACCTGCTGCGCCACCACGGCCAGTGCGAACTGTTCTAAAGATCTGCCGACCCAGCCGTAAACACCCGACCGATCACCTCCTCGACCGGCGGGTCGCTGACGGTCAGGTCTCGCACATCTAGATCGCCCAGGAGCCGACTCACGGTTTGGGTCAACTCTTCGCGGCGCACGATCAGCCGCGCCGTACAGCCCTCCAGGCTTTCGATTTCGCCGTAGCGGCGGAAGGTGGCCGCATCGCAGCTAGTAGCCAGCTCCACCGTCACCTCTCGGTAGGGGGCAAAGCGGTCGAGCAGCCCCTCCAGGCTGCCGTCGTAGATCAGCCGCCCCTGGTAAATCAGCAGCACCCGCCGACACAGCGCCGTGATGTCGGCCATGTAGTGGCTGGTGAGCAAAATAGTCGCCTGGTAGCGACGGTTGTAGTCGCGCAAAAACTCCCGCACCGCCACCTGGGCGTTGACGTCTAGCCCCAGGGTGGGCTCGTCTAGAAACAGCACCTTAGGGCGATGGAGCAGCGCCGCCATCATTTCGGCCTTCATCCGCTCCCCCAGGGAGAGCTTGCGCACGGGCTGGGTGAGCTGTTCTTTGAGCGCCAGCATCTCGGCCAGCTCTTCTACCCGGTAGTGAAACTCTTTGTCAGACAGGCCGTAGATGGCGCCATTGATCCGCAGCGAGTCGAGGGCGGGCAAGTCCCACAGCAGCTGCTGCTTTTGCCCCATCACCAGGGTGATGTCCTGCAAGAAGTCGGCCCGCCGCTGAAAGGGAATGTGATCGCCCACCCGCACGGTGCCCGCTGAGGGGTGAATTAGCCCGGTGAGCATCTTCAGCGTGGTAGTTTTGCCAGCGCCGTTTGGCCCTAAAAACCCCACCACTTCTCCCGGCTCAATGTGAAACGACACTTTCTGCACTGCTTCAACCAGACGATACTGGCGGCGCAGAAAGTGTCTCAGCGTTCCCCCTAGGCCCGATGCTTTAATCGCCACGGGGTAGCGCTTGCTGAGCTGGTCGACGGCAATCGTGGGCATGACGTTTGGCGTTGGCAAAAATAAACCGACAGGACTTCACTTTACCGCCAACCATCGCCTTTGGGCCTAGCCCACCACCTGCCGGAGAAAATGCAGCCGCTCATTTAGCCCCATGGCATCGAGGCGGGTCAGCAAGGCCTGGGTGGCTGGCACCTGCTGACAGGTGGACAGGGGCAGTCGGCTGACGGGCAAACTGACAAACAGTCGGTGCCAGAAGGCCAGCTTCATATTGATGTTGAGAGTCTGGTAGGCGTGGACAAACCGGGTATCGGCGCCGGCCATAATGTCGCGCAGGATCGACAGCTGGTCGTCACGGTCAACCTGCTGCATTTGGTTGATCAGCTGCTGCACCGCCTGGGAGAAGAGGGCCACGGGGGCGATCGCCGCAAAGGCTTGGCCCAGGGTGTCATAGGTTTGCCAGAGAATAGCGATTTGGCAGTCTACATTGGCCGATTCATAGGCTTGAACGACCTGCTCAAACCGGAGCGAAATATCTACAGCAGTCATGGCGGTTTTCCTTTAGGGCTTGTTATGAGGGATTGTGAAAGCGGTTTGCTGGGGAGATGACAGGCCGATCTGAGCCGTGCCCATAAACAGTATTGATGCCTAGGGCAGAGCAGGCATCTTCCTTAGGTAAACCGCTAGAGGAAGATTTAGCAGCGATTGAGCTAAATCGGAAGTCTAGTCAATGCAGCAGGGTTTATCGTCTATTTATATTGATCCCTATTGTTTTTGCAGAAGCGACAATTCTTCCAAATTTCTTCGGATTTATCTGCCTCGGCCCTGGGGATCGGTGGAGTGAACCGAGCGAACCAGGGTTAAGGCAGGGGCGATTGAGGCAGGGCCGGGGTGCGATCGCCCAGGTTCGGCAGGGATTGTGCACCAAGCCAGAGCCATTGTCTTTTAAGATTAGTTAAATAAACCGCACCCACGTCCGGAGGCGGAGGTCTGCCTCTAGGAAAACTACAGACCCCGAGCTGGATCTGGTATTACCGCCCTGTCCCTGGGTTGGCAGCGGTTCAGCTGGGGCTATGCTGACAAGGCCGTTCCTTCCAGGCCGTTCCTTGGCGCGTCGTTCTCTAGAAATTACAAGGGCAACTTGATGTTCAAGCGCAAATTGGCTCCGATGTTGACCTACCTGAGCCAGAAAGCTGAGTTCGAGGGCGTGCTCCACGCCGAGGGGATGCTGCGGGTAGATGGCGTCATCCACGGCACCGTAGACATCAACGGCGATTTAGAAATCTCTTCGACCGGGCTAATTGAGGGTGCAGAGGTTAAAGCCCACAATATTGTGGTGCAGGGGGTGCTCAAGGCGCGGGTGTTTGCCGAGGGCAAGCTCACCCTCAGCCGCACTGCCCGCCTAGAGGGAGACGTCGTAGCGGGTGCCTTAGAAATTGAGCCTGGGGCCTACTACACCGGCTACATCGAAACCCGCGATGCCAAATCCTTGCCCCCGGGCCGCGAGGTGCCAGAACTCTACGGCACCACCGAAATTTAGGCTGAACTTTAGTTTCCAATGGTGGGCATTGCCCACCCTACAGCAGCTCCAGTCGCTGAATTAAAGCTTATGTCTTCTTTTCTAGAAATTTCCCTAGTCACGCATGAGCCAGGTGACGACCACCAGCAGCGCCGCCCCCAACATCAAGGGAGAAGGCACCAGCAGCTGTCCCAGGTCGGGCAGGGTATCGACGACGGTCGAAATCGCCCAAGCTGTCACCACACACAAAATTAACAGCACAAACTCCATCACCGGGCCTTGGGTAATCGGATTTTTTAGATTAGCTAAAGCCGTCAGCGGTCGGTCCACCAGCTTCGTCCAGGGCCTCGTCCAGAGACAGAGTTGGAGTGCTGTTCATGGGCGTGCCCACAGCCAAGACGGTAGATTCCAAGGTGGGCTTGCTATAGACAGTTTTAACTTCTGTCTATTATGGCGGTAGATTACCCCGCCGGCCTCGCACTATAAGTACTGAAGCACAGGAGGCTACAGGCATGGCCAGGCAGTATCCAGTCAGGCAGTATTCAGTTAGACAGCGGCGTAGCGCCAGGGCGCTAGCCGCAGGGCTAGCGATGGGGCTGGCGGGGGTGATGCCGGCCCTGGCCCAGCAGGCCAACTTTGAGACGCTTACCCTATCGGAAAGCAGCCCTGCGGCCAGCGTTGAGGGGTTTACCAACGGCTTTTCGGCGCTGTCTAGTATTGCGGGGCGCGATCGCAACGGCGCTATTTGCACCGGGTTTGCCGACACTAGCCCCGACCACATCATGGTGCTAGAGCAAGACTTTGCCGCCCTCACCCTTCAGGTCAACAGCGGCCGCAACGACACCAGCCTGCTGATTCAAGGGCCAAACGACGGTACCGTGCGCTGCGGCGAAGACACTGATCGCCGCAACCCCGACGCCAGGGTACAAGACCAAGACTGGTCAGCGGGCACCTACCGCATCTGGGTGGGTTCTCACCACCGGGGGCAGCGATACAATTACACTCTCAGCGTTAGTCCATAGAACGTCGGTTCAGTATTCGCTGCCCCTCGTCCCAATGCAGCGCTAGGGCATCAGGGTGAGTGCTGTTTTGAGATACTGTACCGGTGCTCTAGGAGCCTCCCAGAAGTATCCCCAGGGGAAACCCTAGTGCTTTGTCAAGCTTTAATTTGTAGATTGGGTAGAGCGCCAGCAGAACCCAACAAAGGCTTACTGCTGTTGGGGTTTCTCCTCTGGAGACGCTGCGCGAACACTTCGTTGCACCCAACCTACGCGAATCCTAATTTTCAGTTTTGACGCTGCACTAGAAGTATTTCTCGGCTCCCCCCATCGAGCCTCCCCCCTGCGGCTGACCTATGCTCCCCCACGCCGGGCATAGGAGGAGAGGACAAGCCCACGCTAGGATAGGGAAGTTGATTTTAAAGTCATCTCAATCCTGTGCTCAAAACCCTGATTGCCGATTTCCGCATTGTGTTCGAGCGTGACCCAGCGGCTCGCAACTGGATCGAGGTGCTCACCTGCTACCCCGGTCTGCACTCCATCACACTACATCGGTTTAGCCACTGGCTGTGGAACCTGGGTTTGCCACTGGTGCCCCGGCTGATATCTCACCTGGCGCGGTTCCTCACCGGCATTGAGATTCACCCCGGCGCCACCATTGGACAGGGCTTGTTTATCGACCACGGTATGGGGGTGGTGATTGGCGAGACGGCCATCATCGGCGACTATGCGCTGATCTATCAGGGGGTAACCCTAGGTGGTACCGGCAAAGAAATTGGCAAGCGCCACCCCACCCTCGGCGACAACGTGGTGGTGGGGGCCGGCGCTAAGGTGCTAGGCAATATTCAACTCGGCCACAACGTACGCATCGGGGCCGGATCGGTGGTGCTGCGAGAAGTACCCTCCAACTGCACGGTGGTTGGCGTACCGGGGCGCATCGTATACCGGGCCGGAGAGCGCGCCGAGCCGCTAGAGCACGGTCGTCTGCCAGACTCTGAAGCCCAGGTGATTCGCGCTCTGCTAGACCGCATTGAAGCCTTAGAGAAAGAGGTGCAGGCTCTAGGTACCCGCACCCAGCCAGTTTTAGTAGGAGCTGTAGCAGCCAAAGACGGCATCCACTGCCACATAGAGAACCGCGTCATCGAAGAATTCTTGGGCGGCAGCGGTATTTAATACTGGCTGGTATAAATAGGGCAGCCCTTGCTGATGTTGCAGGTGCTACAGGTCAGGTTGCAGGAACAGCTGACTCATGCTGCAAAGTACTAGCTTAAGCGGCCTCTAGATTAGGTGAAACACTCTTTAAATTCAAAGACACCGAAGTTGAAGCCCTCCGGCTGCTTAGCCGAGCTAGCGGATGCACAGCTCACGATTAGTTAGTGCCGGAGTTAACGTTGCTCTGAAACAGCATCTAAGTGTTTAAATCCGATCAGTAACTGGATCCCAGCCTCGTAAAATTACCGAGATCTGGTCTGCACTGACCGAGAAATGTAAGGAATTTGTTACAAAGTGATTGATTCTCGGGATAACGGCTGCCCGCAAAATCAATTTAATTTTGGTGTCTTAATTTTCCCAAGACACCGTCACAAAACCAAGAGATTTATCCGCCCCACAACGATAAACTGGCCTGCGGATGTAGTTCATTAGTTCTGCTTTGTCGATTTTTTGGCGGTGTTTGATCAATCTTGAGATCGGTTTTTTATCCGTAAGTTAGGCGTTTCAGCCGATTACAGCTCGGCCGCACAAAGTTGGGGTGGTACATCGCCTGATATTGCAGTTAAAATTGAAAGGCCTTGGCCCCGCTGATGTATTCCTCTAGATAGAGGCGGCGGATAGCTCCAAGTCAGCAGAACCAGACTGGCGGCACCCAAAGCTTAGCGAACTAAGCAATAGCACTTGGTCAGTAGATAAAGATCCGCACTTTTTCGGAACTGTGGGCATCTATCTAACGGAACTGTTAATCTGATCACAGCCTTTGTCTTTCAATTTTAAGGAGCACGAGGATCGCGGCATGACCCAAGCAAATCATCTGCTCGGCACCATCGACCCCAAAACCGAACTCGATCTACTGATCGACGGTAACGATAGTGACGAGAATTTTGTTGCCCAAGATGACGAGGCCGGCGCTGACGACAAAGCGCCGAAGGGGAAAGTAACCCGCCGCCGAGCTCAAACCAAAAAGCGCCACTACACCGAAGACTCGATTCGCCTATACCTGCAAGAAATCGGCCGCATCCGCCTGTTGCGGGCTGAAGAAGAGATCGAGCTGGCCCGCAAGATTGCCGACTTGCTCAAGCTAGAGCGCATTCAAGACGAGCTGTTTGACTCCCTTGAGCGGGAGCCGTCTGATGTCGAGTGGGCCGCCGCCGTCAGCCAAGACGAAGGTGAAAACTACAGCCTGGCCAAATTCCGCCATCGCCTGCACATTGGCCGCCGCGCCAAGGACAAAATGGTGCAGTCAAACCTGCGTCTGGTGGTCTCCATCGCCAAGAAATATATGAACCGGGGCCTCTCATTCCAGGATTTGATCCAGGAGGGCAGTCTGGGTCTGATTCGCGCCGCCGAGAAATTTGACCACGAGAAGGGCTACAAGTTCTCGACCTACGCCACCTGGTGGATTCGTCAGGCCATTACCCGGGCGATCGCCGACCAGTCGCGCACCATTCGCCTGCCGGTGCACCTCTACGAGACCATTTCGCGCATCAAGAAAACCACCAAGCTGCTCTCCCAGGAACTGGGCCGCAAACCCACTGAAGAAGAAATCGCCACTCGTATGGAAATGACCATCGAGAAGCTGCGGTTCATCGCCAAGTCGGCTCAGCTGCCCATCTCCCTTGAGACCCCCATTGGTAAAGAAGAAGATTCTCGCCTGGGTGACTTCATCGAATCTGACGGTGAAACCCCTGAAGACCAAGTGTCTAAGAGCCTGCTGCGCGAAGACCTCGAAAGCGTGCTCGGCACCCTCAGCCCCCGCGAGCGCGACGTGCTGCGCCTGCGCTACGGTCTCGACGATGGCCGCATGAAGACCCTGGAAGAAATTGGCCAGATCTTCAACGTGACCCGCGAGCGTATTCGTCAAATCGAAGCCAAGGCCCTGCGCAAGCTGCGCCACCCCAACCGCAACAGCATTCTAAAGGAATACATCCGTTAGCAATGACCTTCAGGGTTAGAGTGTTCCAGCTAAATACCTATCCAGAGTTTTGCGGCAACAGACCCAACGGGCCGAGTTTGCTCCCTCAAAGGAGAGGTTTATTTAGATGGAATACTTTTAGGCTTGGCTTAGGCATGGCCACTAACTGAATCGCTGATCAAAAGGCTGCCACCGGGCGGCCTTTTTTGCGTCCAGATTTTGGACACCTGATACATTGCTTGAAATGTTTGTTGACAAAGTAGACATATCTCCGCTCAGTTGGTACACTTGTTCTGTGAAACAATATCGAAGCCGTGGCTAAACCCCTATGGAATCCCTAACAACTGCCCAACAGGAGCTCTATGACTGGCTGGTGGAGTACATTCGAGCCAATCAACACTCCCCTTCCATTCGGCAAATGATGCGGGCGATGAATTTGCGGTCACCGGCCCCGATTCAAAGTCGCCTAGAGCACCTAAAAAACAAGGGCTACATCGAGTGGAGCGAGGGCAAAGCCCGCACCATTCGAGTTCGGGATGACCTGCGCGGTGTGCCTATTCTGGGCACTATTGCCGCTGGTTTTGTCAACGAAGCCTTTACCGATACCGTCGAGCGCCTCAACCTTGACGGGCTGCCCATTCAGTCTGGAGACTACGCGCTCAAGGTCACCGGAGACAGCATGGTCGAGGCCATGATTCAAGACGGCGACGTGGTGATTATGCGCCCGGTCAAAGACCCCCAGGGCATTCGTGAAGGTACTATCGTTGCGGCTCGGGTCGAAAGCGGCACCACCCTCAAATCGTTCCATCGCCAGGGTAACCAGGTGCAGCTTAAACCTGCCAACCCCAACTATCCAGTCATGGAGTTTCCGGCTGAGCTAGTCGATGTGCAGGGGCGGCTAGTGGCGGTCTGGCGAGGCATTGATCCAGACTTTGCGATCTAAACCTTCTAAACCTTTCCCTTTGCTCCGTTCCGCTGTGGTCGCTGACCGCAGCGGATTTTTTATGGGTTGGGGTTTGTCTCGGGTTCAGGTTCAGCGCTTTCGGCTGGCGGCCGGGGCGGGTTGTTAAGCCGGTAGAGGCATTGCTCTAGGGTGACCCGCACCGACTCGTGGGTATATTCATCGTCGGGGTGGGGAGGCTGACCGGGCTGCTGAAAGTGAGGGCGGCTGTCGTAGATTTGGCCCCAGACTACATCGGCCTGGCGCACTAGCTCGTAGAAGGTTTGGGGCGATCGCAGCACCATTGCCAACAAATCTTTTACCGCCTCAGCAGGGTGGTCAAGGTATTGGCTCAGGCGGGCATCGTCGTCATTCAGCCGCTGCTCAAGCACCCGCTGAAGCGCCCCTGGGCGATCTATCAAGGCGGCTTTCAGAGCCTGCTGGGCGCCGTGCCTAGCCTGCACCAGCCGAGGGATCGGCGATGCCCCTTTCATAAAGTCGCCCGCTTCCTGACCAATGGCATCGGCCAGGGTAAACGGACGACCCAGGCGAATCTCCTGCTGAATGTCGGGGGTGTCGTCTGGGGAATCAGCGGCCATGGAATCGATCAAACGGTGGGGGCAGTCAAGACGGATTGTGACAGGGGCCAGTAGGTTAGGGGCAGGGCTTACGGTTCACGGTTCGCGGTTCGCGGTATGCGGTTTAAGACTGGCCGTGCACCGTAAACCGCATACCGTAAACCGGAATAATCTAAATTGGCAAGCTTGGCAGTCTCTTGACCCCTATCTCCCTACGGTTAGGGTAAGTGTTTCTGCAAGCGCTGGATTGTTTTGTACATTTCAGGCAGGCGACGGTATACCGCTGAGGCCTTGAGAAAGACCTTATGGGGCAGGGCCGGCATGCCGGTGACAATTTCGCCGGGGGCGACATCGCCGTGGATGCCCGCTTTGGCCGTGGCGATCGCCCCATCGCCAATTACCGCCTGGTTGGCAATGCCCACCTGACCCGCCAAAATCACCCGATTGCCGATGATGACGCCCCCGGCCATGCCCACCTGGCCGGCCATCACCACCCCTTCGCCCACCTGGCAGCCGTGGGCAATGTGCACCAGGTTGTCGAGTTTGGTGCCCCGACCGACGCGGGTGGTGCCCACGGCGGGGCGGTCAATGGTGCTGTTGCTGCCCACCCGCACGCCGTCTTCAATCACCACAATGCCCGACTGCTCCATCTTTTCCCAGCCGTGGGCAGTAGGCACAAAGCCAAAGCCCTCGGCCCCCACCACCGCGCCGCTGTGGATGGCGCAGTCGGAGCCGATCTGGGTGCGCTCGTGGATCACGCAGTTGGCGTGGAGGACGGTGCGATCGCCCACCCGCACTCCCGGATACAGCACCACGTTGGGGTGAATACAAACCCCATTGCCCAGGTGCACCCCCGCTTGAACCACCACATTCGCTCCTAGGGAAACGCCGTCGCCGACGGTGGCGCTGGGGTCAATGACGGCGCTGGGATGAATGCCGGGGGCTGGCTGGTAGGGGGTGTAAAACAGCGCAATGGCGCGGGCAAAGGCTAGGCGTGGGTCTGGGCTGCTCAGCCAGGCAATGCCCCGCTCGGTGGCCTGAGCCTGCAAGATCGGGTTTCGGGGCAAAATCAGGGCGCTGGCCTGGGTGGTCGCCACGAAGGACGAAAACTTGTCTCCCTCGATATAGCTCAGGGCACCTGCCGAGGCCTGGTCGACCGCCATAACGCCGACAATGTCAGGATCGTGACCAGGGTTAGCGGTCAGACTGGAGGCAACAGCAATCTGAATTTTGTCGGCAATGGTGCTGAACTTCATAGGAGTGTAAGAGCTGGGAAAGACGCCTGATAAATCAATCTGGTTTTTACGCTACCAGAAATGCAACGCATTCTACATGGGGGGTTTGGGGGAAGAAGTCGGCCGGTTGGGCTTTGATCAGGGTATAGCCGCCCTCGTCGCGCAAGATCTTGAGATCGCGGGCTAGGGTAGCGGGGTCACAGCTCATGTAGACAATCCGGGGCGGGCGAAGTTCAATCAGGGCGTCGAGGACGGGGCGATCGCAGCCCTTGCGGGGCGGGTCGAGCACCACAATATCCAGCGGCTCACTGAGACTGGCCGCCGCATTGATCAGCAGAGCACCCACATCTCCGGCGCGAAACTCAACGTTTTCAATGCCGTTTAGCCCGGCATTGGCCAGGCCCTGGGCCACCGCCTCAGCCTGTACCTCTAGACCCATGACGCGCCGGGCCTTCTGGGCCAGGGGCAGGGTGAGGGTGCCCACGCCGCAGTAGGCGTCGATAATGGTTTCGCTGCCGGTAAGCTGAAGCTGATCGAGAATCACCTGCAACACCTGCTCGGCCTGCTCGGTGTTGACCTGGAAGAAGGTGGTGGCGTGGATGCAGAAGCGCAGGTCGGCGAAGATTTCTTCGATGTAGGGCACCCCATCGATCACCAGGGTTTCGGCCCCAAAGATGGCGTTGGTTTTCTCGGGGTTGAGGTTGACGCAGACCCCCACCAGGGCCGGGTAGCGATCACGCCACTCCTGGGCCTGCAATTCAATATCCTTGAGGTTGGGCGCGGTAGAAACCAGGGTGAGCAACTGCTGCCCAGTGCGGCGACCCACTCGCAGCGAAAGGTGGCGCAGCCGCCCCTGGTGCTTAGTTTCGTTGTAAACCGACCAGCCACGATCCTGAATGTCGCGCTTCACCTCAGACAGCAGCGGATTCAGCCGTTCATCCTGCACCGGGCACTGGTTGAGGTTGACCAGCTTGTGGCTGCCCTGGCGATAGTAGCCCGCCTTGACCTGGCCTTCGGGCGATCGCCCCAGGGGGTAGGTGGCCTTGTTGCGGTAGCCCAGGGGCGCTTCGGAGCCTAGCATGGGCAGCACATTTGGACTTTCAAAGCCGCCCAGGCGCGTAAAGGCGTCTACCACCTGCTGCTGTTTGGCCCGCAGCTGGGCTGCATAGTTCATCGATTGCCACTGGCAGCCGCCGCACTTGTCGGCCACGATGCAGGCTGCCCGAATGCGATCAGGAGATGGCGTGAGTAACTGCCTGACCTTGGCTCGGCCAAAGGTCGGCTTGGCCTGCACCAGCCGCACCCGCACCAGGTCGCCGGGCACCGTGTCGGGCACAAATACCACCCGCTCTTGCCAGCGGCCCAGACCATCACCGCTGCTGCTCAGATCGGTGATCTCTAGGTCAATTGTTTCCCCCTGCTGCCACTGGTCCACGGGTCTGCTCCTGCTGTGATGCTGCTTAATTGCCTATCGACTGTAACAAGAGACGCGCTCAGTGGGGCGAAGCCGTGACCTAAAGACACCCTTGAGGGCAGCCAGGGACGAGACCACCCCCGACACCCGACACCCTGAAAAACCCCCTCTAGTCTTCACTCTGCAACGCACTGATTGTCTCCGGACTCAGCAACGGCTTGAGCTGATCCTGCACAGTTTCGGGCTGGTTGCCCCAAAGCATTTTACAGAAGGCGCTCTTGCCCTGCTGGCTCGCTCGATTGAAAACCCCGGCTAACTTCTCACAGTTAGTGGCGTTGTCCATGGTGGAACCTCTCAAATCGTCTTGCCAGCATAGCGGCTCTAGGTAGCTACTGAATAACCGATTGAGGAGAGAAAATAAAGTGCTGCCTTTCCGCAGAAAGACAGCACTTCAAGCAACAGACAGGTTCGACAGTAGAGGATTTAAGGGCTAGCTCTCGGCAGAGATCAGCTCTCGCTTCTGCTCGGACTGAATCACCACCTTGCCGGTGTCGTCGACATCGACGGTGGCGGTGTCGCCATCGCCCAGACGACCGGAGAGAATCTCCTCGGCCAGGGTGTCTTCGAGCAGGCGCATAATCGCCCGACGCAGCGGCCTCGCCCCGTAGCTGGGGTTGTAGCCCTCTTCCACCAGACGCTCCTTGAAGCGCTCGGTGACCTGGAGGTGGATGTTCTTCTCGGTCAGACGACCGAACACCTCCTTCAGCAGGATGTCGGAGATTTCCTTGACCTCGTCCTTGGTGAGCTGACGGAAGACGATGATCTCGTCGAGGCGGTTGAGGAACTCAGGGCGGAAGTACTGCTTGAGTTCTTCGTTCACCAGGGAGCGGATGCGGTTGTACTGCGACTCGGCCTGGTCTTGCTCGAACTCGAAGCCGAGGCCACCGCCACCCTTCTCAATCACCTTAGAGCCGATGTTGGAGGTCATAATCAGCAGGGTGTTTTTGAAGTCGACCGTGCGGCCCTTGGCGTCGGTCAGGCGACCGTCTTCCAAAATTTGCAGCAGCATGTTGAAGACGTCGGGGTGAGCCTTCTCGATCTCGTCGAACAGCACTACGGTGTAGGGCCGACGGCGCACCGCTTCGGTGAGCTGACCGCCCTCGTTGTAGCCGACATAGCCGGGGGGAGAGCCAATCAGCTTGGAGACGGTGTGGCGCTCCATAAACTCCGACATGTCCAGACGAATCATGGAATCTTCGGAGCCAAAGAAGTAGGCAGCCAGGGACTTGGCTAGCTCGGTCTTACCAACCCCGGTAGGGCCAGAGAACACAAAGCTGGCGATCGGCCGGTTGGGGTTTTTGAGGCCCACCCGAGCCCGGCGAATGGCTCGCGAGATCGCCCTCACCGCTTCGTCTTGGCCAATCAGCCGCTGGTGCAAGGTGTCTTCCATGTGCATCAGCTTCTCAGACTCAGACTCGGTGAGCTTGCTCACCGGCACCCCGGTCCAGGAGGCGACGATGTGGGCGATGTCTTCTTCGCCCACCACGGGCATGTCTTCACCGCCGGCGTCTTCGTTGACTTTGTTTTGGGCGATCGCCCGAATTTCCGCTTTAATCTCCATTTCGCGATCGCGCAGCTCCCCGGCCTTGTCAAAGTCTTGGGAGCGCACCGAGTTGTCTTTGTCTTTGAGCACCTGGCGCAGCTCGCGGTCTAGCTCCTTGGCCGCCGGGGGCAGCTGGGAGTTGAGCAGACGCACCCGCGACCCGGCCTCGTCGATCAAGTCAATGGCCTTGTCGGGCAAAAAGCGGTCGGCGATGTAGCGATCTGACAGCTTGGCGGCGGCCTCTAGGGCTTCGTCGGCAATCTTCAGTTTGTGGTGCTGCTCGTAACGATCACGCAGCCCGTGGAGAATCTCAATGGTCTCGTCGACGCTGGGCTCGCCCACCATCACCGGCTGGAAGCGGCGCTCCAGGGCGGCGTCGCGCTCGATGTGCTTACGATACTCATCCAGCGTTGTCGCACCGATGCACTGAAGCTCGCCTCGGGCCAGGGCGGGCTTGAGAATGTTGGCGGCGTCGATCGCGCCCTCGGCAGCCCCAGCCCCAATCAAGGTGTGGACTTCGTCAATCACTAGGATGACGTTGCCGGCGGTGCGGATCTCATCCATGATTTTTTTCAGGCGCTCTTCAAACTCGCCTCGGTACTTGGTACCGGCCACCAGCAGGCCAATATCTAGCGTGACTACGCGGCGGTCTTCGAGGATGTCGGGCACGTCACCATTGCCAATGCGCTGGGCCAGACCTTCGGCGATCGCGGTTTTACCCACGCCCGGCTCACCGATCAGCACCGGGTTATTTTTGGTGCGACGACCGAGGATTTGAATCACCCGCTCAATTTCTTTTTGGCGACCGACCACCGGATCAAGCTTGCCGTCAGCCGCCATTTGGGTCAGGTTAGAGCCAAACTCGTCGAGAGTGGGGGTCTTGGTACGACCACCACCGCTGCCGGCAGACACTTCCGCAGTTTCACCCAGCATGCGAATCACCTGGGTGCGCACCTTAGACAGGTCAACACCCAGATTTTCAAGAACGCGGGCCGCGACCCCCTCGCCTTCGCGGATCAACCCTAGGAGCAGATGCTCGGTGCCAATGTAGTTATGGCCAAGCTGACGGGCCTCTTCCAGGGAGAGTTCAAGCACACGCTTGGCTCGGGGGGTGAAGGGAATCTCAACGGCCACAAAGCCGGAGCCACGACCAATGATCTTTTCGACTTCGATGCGTGCATCTTTGAGATTGACACCCATCGACTTTAAGACCTTGGCAGCCACGCCCGTGCCTTCCCCAATCAGCCCCAGAAGAATTTGCTCGGTACCCACGAAGTTGTGGCCGAGCCGACGAGCTTCCTCCTGAGCCAGCATGATGACTTTGATTGCTTTTTCTGTGAAGCGTTCAAACATGACGGTATATATCACCTGGTGCGTGCCGGATAAGCAAATTCTAGCACAGCAATTTTTGTCGGTTGTGCCCAAGTAAACACCGGGTTTACCGTGTTCTGTCGGCGTCCTCCCCTGACCGTAGAAACAGGCTGGGATCACCGCTCGTCAGGGGGTTCAGTTGATAAAAATGTAAATTTTCTCAACTTTAAAGGTTCGGTTTTAGGTTCGGTTGACCGATGTTTTTTCACCATTGATCTGCCACCCTTGGTGTCCAAGACGGCTAGCCGTCCTTTGGTGTTGCCACCGGAGTAAATCCCAGAAATCAGCGTTTTTAAGCGAATTTTGCCAGAGAATCAGGGCATCTTCGCCATCGGCATAGTAGCGATGACGGCGGCCCAGAGTCTCAAAACCAAGGCTTTCGTAAAGGGCCAGGGCCAGACTATTGGAGGGCCGCACCTCTAGGGTGGCGCGAGTGAGGGAGCGATTGCAGGCATCTTCGAGCAAATTTACCAGTAGCCACTTGCCCAGCCCTCGCCGCTGGTAGCGCGGGTCAACCGCCAGTACGGTAATGTGGGCCTCATCTAAAATCGCCCAATAGCAGCCCAGGCCCAGCAGGTTGGCCCCCTCTAAATTCGCAGAAACTGGGTTCGCAGAAACTGGGTTCGCAGAAACTGGGTTCGCAGAAACCGGCGGGTTAGCCATCGAAGTGGTTGATAAAGCGCCCTCAATCCTCTCGCTACCATCGGATTTATGCAGCAGCATCAGGAGACAGCTGTTGGGGCTATCGATCTCGCGCTCGTAGCCCTCCACAGACCACAACCCCCCCAGGGCTCGCTGGTCGAGGGCCACCAGGGCAGGAATGTCGTCGTGGTCAGGAGTCTGGCAGTAGAGGTAGCCCACAAACCTACAGCTATAGATTGACTAGACTGGCTAACCAATTGGCGAAAAGTACAATTGGCGAAAAGTTAGCACAGCCCTTAATTGTACACTGGAGGCTGGGGAGCAGTGCCAACGCCAGTTCAGAGTCGTGGCTGTCTCAAACTAAAACCCTGAACAACCCTTCATTTCTGTGAGTGCAATGTCTATGGTTTCGACGTCTTCTGTGCAGGTCGCCAGCGCTGGCAGCCAGCAGTATCTGCCCCTCGCCAGCGCTGAGGGCCAGCTTTCGCCCAACCAGCAACTGCTGCCTCTCAGCACCACCGTCACCCCCGACGACCACATGAGCGTGGGCGGCTGCGATGTGGTCGACCTGGTTGAGCGCTTTGGCTCGCCGCTCTATATTCTCGATGGCCATACCCTGCGCAGCGCCTGTCGCCATTACCGCCAGGGGTTTGAGCGCTACTATCCCGGCGAGGCGCTGGTGCTCTACGCGTCGAAGGCCTGGAGTTGCATGGCCATCTGCGCCGTGGTGACGGACGAAGGCTTGGGCATAGACGTGGTGTCGGCGGGGGAACTGCTGACCGCCACTGAAGCCGGGGCCGCGGCCGACCACATTTACTTCCACGGCAACAACAAATCCTTTGAAGAGCTGACCCTAGCGGTTGAGGTGGGCTGCCGAGTCGTGGTCGACAACTGGCTAGAGCTAAGAACCCTGGGCGAAATCGCCATCCGCGCGGGCAAAACCGTGCCCATTTTGCTGCGGGTCACCCCTGGCATTGAGTGCCACACCCACGAGTACATTCGCACTGGCCATCTGGACAGCAAATTTGGCTTCGACCCCGACCAGATTGAGGCGGTGTTTGAGTTTCTGGCTGGTCAACCTCAACTCCACTGCCTGGGCGTCCACGCCCACATTGGCTCGCAGATTTTTGAGCTGACTCCCCACACCGACCTGGGGGGGGTGATGGCCCAGTGGGTGGTGACCGCCCAGCGCTATGGCCTTACCCTGAGCGAGCTAGATGTGGGCGGTGGCCTGGGCATTCGCTACACCGAATCTGACGACCCACCGAGCATTGACACCTGGGTCAAGACCGTGTGCGACAGCGTAGTGGCGGCCTGTGAGGCCCAGGGCATTCCCCTGCCCCGGCTGCTGTGCGAGCCGGGGCGATCGTTGATTGGCTCCGCCTGCGTCACCGCCTACCGGGTGGGCAGCCAGAAGGTGATTCCGGGGCTGCGCACCTACGTGTCGGTGGACGGCGGCATGTCTGACAACCCCCGCCCGATCACGTATCAATCGGTATACCGAGCGCTGGTGGCCAACCGCATGACCGCCCCCCTCAGTGAAACCATCACCCTGGCGGGTAAGCACTGTGAGTCAGGCGATATTCTAATTAAGGATGCGGCTTTGCCCGAGCTGAAGAGCGGAGATGTGGTTACTATTGCGGGCACGGGTGCCTACAATTACAGCATGGCTTCAAACTACAACCGGGTGCCTCGGCCAGCGGCGGTGCTAGTGAGCGAAGGCAACGCTCAGCTGATTATCCGTCGGGAAACCGTGGCCGATCTGCTGCGGCAGGACTGCCTGCCCGAAACTCTGCGCCCTAAGCCAAAGTCTATCTAACCCACCAACCGCTGCTAGCCTTAGACAGGGTTTTGCCAGGAGGCTGATTGGGCAACCCATCGCATAGCCGCTCAGACACCATCCTCTAACGCTGCATGAACTATCTCTGGGAGCAATGGCTAACAAACCTAGACCAGGTTAGGTTCGTGCTACAGGCGCTAGATATTGCGCTAGTCTTGCTGCTGAGCTATGTGGTGCTGGTGATCATCGGCGAGAAGCGCACCCTGTGGATGGTGCGGGGGCTGATCTTTCTCATGCTGGCGGCGGCGCTAAGCAAGTTTTTAGGACTGGCCCTGCTGGGCTTTGTGCTCGACAAGCTGGTGATTGGCTCGGCGGTGGCCATGGCCTTTATGCTCCAGGGAGAGTTTCGGCGGCTGCTGGAGCTACTGGGGCAGGGGCGGTTGTGGGAGTTGCTCAGCCCTTCGCGGGAGACTATGCCCCAGCCCGACAATGTGATCGATGAAATTGTCGATGCGGTGAAGGAGCTGTCTCAGAACCGCACCGGTGCTTTACTGATGCTTGAAGTCAATAAGCCCATTGATGATCGCGACTTTACGGTGCCTGGGGTGCGGATCAATGCCGAGGTGTCTAAGGAGTTGATCCAGACGATTTTTCAGACCAGCACGTTGCTCCACGACGGGGCGATGCTGGTGCGTGGCTCGCGGATTGCGGCGGCGGGGGTGATTTTGCCGATTTCTGAACGGGTGGCCTCACGCCAGTTGGGCACCCGTCACCGGGCGGCGATGGGCATCACCGAGCGGGTAGAACATTGCCTCTGTGTAGTGGTGTCAGAAGAAACAGGCTCTATTTCACTGGCGGAAGGCGGTATTCTAGATCGGCCTCTGACTAGCAGCCGTCTGCGCAGCATTCTGCGGTCTAAGTTTTCGAAGTCGGCAGACCGCGAGGCGGTGGCCCCCCAGCTCAGAAGCCTGGGTCGACGGCTGAGCAGCCTAGGGGGGGCCTACGTGCTGCGCTTATTGCGGCTGAAATCATCGTCTCCCCGAGAGAAAAAATGACCACCAAGCCCGTTGTGCACTACGCTCTGCCCGCCGACCTCAAGCCCGATCGCCTGCCTCAACACGTGGCGGTGATTATGGATGGCAACGGGCGCTGGGCCAAGCAGCGGGGGCTGCCGCGAATTATGGGCCATCGGCGCGGGGTAGACACTCTCAAGACGCTGCTGCGCTGCTGCCGTGACTGGGGGGTGGGGGCGCTGACCGCCTACGCCTTTTCGACGGAGAACTGGGGCCGACCGGTGGAAGAGGTGGATTTTCTGATGGCGCTGTTTGAGCGGGTGCTGCGCCAGGAACTGCTGGAGATGATGGAAGAGAATGTGCGCATTCGGTTTGTGGGCAATCTGGCGGCGCTGCCCCGATCGCTCCAGGGCGAGATTCATCAGGCGGTGACCCAAACCCGGGGCAACCAGGGCATTGAGTTTACGGTGGCCACCAACTACGGCGGCCGGCAAGAGATTGTGCAGGCCTGTCGGGCGATCGCTGAGCAAGTCCAGCGGGGCGAGCTCGACCCCAGCGCCATTGACGAAGCTCTATTCAGCCGTCATCTGTATACCTCTGAGATCAGCGATCCCGACCTGCTGATTCGCACCAGCGGCGAAATGCGGATCAGCAATTTCTTGCTGTGGCAGCTGGCCTACGCCGAGATCTACGTCACCGATACCCTCTGGCCCGACTTTGACACCTCGGAGTTTCACCGGGCGATCGCGGCCTATCAACAGCGCGATCGCCGCTTCGGCAAAGTCAAAGGTTGAGGCCGATTTGATCGCTCAATCAGGGGAGACGTAAGGGAAGCCTGATATATACATCCTACAGAGTCGCTAAAATTGAAGCTGAGTGCACTAGGTAAATCCGATGCAAATAACGCTGAATCTGCCTGATAGCCTCAGCCAAACTGAAGCCTTTAACCAGAGCGACTGGTTCCGGGAAATTGCTGTGGCCCTGTTTCAGCAAGAACGAGTTTCCCTTAGCCGTGCCAGCAAAATTGCTGGGATGGAAATCATGGATTTTCAAAAACTGCTAGCAAATCGCAGCATTTGTGTTCATTACGATGTGGAAGACTTGGATCAGGATGTTCAGAGCCTGCGCGATCGGGGCTGGCTTTGATTGTTGTCAGCGATACCTCTGCCCTCTCCAATCTTGCCCTTGTCAATCATCTCTGGTTGCTAGAAGCCATTTACCAGTCCGTAATTATTCCCGATGTTGTTGCCGCTGAACTGACAGCTGCCAACAACCCAACCATTTCAGCCATTCGCCAGCTGGGTTGGATTCAAACACGATCCGTGACTAACTCTCAACTGGCTGAAAAGCTGCAACAAGAGCGAGGACTTGATGCCGGGGAAGCGAATGCCATAGCGTTGGCGCTTGAGCTGCAAGCCGATGATCTACTTATTGATGAACGCCTGGGGCGGCAAGAAGCTGTTCGGCTTGGACTGTCTATCCTCGGTATACTGGGCGTGCTGCTCGTTGCCAAGCAAAGGAGCCTGATCCCCCAAGTTCAACCTGTCGTAGATGCCTTAATCAATCAAGCTGGTTTTCGGGTTAGCCCTCGGCTATATCGGCGTGTCTTAACCCTTGCGCACGAATCTTAGTGCTTGCGCATTGCCTTGCCTCGTGTTGGCGCAACCGCGCCCACCTACAATCAGCCCTATCGTCGCTGTCCTCGGGCAACCTGGGCTTTAATAGAGACAGCCTGCCCCAGCCGCTATGCCAAACATTTTCCTGTCCTACCGCCGCAGCGATAGCGATGATATCGCCGGACGCATCTACGATCGCC
Organism: Nodosilinea sp. CTOTU7353; assembly: GCA_036782635.1. Lineage (GTDB taxonomy): Bacteria > Cyanobacteriota > Cyanobacteriia > Phormidesmidales > Phormidesmidaceae > Nodosilinea. The sequence goes on from DAIPYU010000002.1 coordinate 27,142, forward strand.
TAGTCGCCCATTTCGGCAAAGGCTCCATATTCTTCGATGTCGACACCATCCCCCTGGGTATCGACTTTCGCGAGTTTCTCCAGGGCGAGGTGCAGCAGTGCCAGGTGCTGGTGGCCATCATTGGCTCCACCTGGCTCGGCACCACCGATGGCGACGGCCACCGCCGCCTCGACAACACCGCCGATTGGGTGCGTATTGAACTCGAAACCGCCCTGGCCCGCCAAATTCCCATCATTCCCCTGCTGGTGCGCGGGGCACAAATGCCCAAAGAGATCGAACTGCCCTCCAGCCTGCAAAAACTGGCCTACCGCAACGCGACCACTGCCCGCGCCGGTCGCGACTTCCACCCCGACATGGACGTGCTCATCCGGGGCATCGAAATCCTTGTAGAGCGCTTTCTCACCCCTACCTTCAAGTTTGAAGTCGTCACAGTAAACGCCCAGGGCCAGGTCGTCAATACAACCACCAAAACCGCCGAATACGTTCGCGAGAACCTTGGCAACGGCATCACCCTAGATCTGGTGAGAATCCCCGCCGGTCAATTCCTGATGGGTGCCCCAGCGGGGGAGGAAGGTCGCTTCGACGAGGAAGGCCCCCAGCACCGAGTCACCGTGTCAGAGTTTTGGCTGGGCAAGTATCCCGTCACCCAGGCCCAGTACCAGGCCATCATGGGCCAAAACCCCAGCCACTTCAGCGAAAATGGAGCCAACCGCCCGGTGGAGACAGTCTCCTGGCATGACGCGGTGGCCTTTTGCCAAAAGCTCTCCAAAAAAATGGGGCGCACCTATCGCCTGCCCAGCGAAGCCGAGTGGGAATATGCCTGCCGCGCCGGAACCACCACACCCTTCTATTTCGGGTCTACCATCACCCCCGATTTGGCCAACTATGACGGTAACTACACCTACGCCAACGGGCCGACGGGCACCTTCCGAAAGCAAACTACCGAGGTTGGGCAATTTCCGCCCAACGCCTTTGGCCTATACGACATGCACGGCAACGTGTGGGAATGGTGCGCCGACCACTGGCATCCCAACTACGAAGGCGCACCTACAGACGGTAGTGCCTTGTTACTTCCTGGCGGGAGAAAAAGTGTGGAGCGTTATAGTTGGATGATGCGCGGTGGCTCGTGGAGCGACATCTCGATGGTCTGCCGTTCTGCTTTTCGCTCCAGCCCTGTTCCGGACGCCTTCGGCGTCCACTCCTTCGGCTTTCGCGTGGTTTGTACGGCGGCGGGGACTCTTTTGTAGCTCTTTACCCTTTAGTACTTTTGCACCATCTGCTTCATTGCCTTGGCGAGGTCAGAACCTCAGTTTTTCAAAGAGTCAGGGTGCTTGGACACAACATGAAACTTGCTAGTCATAGACCTCTCGGCGGTGCTTGATCAGCAAAACGACGACCTCTGCGGCATCATCGTCAATGCGGTAAACCACACGATAGTCTCCTACCCGATAGCGGTGGCGTCCAGCCAGTTCTCCCTTTAAAGCCTTGATATTTGGATGCTGACGCGGGTTTTGCTCTAGCGCCTCAAATGCTCTGACTAACCGCCTTGCCAGGGAAGTTTCTGCTGTTCGATAGAACTGAGCGGCACGCTTGGTCAGCCTAACCTTGTACATCGCTGCGCACAGCTCGCCAGTCGGTGAGTTCGTCTACATTGGCTTCATGTTCAGCCGCATCTAGCTCAGTCGCAAACCCAGGAATGGCCAACAGCTCCACTGTGGCATCGCTATTGTCTCGTTCCACCAGGTACGACAAAAAATCTAGCACCACTGCCAACCGCTCTTGGGACAGCTGCTCAACATAGCAATAAATTTGTTCCCGCGTATCCGATGAATTCAGCATAGACCGCTCGCCACGTAGGGTAGCTTCATTGTAAAACCCTGATCAGCTAGAGAGCGGATTCGGTGTCTCATACGGGTTCCTTGTTCACCAAGGTCTGGCTCTGTTCAGCCCAACACTGAGTTTGTCGAGGAAGACGACATTCGAGCCTTGCTGGAGCGTTAGAGGTAGGACATGCACTATCCTGAACGTAGCGAATATAGCTATCCCTATGCAGCTAACCCTGGACGACGCCAAAACAAAAGCGCTACTGACAGAGGTTTTGGTGAAGCTAATGCAACAAAAGCGCGGCGTGTTCTATGAACTCATCCTTGACGCCCTGGAAGAGGTGGGGTTAGCCAATGCCATTCTTGAGAGAGAAGATACCGAGTTTGTCGAGGAAGACGACATTCGAGCCCTGCTAACGCAATGAACCTCCCCACCTGGATCACTGTTTCTCGCCTGCTGGGTGTGCCGCTGCTGCTAGTGCTGCTCCAGTCGCCGACCCCGGCCCAGCGGTGGTGGGCGGTGGGTATTTTTGTGGTGGCGGCGAGCACCGACTGGCTCGATGGCTACCTGGCCCGCCGGCTTAACCAGGTGACGGATCTGGGCAAATTTCTTGACCCTCTGGTAGATAAACTGCTGGTGCTGGCCCCCCTGCTGATGCTGGTGGGGCTGGGCCTGGTGCCCGCCTGGGGGGTGTTTTTAATTGTGGCTCGGGAGATCACCATTTCTGGCTGGCGGGTGAACCCGTCGATGCAGGGGGGCGCGGTGCCGGGGGCCAACCTGTGGGGCAAGGCCAAGACCGTGGTGCAGATTGTGGCGATCGCGCTGCTGATTGCCCCCCTGCCTCCAGCCTGGGATACCCCAGCCCAAATTTTGTTTTGGATTGCCGTAGCACTGACCCTGGCCTCAGGGCTAGTTTACCTATGGCCCCAGGGTCAGCCGCGCAGCGCTCCCTAGCCGGGCTGAACCATCTGAAGCCTCTGGTATATCGCTGTTCTCTGCCTAGGGTCTAGGCCTATAGGGGATCTAGGCCAAGAGTAATCTCTACCCTGCTACATAGCCTGACCTCAGCCCTACTACAGATGGGGCGATCGCCTGACAAGTTCTATTTTGTAAAAGGACTTTCGTTTAGGAACTCACACTATGTCTATTGAAGACCGCGTTGAAGCTACTGCCAAGAACATCGAAGGCAAAGTTCAAGCGGCAGCGGGCGAAATCACTGGCGACACCAAAGCCAAGGCCGAGGGCGAAGCGAAGCAGGCCCAGGCTAAGGCCACCCATGCTAGAGAAGACGTTAAGGACGCTCTCAAAGACGCTATCGACTAGCCCTGTTGCCTAAGCGCTGCTCGGAGTCTGCTTCGTAGGAGCAAGCTCTACGGTGCTAAAATTTGAACCCTACTAAAGGAAAAAGGCAGTCACCAGCTGCCTTTTTCCTTGCCATAACAGGGTCGTAAAGATTTGAGCAGCCTGTGGGCAAGGGCGGCATTACTGGGTAGATTGCAGTTTGAGGGTGCAGTTTGGGAGCCAAACTGGGTTCTCTAAACCCAGGAAAGTTGCTGTTTGCCGCATCTATGTTCTCGATTTTTATCCTCACCCACAACGAAGAGCGGGACATTGCCGCCTGTATCGAGTCGGCCCTGCTGTCAGACGATGTGATTGTGGTGGACTCGTGCAGCAGCGATCGCACCCGGGCGATCGCCACCCGGTACCCAATTCAGTTTGTTGAGCACCCCTTCGCCAGCCACGGCCAGCAGCGCACCTGGATGCTAGAGCAGGTGCCCTACCGCCACGACTGGGCCTACATTCTCGAAGCCGACGAGCGCATGACGCCGGAGCTATTTGCCGAATGTTTAGCGGTCATTGCCCAATCGGGTGCGGCCATTGCCCCAGATGCGGACGCCACACCTGTGGGCTACTACGTGGCCGAACAGGTGATGTTTATGGGCACCTGGATTCGCCGCAGCACCCAGTTTCCGCGCTACCAGCTGAGGCTGCTGCGCCGGGGCAAGGTCTGGTTCGACGACTACGGCCACACCGAGCGTGAGGTGGTGGATGGGTCTACCGGTTTTTTGCAGGCCACCTACCCCCACTACACCTGTAGCAAGGGCCTCAGCCGCTGGATTGAGAAACACAATCGCTACTCCACCGATGAGGCGCAGGAGACCCTGCGGCAGCTACAAGGGGGCAAGGTGAACTGGCGGGCCATGGTTTGGGGCAAATCTGAGGTCGAGCGACGGCGGGCGCTGAAGGATCTGTCGCTGCGACTGCCCTTGCGACCCCTGCCCCGATGGTTGTACATGATGTTTATCTTGGGCGGCTGGCGCGACGGGCGGGCCGGCCTGGCCTGGTGTACCCTCCAGGCATTTTACGAATATTTGATTGTGCTCAAGGTGCGCGAGCTAAAGCACCCCGAATACTTAACCGGGGTCAAGCCTGAGCTAGCAGAGCCGGAGCCAGACAGCGCTCCCGCTGTGGAGCCGGTCGCAGCTTCAGTGTCTGGGGCCACCCCACCCCTGCAATAGCCCTCCCTTCATCCCTCACCCACCCACCTACCCACTCACCCCTCTAGCGCTATCGTAGAAAAATGAGTGAATACCGGGTAAAACGGGTCTCTGCCCCCAAGCAGAAGGCTTCATGGCGAAATTTGGGGCAGTCGCTGGCGATGTATCGCTACGGGCAGCGGGCCATAGAGCTAGTGTGGCGTGCCGACTGGCGGCTAACGATGGCCTTGGGGCTGCTCACCCTGGTGGCGGGGCTGTTGCCAGCGGCGATCGCCTACGTCGGCAAGCTGATTGTGGATGGGGTGGTGCAGGCAGCCCAGTCGGGGCTGGCTGTTGATCGCCAGACAGCGCTGATGTACCTGGCCCTGGAGGCGGTGCTGGTGGCGGTGCTGGCGGGCACCCGCCAGGGGTTAGCTCTGTGCCAGTCGCTGCTGCGGGTGCTGCTGGGGCAGCGGGTCAACGTGATGATTCTCGAAAAGGCCCAGACCCTGCCGCTGACCTACTTTGAAGACTCTGAGTTTTACGACAAGCTGACCCAGGCCCGGCGAGAGGCCTCGTCGCGGCCCCTGAGCATGGTCAACCGCACCTTTGGGGTGGTGCAAGATGCGCTGTCGCTGCTCACCTTTGGCGGGCTGCTGCTGCAATTTTCGGGCTGGGCGGTGGCGCTGCTGGCGATCGCCACCCTGCCCGCCTTCATTGCTGAGACCCAGTTTGCCGGGCAGGCCTTTCGCCTGTTTAAGTGGCGATCACCCGAAACCCGACAGCAGACCTACCTAGAGGCGCTGCTGGCGCGGGAAGACTTCGTCAAAGAGGTGAAGCTGTTTGGCCTGGGGCCGCTGCTGCTAGAGCGCTACCAAGCTATTTTTCAGCGGCTGTACGCCGAAGACCGCAACCTCACCGTGCGCCGCAGCGGCTGGAGCTACGGCCTGGGGCTGCTGAGCACCGCCTCGTTTTACCTGGCCTACTGCTGGATTGTACTGGAGGCGATCGCCGGGCAGATTTCCCTGGGGGAGCTGACTATGTACCTGACGGTGTTTCGCCAGGGGCAGACCACCTTTGCCAGCAGCCTGATGGCGATCGGCGGCATGTACGAAGACGGGCTGTATCTGGCCAACCTCTACGAATTTTTGGAGCAGCCGGTGCCGGAGGATATTGGCACCGCCGACCGGGGCGTGGATCCAACCGATGGGCTACGGTTTGAGGGGGTTTCCTTTAGCTATCCGGGCAGCGAGCGGCTGGCCCTAGAGCAGGTCTCGTTTCACCTCAGGCCCAGGGGTAAAATGGCGATCGTGGGCGAAAATGGCTCCGGCAAAACCACCCTGATCAAGCTGCTCACCCGGCTCTACACCCCCACCCAGGGCCGCATTCTGCTCGATGGCCGCGACCTGCAAGAGTGGGATGCCGACGTGGTGCAGCGCCGCATTGGCGTGATCTTTCAAGACTTTGTGCGCTACCAATTTAAGGTGGGCGAAAACATCGGCGTGGGCGATGTCACCGACTTTGAAGATGCCCAGCGCTGGCAGGTCGCCGCCGCTAAAGGCACCGCCACAGAATTTATCGAAGATCTGCCCGACGGGTTCAACACACAACTGGGCAAATGGTTCTTTGGCGGGCAAGAACTCTCCGGCGGCCAGTGGCAGAAGATCGCCCTCTCCCGCGCCTTTATGCGCACCGAGGCTGATATTTTGGTGCTGGATGAACCCACCTCTGCCATGGATGCCGAGGCCGAGACCCGCCTGTTTGAGCAGTTTCGTGCCGCCACCCAAAATCAGATGGCGATTTTGATCTCCCACCGATTTTCGACGGTGCGGCGGGCCGACAACATCATTGTGCTGGCCCAGGGCAAACTGATCGAGCAGGGCAGCCACGAAGAACTACTGCGCCAGGATGGCCGCTATGCTCGCCTGTTTACCATGCAAGCGGCGGGGTATTTGTAGAGGGGCGGCGATGCTAGCCCTGGTAAGGCGGCTAAACTATCCCCGAAACGTAGACAGTTTAAGGGACTCTGGCCACAGCCACCAAGGAGTAAACTCCCTGGCTCACCGCAAAAGTCTGCTCAAGCAGACTGGGATAGCCAGCCTCTAATCCTCTTCAGAGGATTTTGGCCTTGGGCCTTGGACTTCTAGGCCTGGGCTCAAGGCCCATCCCAGGGATCGTCCCCTGAATTTGGCTTTCTAGCCACCGGAGCACTGGGCTTTGGCCCAAGGTCGAGGGTCGCGCTACTATGGATGATCCCGTCTTGACCGGCGCGATCACAGCCCGATGTCGCAAACCCTAACCACTATGACCGTACCCGCCATCACAGACCCTATGGACAAAGCCCAGCGCCAGGCGCTAGATGACCAGCTCTCAAAACGCTACATTGAGCTAGACCCCGACGGCTATTTTTTGATCTATCTAGATGTGGCCCAGGGGCTAATCTGTGCTAAGCATTTTAGCAACGTCATCAACGACAAGGGGCTGGCCTGCGACCCCGTAACCGGCAAACCCCTGCCCGTGCGCGGCACCGTTGAGCGCGTACCCACTTGCACCTATAGCGGCCGCACCGCCAAAGAACTCTGCATCGCCATCTTTGAAGACCCCGCCACCCCCTGCCCAATTAGCTACCTAGACCATGCGGCCTACCTGGGGCGCGAGTTTGCTAGGGCCGAAGCTGCCCTCAACATTGGCGAGACATATATTCAGGACTAGTACTGGTCGGCAGAAATAGGGTAACCCTTGCTGGGGGTGTCAGGTACTAGGTTTCAGGAATGGTTCCACCTACTCATCCACCCATCCACTCATCTACTCACCCATTCCAAACTCAATGCACCCGAGTCGCCATCAGCTGCTCTTCGAGGGCGGCGATGCGATTGTAAGCCGCTGTTAGCTGTGCCGTCAGCCGCTGAATCTGCACATCTGGGGAGAAGGTGGTTTCGGTATTTTGGCGGTCGAGATCGAGATAGCTGCTGTCGAGCAGCACATCTTTGTGCTCGCAGGCGGCATCTAGCGCGCCGGGTTTGGGTCGTAGAGCCCTGCTGTAGGGCGGGCGGCCAGCCTCTGGTTCGTAGGGGCTGATGGCGCGAGTCTGGGTCGCTGTCAGCGCAGTTACCTGATCATTTACCCGATCAACCACCTGGTGCAGGGCGTCAATCTTATGGGTCAAAAGAATGACTTGGGTTTGGATAGAGTCCATGTGACGCCTGATTTTTAAATTTTCCCCACTATCCTAGACTCTAGCCTATGGATTCCCTCGGGGCTTCTGAATCATTTAACGTTTATCCGCGACGGTTTTCATAACTTTCCCTAAAGAAAAATTAGCCTATTTCCACCATGCCAAGGCATAGAGAAACGCTAGGCTTTGCCAACGGTGAAAGGTCAATGGGTTCACGGTGTATGGTATGCGGTTCACGGCAGTCCTTACACCGTATACCGTACACCGTGAACCTTTTAGCCGTTAGAGCCGGTCACAGTTAGGTTGGTGGAGTGCTAGTTGAGCAGCGGGCTGATCAAAATACCCACAAAGGCGATCGCCCTCAGCCCGGTTAGCACGTAGGCCACCACTAAGGCCGGCGACTGCCGCGATCGATAGACCAAATCGTTGTGCTGGATGCGCTGTAGCTGATGTTTGTGGTCGAGGGCGGCCCCCATCAGCGCCAGGGTGCCCAGGGTGATAAACGAGAGGCCCAGCACCTGGGACAGCCGCAGCGGGTTCACTGTGTCGCCCAAGGTCTGGTGAATGGCGGCCACAATGTGTTCGATGCCAAAGCCAAAGCCAATCAGGGCCAGGGCGGTGCGAGGTGGCAAACACCGCTAGCCCGGTGGCGGCGGCCATTGACCAGCGAGGGGTGTAGCGGTACTCGTGGGCTTTGAGGCGCTGGATCTTGCGGCGGTGATCGGCGATCACAAACATCAGGCTCACTACGCCGACACCGATAAACACCAGGCTGAGGCCGTAGGCCCACTCGTCAATGTAGGGGTTGCCGGGCAACAGGGCGCTGACAATCTGCTCCACCGCTACGCCGCCGCCAATCAGCGTCAGGCTGCCGCGAATAAATGACAGCAGGGTGCGATCGGCGGCCAGGTGGTTGCGATCGCGCGCCAGTTCCTCTTGCGCATTGGGCGGGTAGGCCATGGGTTAATCTCTACTCCGCCAGGGGCTGCCAGCCCCGGCCTCGGTAGCCGTAGTCAAAGACCTCGGGGTGAAAGATTTCCGCCAAAATTTCGAGGGAGTCGACCAGGCGCGGGCCAGGGCGGTTGAAATACTGGTTGCCGTCGGCAATGTAGACCCGGCCCGTCTGCACTGCCCTAAGCTGTGCCCACTGGGGATGGTTGACCAGCGCCGCACTTTCGCGCCGGGTGACGGTCATATCGTAGCCGCAGGGCATGATCACCATTACCTCTGGGTCGGCAGCGGTCAGCTCGTCCCAAGTCATCCAAGGGGAATGGTGGCCCACCTGGCCAAAGAGCGCTTTGCCCCCGGCTAGGCTGACCAGCTCGGGCACCCAGTTGCCCGCCGCCATCAGCGGCTCGGTCCACTCGATGCAGGCGACGGTGGGAGTGGTTAGCCCAGCGGTGCGATCGGCACAGCCCTGCACCCGCTTTTTTAGATCCATCAAGACGGCATCCACCTGAGCCTGGCCAGACTCCCCCAGCAGCGCCGAGCCGACGCGGTAAATGTCGTCCCACATATCGTCTAGGCGGATGGGAGACAGCGAGATCAGCTGAGGCTGGCTCTGGGTGAGGTTGGCCACGGCGGCTTCAACCTCCCCCAGGCTGACGGCACAGACTTCGCACTGGGCCTGGGTAATGATGTGGGTGGGCTGGAGGGTTTCTAGCCTGGCCACGTCGACCCGGTAGACGCTGAGGGCCGAGGTGAGCAGATCGGTCACCCGCTGGTGAATTTCGCCGCTGGTGCCCTCGGGGTCAAATTTGGGCGCGGTGCAGACGGGCAGGGCTTTGATGGCGGGCGGAAAGTCGCACTCGTGGCTGCGACCTACCAGACAGTCTTCTAACCCCAGGGCACAGACAATCTCAGTGGCGCTGGGGATGAGGGAGATGATCCGTAGTGGATTTTGGGGCATGTGAATTTTGGCTAGGAGATTGTGGCTAGGGATGTCCCTACAGCATAGAGTTTTGCCGAACTAGGGCGCAGCAGGATGTGAAGCTCGATGGTGCATTTGAAGAGGTGATGTCTGCTCAGACACACCTAAATATCTCTGAGGAAATCTATCTGAAGAATTTTCTGGCTCCATCAGAAGATCGATTCTTCTTTGATTTCAGAAATTTATAGTTATCGATGGGGTAGCTCACGAACTGTCTCCCTTTAAATTCTGCTTAATTTATTTCTTTCAAAAGGATTGTCATGCAAGGTAGTTGCTTGGCCGCAATTCCCAGTATTTCGGCGGCAAAGTTGAGTTGTGATCCGCTTCAGCCAACCCCTGTACTAATTGATACTCCCCCGCTGCCGCAGACTCAAGTTTCTGTGATTGTGCCGGTTCGCAACGAAGCTGAAATTTTGCCAAAGACCCTGCTAGCTTTGGCAAATCAGATCGATTTTGAGGGCAATTCTATTGCTGCTAGCGGCTATGAAGTGATTGTGTTTGCCAACAATTGCACCGATTCATCGGCGGCGATCGCCCGTCGTTTTGCCCGCCAGCATCCCCAGCTTCAGCTGCATGTCATTGAGCAGACGCTGCCCGAGGGCGAAGCCCACATTGGCCGAGTGCGCCAGATGCTGATGGATGAAGCCTCTCGACGGCTGCTCAGCCTGGGGAAATCATCGGGCATTCTGGCCTCGACCGATGGCGACAGCCGAGTTGATCGTCGCTGGATTGCCGCCATTTGCCACGAGATCGCCTGCGGGGCCGATGCCGTCGGCGGGCGCACCGTCACCGACCGGGCCGAGCGGGCGGCCCTCGACAAGGCTACTAAAGCCGCCTACCTGCGCTTTGTGGGCTACCGCTATTTGATTAAGCAGCTGGAGAGTTACCTTGACCCCGACCCCTTTGATCGAGCGCCCCGGCACTACCAGTTTTTTGGGGCCAACTTTGCCGTCACCCAGCGGATGTACGCCCAGGCGGGAGGCATGCCCCCGCTGCCCACCGCTGAGGATGTGGCGTTTCACCGAGCCATTGTCAAAGCCGGCGCTAAGGTGCGCCACAGCGCTTTGATGCGGGTGACCACGTCGGCGCGCCGCCAGGGGCGGGCGACCCTGGGCCTGGCCGATCGCCTCAGTCAGTTTCAGACCCTGGGGCAGCGGCAGGAGTCGTTTTGGGTAGCGTCGGCGGCGGAAGTTGAGGCCAAACTGCTGGCCCGCCACCATCTGCGCCGCCACTGGATACAAACCACCAGCGACCAGCCAGCTTCGGCCTCACCATCTCAGCGCCTGGCCCAGTTGGCCACCCGGCTGGCGGTGCCCAGGGCCGAGCTGCACCGGGCGATTGAGCAGTCGCTGACCGTGGGCGAGTTGTTTCAGCGGGTGGAGCAGTGCCAGCAGACCCTGGGCCGATGGCAGCAGCAGTGGGCGACGGTGCCGATTGAGGTGGCGATCGCCGATCTGCGACTGAGCCTTAGCCAGTGGCGCAGTCGGGCGTCGCATGCGCCCAGTGAGCTACGTTCGCTCGTAGAGGTCTAGGCGGTAGTCAGCGGTGCGATCACTGACTAAACAGGTCAGCCGCGACTCGGCAAAAGCTTGAAAGGCATTGTGCACATCGTCGCCCCGCAGGGGGTAGCTGGGGGCATCGTGCAGCCAGTGCACCAGCAACAGCTGCCCACCGGGCTGAAGCGACTGGTAGATCTGCTGCTGGGCCTGGTGCAGATCGGCTAGGCACCAGTAGTAGCCCACCTCTGACACCAGCACCAAATCAAAAGATTCGTCGGGATACTCCTGGGGCACATTCATAATTTGCAGGCGCACCTGGGGTAACCCCTGGCAGCGCTGCCGGGCGCGGGCCTGGGCGATCGCCGAAATATCCACCGACAGCAGCCGGTCGCAGCGGTGGGCCAGGCGTTCGGTGAGCACGCCGATGGAGCCGCCAATTTCAAAGGCCGACTGGTAGCGCTGCTGGGGCAGAGCCGCCAGGGTGGCGGCATACTTGGTGGCTTCGTAGGCGCTGGTTTCAAACCCCCAGGGGTCGGGGTCGGCCTGGTAGAGGCGGTCAAAAAAGTCGGCGGCGAGGGATTGATCGCCTGCGGGGTCGGTCATGGGGTCTGCTCTAGATAAATTTCCCAGGGATGGAGAAAGTTGGCGATTAGCTCCGGCGACAGCCGAAAGCCGGTGGGGTCATCGGCAATTAAATCGGTGGTTTGGGAACGGTAGCAGTCAATTGCCCGGCGCTTGAGGGCGACCTGGGGAGCAATGTCGAGCCGCCAGGTGGAGTAGCGATCGCCCAGGGGCTGGCGCTGCTTGGGGTCCCAGTCCCAAATTGGGTATTCAATCAGGCGGGGGGGCACGGGCAAAGCGCCCAGAGCCGCCTGCACCAGCCCCCAGCTAGCCCGGTGGTCGCGGTGGGGGTCAAACCGGTAGGGCAAAAAAATCGTCTGGGGCAATACCCGGCGCAGGTAGGCCCGGCAATGCTCCAGAGCCGCCAGGGCCGGGGCTGGTGCCTCTGGCAGATTTTCCCAATCCACCGCGGGAACTGCCCCATCGGGCAGGCCCAAAAAGGTGACGGCATCGGACTCCACCCCAAGCAGGGCGAGGGCGGCCAGGGTCTCTGCCTCGCGCACCTGGCGCAGCCGGTGGGCGGGGTACAGCTGTGATCGCGGGTGGGATCGGGTGCCATCGCTGACCACCAGCACCTGCACCGGATAGCCCAGCGATCGCAGCTGGGCAATGGCCCCCCCGCAGCCCAGGGTTTCGTCGTCGGGGTGGGGGGCCACCACCAGCACCGGGGCCAGGGGCAGGTCGTCCAGCGATCGCAGCGGCGGATCTGCCGCCGCCGCCCCAAAGGGCGAAGCCGGAGAGGTCGGCAAATCTACAGTTGCCATAGGCGGTCTGCCGGGGTGGTCTGCGATAGGGCATAGGCTCCGGCTCCGGCGATCGCCGCATCGTAGACCGGCTGCCGCAGGTAGAGGGTCAGATCGCGCAGCACCCGCTCGGCGGCGTTGGGCGGCAGTAACCCGCGGGTGCCCACCGACCGCTGGCACTGCTGCATCACATCCATGCAGATCTGCTCGACGGCGGTGCGCATCATATTGGCATAGGCCACCAGCCGCTCCGGATGAGCATGATCTCCCAGCGGCTCGCCGCCAAACTGCGGGTCGTAGGCCGCCAGCATTTCTCCGGCCCCGCGCAGCCAGAGGTTGCCGGTTTCGATGGCGATCGCCATCTGCCCCAGCCGCTCCTGCTGGGAGGGGTGATCGGTGCGGTTCTCCCCCTGGAGGTACTGTCTAGTGAGGTCAAACAACGCCTCGGCCCCGCCCAACTGCACAGCGGCAAACCGCACCACCCCAGCGGTCAGCCAGGGCTGCCGCTGGTAGTCGCCCGGCTGGCCAATCAGCGCCTCTGCCCGCAGCTCTACGCCGCTAAAGTCAATTCTGTAGCTGGCGGTAGCCCGCATGCCCATGGGCTGCCACCAGCTGCGATCGCATTCGGCCTGCACCTGTTCCATCGGCACGATGCACATTTGCCAAGTGCCATCCGGCAGCTTGCCGTTGACAAAGGGGCGCTCCACATAGCCCCCGCCAGAGCAAAAGGTTTTCGCCCCCTCCAGCCGATAGCGACCCGCGCCCAGGGGCAAAACCTTCAGCCCGTCAGCATCTTCGGCATTCCAAACGCCAAACAGCTTGTGCTGCTCGCGGGCCTCTTGCCCATAGCGCTCGATCTGGGCCGCCGTGCCAAAGGTTTGAATCAGCTGAAGGGCGTTGACATGGCCCTCGTACACCCGCCCGATCGCCAAATTGCCCCGGCCAATGTGTTTCAGCAGCCGCAGCAGCGTAGGGGTAGTCACCGCCTCAATGCCAATGCCGCAGCCCCCCAAGGCCGGACGCAACGGAGCGGCCAAAAAACCAGCTCTGGCCAGCTGCCCAAACTCATCTACCGGGAAAGCTCCCGGCTGATCAATTGCCGCCGCCTGGGCCGCAAAGCCATCGGCGAGTTTTGCCGCAGCCTGAAGTAAATCACCCAGGGCCAGATTAGAGGATACGGGCGTCATTAAAAGTTCAGCAGTAATAGGACTACCTCCTTTGAAATCTGGCGTGTAGCGGTAAGAATTAAGAGTGAATTAAGAGTAGGAGGACCTCTGTCATCGTTTCGGCCACCTATGGCCACTTATAGATAGTTCACCTGGACTATTAAGCTCTAAAGCCCTGTTCCACAAGGGTTACGGCATCCTGGGGGCTAAGCTTGCTTAGTTTGAGTGGCCGAAACGATGATTAACGCCAAGTAGGAGTTACCCGATTACTATGTCGAAATCAGGGGTGACTCTAAGAATGGCAGAAGGTCAGAATAGCCCCCCTCTACCCTGAGGGATATTTTAAAGATTTAGAGAATCTCTCAAGACCGAGTTGGCCTAATACCAATAGTCCGGACACTTTTCTGGGCAAGCGCTGAAACCCTTGATTTTTCGTTGACCAAGCTACTGCGGAAGATGCCTGAAACCCGCATTCTACCGTTGGCCATCAAAAATTGTCCGGAGTGTTGTAATACTAGACTTAATCGGAATTAAGAAAAGCAATCAATTATTAAGTCGAATCTGAATGTTCTTATAGCCCCTATGTCTATTTGGATGCTGAACAGCTTATTGCCGATAAGGTCTACTTTGAGGTAGACATAAGTCTATTATTCGCGAAGTCACGGGCTTAGGGACTAGCCAATAAATAAAGTCCCAGCGTCATTCATTTTGTGAGACAGTATTGCTTTGCAGAGTTAGTCAGGTAACGGCATGGCAAAGGCAGCGTGGATATTTCCTGGGCAGGGTTCTCAGGCCATGGGCATGGGCGCAGATCTGGCCACAGTTCCGTTTGCCCAAGAGCGTTTTGCTGAGGCCGAGTCGGTGCTGGGCTGGTCGGTGCTAGATGTGGTGCAAGACACTGACGATAAGGTGTCGAGCACCCGCTACACCCAGCCCTGCCTGTACGTGGTAGAAAGTATTCTGGCCGATTTGCTCAAAGCGAAGGGGCACCAGCCCGCCGTGCTCGCAGGCCACAGCCTGGGGGAGTACGTCGCTCTTTACACGGCTGGAGTCTTTGGTTTTGCCGCTGGGTTAACTCTGGTGCAGCGCCGGGCCGAGCTGATGGCTCAGTCCTCTGACGGCATGATGGCGGCCCTGCTGGGGTTTGATGCTGACGAGTTGGCGGCCAAAATTGAGGTCACCCCTGGCGTGGTGCTGGCCAACGACAATAACCCGGGTCAGGTGGTGATTTCGGGCACACCGGCCGCCGTTGCCGCCGTGATGGAAGGCGTGAAGGCTAAGCGAGCGGTGAAGCTGAACGTTAGCGGGGCCTTTCACTCGCCGCTAATGGCCGAGGCCGCCGCCATCTTTGAACAGGTTCTGGAGCCGATCGCCTTTGCCACCGCCCAGGTGCCGGTGCTCTCCAACGTAGACCCCACCCCCGTCACCGATGGATCTGTCTTAAAGCAGCGTCTGGTGCAGCAGATGACAGGCTCGGTGCGCTGGCGTGAGATCACCCTAGCGCTGCCTGGGCTGGGCATTGATACAGTGATAGAAGTCGGGCCTGGGAACGTACTCACCGGGCTAACCAAGCGCACCTGTCGCGATTTGGCCCTGGCGAACGTGGGTAACTTGGAGCAAGTAGATGGTCTTACGAGCTGAGGGAAACTCTGATTCCACGACCTGTCCATGAATCCAAAACCCAAAATCCCCAATCCAAACTTGCTCTGATGCGCCGCGATCGCGAACCCCCCGTCAACCTGCTGTGGTATCACCTGTTCAAATGGTCGGTGGTCAGCCCCATGCTGGGCCTGTATTTTCGAGGTCGGGTCCACGGCGCTGACCAGGTACCCAAAACCGGGGGGCTAGTGGTAATGGCCAACCACGCTAGCGACTTTGACCCACCGCTGCTCTCCGCTGCCGTGCGCCGCCCCGTGTCTTTTATGGCTAAGGAAGAGCTGTTTAAGGTGCCGGTGCTCAGCCAGGCCATTCGCCTTTACGGGGCCTACCCGGTAAAGCGGGGCAGTGCTGATCGCAGCGCCATTCGCGAAGCCCTCAAACAGCTCGACCAGGGCTGGGCGGTGGGCATTTTTTTGCAGGGCACCCGCACCCCCGATGGCCGCATTCCCGACCCCAAAATTGGCGCAGCGCTAATTGCGGCTAAGGCCCAGGTGCCGCTGCTGCCCGTTAGTATCTGGGGTAGCCACCGTGTGTTCAAAAAGGGTTCTTTGGTGCCCCGCCCTGTGCCCCTCACCATTCGCATTGGTGCCCCCATCGCCCCGCCCCCGACCACCGCCCGCGAGGGGCTAGAGGCTATCACGAGCCAATGCGCCACCGAAATTCACCGCCTACACGACCTGGGTCGTTGAGCGAGTCCTTACCCCCCACTACTCTCCACCCCTTCACGGCTCCATCTGGTAGCCTGTAGAAAGTCCGCGATCGCCCCTTCAAGCCCATGAGCCAAGACCTCAAGCAGGAACTGTCCGAAATGCTGGCCCCAGCTGACTGGGCCTGGATCAGCCCCCACGCCAACCGAGGAGCGGTAGTAGTTGTAGACCCGCAGCTCGATTTAGTCGACGTGGGGGTAGCGATCGCCACCGACAACACCGCTGCCGTTAACCACTGGATTGCCGAGGCCCTGATCACCAAACCCTCTCCCTTTCAGCTAGAGATTTGGGATCAAACCGCCAAAAAGCAGTTTCAATCGCTGATTGTGCAACCTTTTGTGCTGGTACAAGACTCTGCTGCCCATGAAGCCTGAGCCGCCGCCGGAGCCAACTGCCCAGGAGCCAGAAACTCCTGGCAGAGGTTCCATCTGGGCTGTGCTCAGCACCAGCACCCTGGTGCGGTTTTTGCTGCTGTTTGCCAGCGGCTGGGCAATAGTTCAGCTGCTGGCCTACTTTGAGGTGCTGGTGGTGGTGTTTGTCACCGCTACCATCTTGGCATTTTTACTCAACTATCCGGCTAGCTTGCTGAGCCGATGGATGCCCCACGGAGTGGCTGCGATCGCGGTATTTCTTACCTGTCTAGCCGTTGCCAGCGGTCTGTCCCTCACCCTAGGGATGGCAGTCCTATCCCAGGGCCAGCAGCTAGCCGCTAGCGCCCAAGATTTTTCTGAATCAGTGCTGCCCTGGTTCAGCGGGCTGGAACAGCTGTTGGAAACGCTGAATCTACCGGTTGACCTGGAGGGACTAGCTCCCCAGGTTCAAGATCAGGCGGTGGCCCTGCTGACCACCGGGCTGGGTCTGCTGCAATCGACCTTAGCCAACCTAGGGCTGGCTATTCTCATCGCCGTAGTCACCCTATTCATGATGCTCGATGGGGCCAAAATCTGGTGGTGGCTGCTCCATCATGTGCCAATTCAGCACAAAGATCGGTTTAATGTCGTCTTGCAGCGCAATTTGCTCGGGTTCTTCTGGGGGCGGCTGCTGCTATCCATCTTTTTTGGAGTTTCTGCGTTTGTTGTGTTCCTGATTTTAGGCGTCCCCTTTCCCCTGGTGCTAGCCCTCATCGCCGGGGTATTTGATCTGATCCCCGGCATAGGCGCTACGCTGGGAATTAGCCTAGTGGCGCTGCTGCTGCTGTCCCAAAGCGTGTGGCTAGCGATCCAAGCGCTGGTGGTGTGTATTAGTCTGCAACAGGTTGAAGAAAATCTGCTGCTGCCTTACATCATGAAAGACTCCCTAGACATCAACCCTGTGGTGATGTTTTTTGCCTTAATTGTGGGGGTTAGAGTGGCTGGAGTGCTGGGCCTATTCTTAGCGGTACCCGTGGCGGGGGTAATCATCACCTGGCTCGATATCGAAGCGATGCGGGGTAAACCCAGCCAAGATTAAAAAAGGCTGGTTTTGAGGTAAAACCGCCGCCAAGCTAGCCATCAGCCGATAAGCTAGAGAACTGAGGCTCTGGCAATCATATTTTCATCTATGCCCAACGCTGCTCCGCCAAACTCTACGGTGCCCCCAGGGGTGCCCTCCGGACACCGTCTACGCTTTACCCAAACTCCCTTGCCCTGGCTCTACGCCCTGTGGAAATTTTGGCGACCCCATACGGTGATTGGTACCAGCCTCAGCGTATTGGGCATAACGACGGTGGTCTTGGCGGTGGTGGAACCAGAGCGGTTTCCCCCCTTTGCTACGCTGCTGGGGTTAGTGGGGGTCGCCGGACTGGCCTGCCTGCTGGGAAATCTCTACATTGTGGGGCTAAATCAGCTCGAAGACATTGCCATTGACCGCATCAACAAACCCCACCTGCCCCTGGCTGCCGGAGAATTTTCGGTGGCCGACGGTCGCTGGATTGTCGGGTTGGCCGGTCTGGGGGCCTTAGGGCTAGCCATAGTCGGTGGCCCCTGGCTACTGGCTACCGTGGGCCTCAGCCTGGTGATTGGCACCGCCTATTCGCTGCCGCCGGTGCGCCTCAAGCGGTTCCCGTTTTGGGCTTCGGTGTGTATCTTGGCTGTGCGGGGAGCGATTGTGAATCTGGGGTTGTTTCTGCACGTCAGCGATCGCCTGGATCTGCCCCTGGCGATTCCAGGGCGGGTCTGGGCGCTGACGGCGTTTATTCTGCTGTTTAGCATTGCGATCGCCCTCTTCAAAGATATTCCCGACATTGAGGGCGATCGCCGCTACGGCATCAGCACCCTCTCGCTTAAGCTGGGGCAGCGCACCGTGTTCAATCTGGCCCTGGGCATTCTCACCGCCTGCTACCTGGGTATGGCGCTGATAGCCCCCTGGCTGGCGGGGGTGAATCAGCTGTTTTTGGCGGGGTCACACCTGCTGGTTCTCGCCCTGCTGTGGTGGATGAGCCGACGCATGCCCCGCCCCGGACAGGCCAAAACCCCGCAGCAAAACCTCGCCTACCCCCAGTTTTACCAATTCATCTGGAAGCTATTTTTTCTGCAATACCTGATGTTTCCCCTAGCCTGCTGGCTGGCTTAACGTAAAACACTATGTACGACTGCATTATTGTCGGGGCCGGCCCCGCCGGAGCCACCGCCGCCTACCACCTCAGTAAAGCGGGTCACCAGGTGCTGCTGCTCGACGCCGCTAAACTGCCCCGCTACAAGCCCTGCGGCGGCGGCGTATCGCCCCAGGTGGCCCAGTGGTTTGACTTCGACTTTTCCCCAGCGATCTCCGTCAAGGTGCGCAAGGTGCGCTATACCTTCAATCTGGCCGACCCCGTCGAAGCCGAGCTGCCCGCTGAAAAAGCCCTGTGGATGGTGCGTCGCGACGAGTTTGATCACTTCATCGTCCAGCAGGCCCAAAAGCAGGGAGCGACTCTGTGGGATGGCACCAAGGCCCAGGGTATTGAAAGCCACGGTGACTTCTGGCAGGTCAACACCAGCCGTGGCCCAGTACAGGGGCGCTATTTAATTGCCGCAGACGGGGCGCGCGGATCGATGGCCAAGTGGCTGGGCTTTCCCGAGCGCAAGTACAAGCTAGCCGCGGCCCTGGAGGCCGAGCCACGGTTAGAGGTACCCGATGAGCCCGTCGTGCACTTCGACCTGGGGCTCATTCAGCAGGGCTACCTGTGGAATTTTCCCAAGGCCGATGGCTACTCTATCGGCGGCGGCGTATTTCGTTCCGGGGCACAGCGCAAGCAAGACCTGCGTACCCCGGTAGCCGACTATGCCACCGCCTTTGAGGTCGATGCCAGCACCGTGCAGCACTTTGGGCACCCAATCTTTATTTGGGATGGGCCTCAGGTGCTCCATACCCATCGGGCATTGCTAGCGGGTGAAGCCGCCTGCGTGGTCGATCCGTTTACGGCGGAGGGCATTCGGCCCTCGATTTTTAGCGGGCTGAAGGCGGCAGATGCGATCGCCCAGGCTTTGGCCGGAGACGACTCTGCCCTCGAAACCTACAGCCAGGTGATCAACCAAGAATGGGGCGAAGAGATGCGCTGGGCTAGGCGCATTGCCCGCCTGGTCTATCAGGCCCCAGCCCTCGCCTACCGCGTTGGCGTCAAACGCCCCTCCAGCACCCTCACCATGGTCAACGTGTTCTGTGGAGAAGTTAGCTACGCACAGGTGGCCCACCGGGCGCTGAAGCGACTCAGCGGCGGGTTATTGGCTTAGCACCTTCCCCAATGAAAATGCCCCAGTCAACTGTACTGGGGCATCACTGTGCTGGGGAACAAGAAAACTGGGGCACTTGCCTGTCGAAGCCGCCATCGCGTTGACACAGGCTATCGACGTGATCGACTTCAGAGTCAGCCCACTACTGGATAGCATCCATAATCTTGAACATTGGCAGGTACATTGACACTAGAATTGACCCCACCATGCCCCCCAGCACCATAATCATGATCGGCTCCATGACGCTGGTGAGCGCTTTTACAGCCTGCTCAACCTCGTCCTCGTAGAAGTCAGCCACCTTCATCAGCATCGCGTCAAGTTCCCCGGTTTCTTCCCCAATGCTGATCATCTGAATCGCCATGGTAGGGAACACCGAGTGCTTTTGCAGCGCAATGCTGATCATGCCGCCGGTCTGGACCTCTTTCCGGGCCTCATCTACAGCCTCAGCAATCACTTGATTACCCGCCGTATCTCGGACAATTTCCAGGGATGTCAAAATGGGTACCCCAGATTTTGAAAGAGAGCCAAAGGTGCGGCAAAAACGAGCCGTAGCAGTCTTCTGAATCAGGTCGCCGAACAGAGGCATTTTAAGCGACAGCCGATCAATCACCCGTCGCCCATTGAGGGTGGCATAGTATCGCTTATAGGCGAAGGAAGCTGCCGAAATCGCCGCAATCATAAATACCCAGTTCAAAGGCTGGCGTAAGAATCGACTGATCAGCATCATCAGCTGGGTAAATGCCGGTAAATCAGCGCCCAGTTGCTCAAACATGTCGGCAAAGATCGGCAGCAAAAACACCGTCATACCGACAAAGATGATCACCGCCAAGGATCCTACCGTCACCGGATAGGCCATGGCCGACTTGATTTGGTTCTGCAATCGAGCCAGGTCTTCCAATAGCTTTGCCAGACGGTTGAGCACCTCATCGAGCACACCACCCACTTCCCCCGCCTGGATTAGGGCCACGTAGAGGTTGTCAAAGCAGGCCGGGTGCTTGCGCATGGCGTCTGACAGGTTGGTGCCCTGCTGCACGTCAGCATTAATCTCCATCAGCGCCTTTTTGAGTTTGGGGTTTGGGCAGTCGTCTGCCAGTACCCCAAGCCCCCGCACCAGGGCTACCCCAGCGTTAACCAGGGCGGCAAACTGCCGAGAAAAGATCGCCTTATCCTTGACCGTCACCTTGGTCATGGACGTTTTGATGCTTTCGAAGTCGATGTTAAGCCCCGACTCCTCTTTCAAATCCATTACGAAGAGACCCTGATCCTTCAGCAGACTGCGGGCGTCGCTAGGGTTCTCTGCGGAAACTCTCTCTCTGCGCTGGGTTCCGCTTGTATCGCGACCAGTGGCAACGTAGGTAGGCATGGCTCAATGGCTCAGTGGCTTAAAGGTACTGAAATTATAGCGATGGGTTCAGGTTGCCGAACCCGCTAGATCTACCCGAACTCGTGTGGTACGTGCTCTGCTCCAGTTGGTAATTCTATCTTCGAGCCTGCCCTAGCCCCAGTCTCAAGACAGGCGCGAAGATGCCCCACAATCCTAGGGCACTTGGATGGTTTTTTATCCGAGAACCCAATCGCCAGGGCTATGGCCTTAGTGGCGTCCAGCTGCGGCTCCCTGGCGGGCGGTATTGTTGGGTATGGGGCCTGACCCGATCAGCCGCTGGAGTTCGTCAGGGCGAGAGGTCTTAGACATGGCCGCCTCGAAGGAAATGGTGCCGGCTTTGTACAGGTCGGCCAGCACCTTCTCCAGGGTCTGCATTGCCAGCTTGCCGCCGGTTTGAATAGCGCCATAGATCTGGGGAGTTTTGCCTTCTCGAATCATGTTGGCGATCGCCGGGGTAATCACCATGATTTCCTGGGCCATAATGCGGCCAAATTCGCCGGGTTTGGGGTTGGCCTTGGGCACCAGGGTTTGACTTAAAACCGCCACCAGCGACCCCGACAGCTGCACTCGGATCTGCTGCTGTTGGGAGGGAGGGAAAACATCGATCATCCGGTCAACGGTTTGGGATGCCGAGCTAGTGTGCAGGGTGCCAAACACGAGGTGACCCGTTTCCGCCGCCGAAATGGCCAGGGAAATGGTCTCTAGGTCACGCATCTCACCCACCAGAATGACGTCTGGGTCTTCCCGCAGGGCAGCGCGTAGGGCGTTGGCAAAGCTCTTGGTGTCTTCCCCAATCTGGCGCTGGTGAATCAGGCTTTTGATCGGTTCGTAGACAAACTCAATCGGGTCTTCAACGGTGAGAATGTGCTCGGGTCGAGTCAGGTTGATGTTGTTGATCATCGAGGCTAGGGTGGTCGATTTCCCCGAACCCGTTGGTCCCGTCACCAGAATTAGCCCCCGAGGTTTTTCTGATAGCTCTCGGACAATATTGGGTAGCCCCAGGGTTTCCATGGAGGGAATTTTGGAACTCAGCGCCCGCAAACAGGCGGCGTAGGTACCCCGATCTTTGTAAACGTTGACCCGAAACCGAGCCAGACCTTTGACTCCGTAAGAGCAGTCTAGCTCCCAGGTTTGCTCTAGCTGTTTGCGCTGGGTGTTGTTGAGCATGCTAAAAATCAGCCGCTGGCATGACTCAGAGGTCATGGGCTCATGCTCGGTGGGAGTGAGTTTGCCGCTGATGCGGATGTAGGGCGGCAGCCCTGCTGACAGGTGCAGGTCGGAGCCGCCCCGCTCAATCACCTCTTCCATCAAGTCTTCGATCATCAATTCCATAGAACTACCTCATGGGGATGGAGAAACCGGGGAAATGTCGGGGGTAAAGGCCACAGACCTAGAGAGCCATTGGTGCCAAACTACCTACTGCTAACAACGTGCCCACCTGGGGGGAAATGCTGTCACTCTCACGGCAGAACAAGAAACACAAGAGAAAAGGGCAGCGGGAAAAGCCGCATCAATCGTGGAATCTGGGGGTGAGGCAGTAGGGGCAGTCCAGCCACTCCTGCTGTAGCTCAGCTCCACAGCAAGAGCAGGTGAGGGAAGCCTTGCGCTTAGATTTGAGTTCGGCCTCTAGGCCAGTATCGGTAAAGGTCACGCGCTCCACCTCGTCAAGGGTAGTCTGGCCCTGGCGTACCAGGTCGAGACTGTAGGAAAGCAGGGTCTGCATCCCCTCTTCCACCGCCGCTTCCTTGATGTGCTCGGTGGGTGCGCCCTCAGAAATCAGCTTTTGGAGACGTTCAGTAACCCGCAAGATTTCATACACCCCAACCCGGCCTTTGTAGCCACTGCCCTGGCATTTGGGGCAGATGGTGTTATTAGCTTTAGCAGCTGTCAGTTCTTCAGGAGTAAGAGTGTTGGCCTTGTAGAAGGTGATGTCAGACTCTGAAGACGCGCTGAGACCAAAGTGGGCTAGTTCTTCGGCGGAGGGATGGTAGGCAATGCGGCACTCAGAGCATACCCGCCGGACAAGGCGCTGGGCCAGGACGCCAATCAGGGCGCTAGACACCATAAACGACTCAACGCCCATTTCATCGAGACGGGCGATCGCCCCGGCGGCATCGTTAGTGTGTAGGGTGGTGAGCACCAGGTGGCCCGTGAGCGCGGCCTCAATGGCGGTTTTGGCCGTCTCCGGGTCGCGGGTTTCACCCACCAGAATGACGTCGGGGTCTTGGCGCAAAAAGGCCCGCAAAATAGAGGCAAAGTTCATGCCCTTTTCGCGAATCACCTGTACCTGGGTCAGACCGGGCAGGGTGTATTCAATCGGGTCTTCGGCGGTGCTGATGTTGATGCCGGGGTCGTTGCGTTCCGATAGCACCGAATAGAGCGTGGTGGTCTTACCTGAGCCGGTGGGGCCAGTGACCAAGATCAGGCCAAAGGGCCGTGAGGCCATGTCTTGAACGATCTGAAGGGAGCCTGGGTCGGTGATCAGTTTGTCGAGGCCGAGCTGGGTGGAGGCGTTATCCAAAATTCTCAGCACTACTTTTTCGCCGCAGCGGCTGGGAATTGTGCTGACCCTAAAGTCTACCTTGCGCCCCTGAAACACCCGTCGAATGCGGCCGTCCTGAGGCATGCGGCGCTCGGCGATGTCTAACTCAGAAATAATTTTAAAGCGAGCCGTAACGGCGGGGATGATTTTCTTAGGCATCTTGGGGAATGCCTCGTTGAGTACGCCGTCTTTGCGGAATCGCACCCTCAGGTATTCTTCCTGAGGCTCAATGTGAATATCTGAGACGCCTTCTTGCAGCGCCTTGGCCAAAATCTTGTTGACTAGGGCGATGACCGGGGCGGCCCCGGCATCTTTAAGGGCCATGCCCAGATCGGCCTCTTCGTCGATGACGTCTTCGAGGCTGCCTTCGCCGAAGTCTAATTCTTCTAGGCTGGTGCTGACATCGACGGCGGCGTCTAGCTCTTCTTTCTTCTGCTTGGCTACCGCCTCGTCTAAATATGAGGACATCAGCCGCTGAAAATCTTCAACGGTGATCACCATGCGCTTGAGAGCGAGGTTTTGGGGCCGCAGAATGCGGTTTAGATCGTCTTGGGCCTCTAGGTTTTCGGGGTCGACCATGGCGACTAGCGCCGAGGGGTTTTCCTCGTCCTGCTTCGATAGTGGCACCAGGCGATGGCGGCGACAGATGTCGACGGGCACCAGGGTGTCGATCAGGTGGCCGATCTGAGCCGGAGAAATGTCGTTGAGCTCTGGGTCGAGGGACTCAACGCCGTAGAGAATCTTAAGCTCAAAGAGCTGCTGTTTTTTGTACTGGCGCAGCAGCTCAGGGGAGAGCTGCTGCCCGGTCAGAGACTCGAGTACGTCGGTTAGCGACTGCCCGCTTTTGCGGCTCTCCGCCAGGGCTTTTTGCATTTGCTCAGAGTCGACATAGCCCGATTGGATGAGCTGGTTGCCAAATGGCGAGAAGCTCCGCTGTAGTACCAGAGCTCGCCGGGAGGAGGAATTAGTCATAGCGCTGATGCCAGAGTACCGATAAACAGGACTGATAAAACAGATCCAAACCCAATCTAATAAAGGCAGTATGCCCTGAACCGAGGGACTAAGCTCACCGTTGGCGCGATCTCAAGCCCCCCGCGCGCTGACCCCGTAGTCTCGATAATACCCTCATCCAATTTATCTGCACCACGGCGGCATCGCTGTTTGTTAGGCTAAGTTCTACAGACTAAATGCACCTCCGGCCTGCTCACCTTTTCGCAGACAGTTGAGTAGTCATGGGATGGCCAGCAGATAGGCGGCCTTAACTGGCAGCGGTGAAACCTGCAATCCACGATAGAATTGGAGCCAATGCCGAAGGCAGGTCGCTACAATAGCGCAAGTTTCCGCTGGAATAGGGGCTGGCCAGGGCTAAATTGTTGCATTCACCCGTCGGGTTACGTATCAGCATGGTTGACGATATCCATCAAACCGAACACGATCCCTCTGAGCCGGAGGAAATTGAAGAGATCCTTGAAGAGGACGCCGTCGATATTGACTTTGATGAGGTAGTCGAAGCCGCTGCGGCCACCGTTGAGGTGCCTGAAGGCGAAGAGGCTGGCCTGCCGACCGCTGATGCGGCGATCCTAGCTGATTTGGAGCGCCAGGTGGCAGGGTTAAAGGCCCAACTTGAGGATCGGGCCAACCAGTCGATGCGCATTGCCGCTGACTTTGAAAATTACCGCAAGCGCACCAGTAAAGAAAAAGATGATTTGGCAACTCAGATTAAGGGCGACACCGTAATTGAGCTGTTTCCAGTAGTGGATAACTTTGAGCGGGCGCGATCGCAGATCAAGCCCCAAACCGAAGCCGAAATGGCCATTCATAAAAGTTATCAGAGTGTCTATAAGCAGCTAGTTGAAACCCTCAAGCGGCTTGGGGTTTCGGCCATGCGTGCTGAAGGTCAAGAGTTTGACCCGCTGCTGCACGAAGCTGTGATGCGCGAACCCACGGCTGATCACCCCGAAGGATCCGTAATCGAAGAGTTTGTGCGGGGCTATCAGCTTGGCGATCGCGTGTTGCGTCACGCTATGGTGAAGGTGGCTGCTCCGCCAGAGAATGCTCCCAGTGACGCCGATGGTGGTGAAGGGGTGGCTGAGTAAGCCTGTCTTTCATCTGCCAGGTGGGCTGATCTTGAACGAATGTTCCTGCTGACCCAGGAGCCTGAACTGACGTATTCGATCAATTGCTAGGGCAAACGATAACTTCCTGAGAGCAAGCGGGCAACCTAGTCACAGTTAGCTCGGGTTTAAGCCTGAGCTGATTTCAGAAGGGTACGGCGAACGATCAAGTTGAGCACCGCGGACTATGGGTAAAGTAATCGGCATTGACTTAGGAACAACTAATAGCTGTGTAGCCGTCCTTGAGGGCGGTAAGCCAGCTGTCATCTCCAGCACTGAGGGGGGCCGCACAGTCCCCAGCATTGTTGGCTTTGGCAAAAACGGTGAGCGTCTGGTGGGGCAGCTAGCCAAACGGCAGGCGGTCACCAACGCTGAGAACACGGTCCATAGCATCAAGCGGTTCATTGGCCGCCGTTGGGAAGATACCGAGGCGGAACGCAGCCGGGTACCCTACGTCTGCGTCAGCGGTCGCGATAACACCGTAGATGTGCAGATTCGCGGTAAGGCGTTTACGCCCCAAGAAGTTTCTGCCATGATCTTGCAAAAGCTCAAGCAGGATGCTGAGGTCTACCTGGGTACGGAAGTGACCCAGGCGGTGATTACTGTGCCAGCCTACTTCACCGATGCCCAACGCCAGGCGACTAAAGATGCGGGCACCATCGCTGGCCTAGAGGTGCTGCGCATTATCAACGAGCCCACGGCGGCGGCACTTTCCTACGGTCTAGACAAGCAAGACCAAGACCAGATGGTGCTTGTGTTTGACCTGGGCGGCGGCACCTTCGATGTCTCCATTTTGCAGCTGGGAGACGGTGTCTTCGAGGTGAAGGCCACCGCTGGCAACAACCACCTGGGGGGCGATGACTTTGACAACTGTATTGTCGAGTGGATGACCGCCGCCTTTCGGGAGCAAGAGGGTATCGACCTGACCGCTGATCGAATGGCGCTGCAGCGCATTCGAGAAGCGGCGGAAAAGGCCAAGATTGAGCTGTCGAGCATGCCCTCGACCTCCATCAACCTGCCCTTTATTACTGCCGACGAGTCAGGCCCTAAGCACCTGGAAATGGCCTTGACGCGAGCGCAGTTTGAGCAGTTTGCATCGGAGCTGGTGCAGGCTACCCTAGAGCCGGTGAAACAGGCTCTCAAAGACGCTGATCTCAGCCCCGAAGCCATTGATCGTATTTTGCTGGTAGGCGGGTCTACACGCATTCCGGCGGTGCAGCAGGCGATTAGCGCCTACTTCGACGGTAAAGCCCCCGACCGCTCCATTAACCCTGACGAGTCCGTCGCCTTGGGTGCTTCAATCCAGGCTGGGGTATTGGGGGGCGAGGTCAAAGATCTGCTCCTGCTTGATGTCACCCCCCTATCTTTGGGTATTGAAACCCTGGGGGAGGTGTTTACCAAAATTATTGAGCGTAATACCACTATCCCCACCAGCAAGTCCCAGGTGTTTTCCACCGCCAACGATGGCCAAACCTCGGTGGAAATTCATGTGCTCCAGGGTGAACGGGCCATGGCCCGCGACAACAAGAGCCTGGGCAAGTTTGAGCTGACCGGCATTCCTCCGGCTCCGCGGGGGGTGCCGCAGATTGAGGTGTCCTTTGAAATCGACGCCGACGGCATTCTCAAGGTGGCGGCGCTCGACAAGGGCACGGGCCGCGCCCAGAGCATCTGCATTACCAACACGGGTGGCCTCAGCAATGACGAGGTCGACCGCATGCGCGTTGAGGCTGAGGCCTATGCGGGTGAAGATGATCGTCGGCGACAGCTGGCGGAGCTCACGAACCGGGCCGACAACCTGTTCTACAGCTATGAGGCTACCCTGCGTGACCACGGTAGCCTGCTCGATGAAGCTGCCCGAGCTGATCTAGAAGGCAAGGCTAACGAACTGCGGGCAGCCACCCATACCCCGAGCATTGATGTGGTCACCTTTCAGAGCTGCATTGATGCTTTGCAGGCGGCTATCTTTGAGGTAGGGGCTAACTTCTACCGCGAGGCTGACCCTGGGGCCGACGTGGATTTAGACATCCCGGCATCGGCCTTCGCTAGCGTTGATGCCGATGGTGCCGACGCCGACTACGATGATGCTGACGGAATGGAGCTAGATGCCACCGTTACCGCTGACTATGAGGCGATCGACTAGGCACAGGCGCGTGAGGTCTAGGCTGACGGGGTATAGACCCATGGAACTGAGAACTAGAAGGGCGGGTATCACCCCTGGTCAAAGTGGGCACTCCTTTTAAAATGGTTTAATGTTTGATTGTTGCTGGAGTAGTCTAGGTAGCCCCATATGGCCCGTGATTTCTATGACCTGCTTGGTATTTCGCGCAATGCTGATCAAGACGAGATCAAGCGGGCCTATCGACGCCTAGCTCGCAAGTACCACCCGGATGTCAACAAAGATCCTGGGGCAGAGGATACGTTTAAAGAAATTAATCGGGCCTATGAGGCGCTGTCTGAGCCTGAGGCCCGCGCTCGTTATGATCGTTTTGGGGAGGCTGGCCTGGGGGCCGGAGCCGGAGCCGGTGGCTACCAAGACTTTGGTGACATGGGCGGCTTTGCCGATATTTTTGAGAGTTTCTTTAGCGGCTTTTCTGGGGGGGCTGGTCAGGGCACTCGTAGACGAGGCCCCACCCGAGGTGACGACCTTCGCCTCGATCTACGTCTTGACTTTAAAGAGGCGGTATTTGGTGGTGAAAAAGAAATTAAGATCAGCCACCTTGAAACCTGTGGTACCTGCGCCGGCAGCGGTGCTAAGGCCGGTACTCGCCCGACCACCTGCGGCACCTGTGGTGGCACGGGCCAGGTACGGCGAGCTACGCGCACTCCCTTTGGCAGCTTTACTCAGGTGTCGGCTTGCCCCACTTGTGGCGGCACTGGTGAAGTAATTGAAGACCGCTGCGAGGTCTGCGGCGGCAGTGGCCAGACTCAAGAGACTAAAAAGCTCAAGATCACCGTGCCAGCGGGGGTCGATAACGGCACCCGGTTGCGAGTGTCGAGCGAAGGCGATGCCGGTCTGCGAGGTGGCCCGGCGGGGGACCTATACGTTTACCTGTTTGTGGCTGAAGATGCGGCCTTTAAGCGCGACGGCATCAATATCCTCTCTGATTTGAAAATCAGCTATCTCCAGGCGATTTTGGGCTGCAAGCTCCCGATCGACACCGTGGACGGGCCTGATGAGCTGGATGTGCCGGCGGGCACCCAGCCCGGTACCGTGCTCACCCTAGACAGTCGCGGCGTACCCAAGTTAGGCAACCCTGTTAGCCGGGGTGATCACTTGATTACTGTGCAGGTCGATATTCCCACCCGCATGAAGCCCGAAGAGCGTGAGATGATTGAAAAGCTGGCGGAAATTCGCGGCGAAAAGGTGAATCGAGGCGGCATTGAGGGCTTTTTAGGGGGGTTATTTCGCGGATGACTAGCGTTACGTCTACTCCGCCCAGCGATCGCCTCGATTTGCGCGGCACTCCCTGCCCGATCAATTTTGTCCGTACCAAGCTACGGCTTGAGAAGATGGCTCCCGGTGCCCTGCTTGAGGTGTGGCTCGATGCGGGGGAGCCGGTGGAACAGGTGCCTGACAGTTTGGCCATGGAGGGCTACGTCGTTGAGCATTTGGCAGCCTGTAGCGACTACTTTACGCTGCACGTCCGTCGTCCTGTCTAGGTGATGCCAGCCTACGATTTGGGGGCAGGTATGGCTGAGGACGAGGGCGCTGGTCCTTGGGGTGTGGTGGTGGCCATTCAGGCCAACTACTACCGGGTGCGGCTAGACGCCGATGACCCAGGTGCGCCGCAGCCGGTTTTGCTCTGTACCCGTCGGTCGCGGCTGAAGAAGACTGGGCAGCAGGTGATGGTGGGTGACCGAGTGCAGCTGGAGGCGATTGACTGGGCCGATGGGCGCGGAGCGATCGCCGCCCTAGGCCCCCGCCAGACCCTCCTAGATCGTCCACCTATGGCCAATGCCGACCAAATACTGCTGGTGTTTGCCCTGGCCGAGCCTGACCTCGACCCCCAGCAGATGGGGCGATTTTTAGTGAAGGCTGAGGCGACTGGGGTGCCCGTTACGCTATGCCTGAATAAGCAAGACCTGGTGAGTGCTGAGACGCGGCGCTACTGGCAAGACCAGCTGCACCAGTGGGGCTACTCGGCCACCTTCATGAGCGTGGCGGGCGCAGCGTCGCTGGACGGGCTGAAAGCGCAGCTGTGCGATCGCACCACGGTAATCTCCGGGCCATCGGGGGTGGGCAAATCCAGCCTGATCAACCGGCTCATTCCCCAAGCGCAGCTGAGGACAGGGGCCGTATCGGGCAAACTGGGGCGGGGCCGCCACACGACTCGCCATGTGGAGTTATTTGAGCTGCCGGGGGGTGGGTTTTTGGCCGATACGCCTGGCTTTAACCAGCCTGACCTGGCCCTAGCGCCGCTGGCTCTGGGCCAATGCTTTCCAGAAATTCGCCAGCGACTGACCCTGGGCACCTGCCGGTTTAACGACTGCCTGCATCGGGGCGACCCCGGCTGCGCCGTAGGCACAGACTGGCTCCGCTACCCGTTTTACCTCACCTTGCTGGAGGAAGCCATCGAGTATCAGGAAAGTGTGGTTCAGCAGCGAGACCCCGATGCGGCCCTCAAGGTCAGGATGGGGGAGAAAGGGCAGCGCCACCACGAACCTCGCCTGCAGACCAAAAAGTACCGCCGCCCTTCTCGCCGCAGCCAAAAGCAAGATTTAGACGAACTGCGCCATGGCCTTGAGGCCCAGGATTCTTTTGATCCCCAGCTTGATGAAGAGTCGTCGCTAGACTAGCGGCTCAACCAAACAGGAGCGCTGCCAGAGAAATGATTAAAAAATTGCAGCCTGGCTGGATTTAATATTTTCTTTTCTTTCTGCTGGGGTTTTCCCCAGGGTTTTCCCCAGGGTTTCAGGGGTTTTCCCCAGGGTTTAACAGCGACATGGGGATTTGTTCCACCTCTGGGGATTGCTGTTATTCACAGGTACACCCGATCTGCTGGGTGACGGCGGCTACAGATTGAAAACGTGGGGATCGCCAAAACCCCTGATGCCTCGTCTGAGGTCAGTTTGGACTAGCGGATTGGGGCAGCCTTGGCAAGATTGACATCCCCCGGCACTGTGGTGACAATGGTGCGACCAGCTCACACAGCGCTGCTGTTCAGACCTGATCAGCAGTTCTAGGATTCCCTTTCAGCAAGGAATCCAGCCTGCTCAAAAGGTCAGAGGGGGCGGTGTTCTGGTGTCTAGTTTTCAGATTGGGGAAGTGGCGATGAGTGAGCAGTCAATGGCAGCAATGGCGTCGAGAATCAGCCTCAGTGTAGAGGTGCCGGAGGAGTTATTTGAGGCGATGCGAGGCTACGTGGAGACCCATCCGTCCTGGAGTCAGCACCGGGTCTTTTGTGCAGCACTATCGCTCTTTTTGATGCAGAACGGCGTCAGCGATCGCCGCATCAACCGCCTATACCTAGACGCGGTGTTTGACTACGCTGCCTAGGATGTTCTAGGTAAGGTGAAAGATCTGGAGTGTAGTATCCCCGGTCGAGACATAGAGTTTTTTGGACTCTGGGCTTTTTAGAATCGGGTGTTTCAGAATTTGGGCTTTAGGAGCGAGTCCATCGGTATGTCAGCAATATAAGCACCAGCAACAAGGGCATTTGGCTTAGCCGGGTGCCCTTGTTGCTAGGGACTGTTCTGTTGTGGGGATTTTAGGATGCTGGCTCTAGGCGCACTAGACGCCCATTGGAGGCATCGGTTAGCACGTAGAGGAAGCCATCTGGCCCCTGGCGCACATCCCGCACCCGCTGGCCGATGGGGATGGGCGTCTCGTTCACCACATTGCCGCTGGCGTCGACCTCAATGCGTTTGACATCCTGCGACACCAGGCCGCCCGCAAAAATCTGCCCCTGCCACTGGGGGTAGACATCGCCCCGGTAGATGGCCAGTCCAGAGGGGGCGATCGCCGGAGTCCAGTAGGTGACGGGGTCAACCATGTCGGGGCGCGAGGTCTCGGAGGTAATCGGGCCACCGGAATATTCTTCGCTGAAGGTGACGATGGGCCAGCCGTAGTTCTCGCCGGGTTCTAGCAAATTGAGCTCGTCACCGCCCCGCGCTCCGTGCTCGGTAGACCAGATTTGCTCGGTTTCAGGATCCAAGGCTAGGCCCTGAATGTTGCGGTGGCCGTAGCTCCACATCAGGGGGTCGGCATCGTCGCTGCCCAGAAAGGGATTGTCGTCGGGGGTGGAGCCGTCGTCGTTAATGCGCACAATGGCACCCAGATGATTTTGGGGATTTTGGGCCTGGTTGCGGGCCAGATCGCCAGCTATTTGCAGGGGCGGATTGCCGCCGTCGCCAATGGCCACCAGCAGAGTGCCGTCGGGCAGCCACAGCAGGCGCGCGCCAAAGTGCTGACCGTCAGGTTTGTCTTGGTTGACGGCGAAGACCACCTCCCAGTCGGAGAGGGCATTGCCCTCTAGGCGAGCGCGGGCCACCTGGGTGCGATTGGCCTGGGACGTGCCGTCGGAGTAGGCAAAATAGACTAGGCTATTGGCTTCAAAATCGGGGTGGAGAGCAATGTCTAGCAGCCCCCCCTGATTCACTGTAAGAAGGTCGGGCACCCCGGCAATGGGATCGGGGTCAAGCTGGCCATTGCTGACCCGGCGCAGGCGACCCGGTCGCTCGGTCACTAGCAGATCGCCGTCGGGTAACCAGGTCATGCCCCAGGGGTGCTCGAGGCCGTCTACCACTGTGACTGGTTCTACGCTGTCGACTACGACCTGCTCTTCGGGTTCGGCTTCGGTTTCGACCTGGGCGGTTTCGGGGGGGGCACTGCTGCTGGACGTATCGGGGGTTGAGGCGGCGCAGCTGCCGAGGGCTAGCAGAATCGCCAGGGGCACCAAGGCGGGGACAAACCGGGTAAACACCATAGGAGCGAAATCAGACCTAACGACAGTAAAAAAAACCAGGTCGCCCCGGCGATGGGGCAAGCCAAGGGGGCACCTGAATTCTATCTGAGCGCGTTTTATGGTCTGCGCCATCTGTCTCAAGGCATAGTCCCCAAAGCATAGCCTCCAAGACATAGCCCCATTCTGGTTAGGCTCTGTTGCCTAGCTGTCGGAGCCGTTGCCGGCCCAAGGGCGGCGCAGGTGGAGGGGTAGGTGGGTGCAGTCGTTGAGATGGCGCACAAAGGGGCCGTACTCTAGCAGCTCGACTAGGGAGAGGGCGGTGACGGGCATGGCCAGGCGATCGCGATACCGGCCGACATCGATACCCAGCAGGGTGCAGAGCATAATCCGCAGGGTGGCCTTGTGGGAGACCACCAGCACGTTGCCGTCGGGGTAGGTGTCTTCAATTTCGGCCAGTATGTCGGAGCTGCGGCGAGCCACCTGCATGGCCTTTTCGCCATCGGTGGGGGTGTTCCAGGCGGGGTCGGCCAGCCAGCGAATGTAGTCGTCATGGAAAGCGACGTTGACCTCCGCTGGGGCCATGCCCTCCCACTGACCAAAGGCAAGTTCCCGCAGGTCATGGCGCTGCTGCACCGGCAGTCCAGTAATTTGGCAAAGGGGGGCGACGGTGGCGGCGGCGTGGTTGAGGGGGCTGCAAAAAATGGCCTTCCAGTCGAGGTGGTGGTAGGCCTTGGCAAAGTAGTCGGCCATTTGCTGTCCTGAGGCCGTTAGCGCGACTCCATCCCGGCTACAGTAGCGGCCGGTGCGGCAGTAGTCGGTTTCGGCGTTGCGGAGCAGGTAAAGCCTCAGGGGCATAGGATGTGAGCCTTAGGTGCAGGGCAGCGATCGCAGCTGGTCGCTCAGGTGAGAGCGATCGCCGATGGTGTGAAACAGCGGCCCCCGCTGGCTCAGCTCGACCACGCTAACGGCGGCCACGGGCATATCCATGCGATCGCGGTAGCGACCCACGTCAATGCCCAGCAGGGTGCAGAGCAAAATCCGAATGGTGGCCTTGTGGGAGACGATCAAAATATGGCCGCTGGGGTGGGTGCGCTCAATTTCGTCGAGCACCTGGGCCGAACGCCGGGCAATATCCACCGCCCGCTCGCCCCCCACCGGGGCATACCAAGCTGGGTCGGTGAGCCAGGCCACGTATTCGTCGTGGTGCTCTCGGTCGACCGCCGTGGGGTGCATGCCCTCCCAGCGGCCATACATGACTTCGCGCAGGCCGTCGCGCAGCTGCATCTCTAGCCCCAGTGACTCGCACAGGGGTCGGGCGGTTTCCACCGCCCGACGCAGGGGGCTGACATAGGCAGCACTCCAGGGCAAGTGGGCATAGGTATCGGCAAATTCTCTGGCCATGGCCACCCCCTCGGGGGTGAGACCGGGGTCGTTTTCGGGCATGCCACAGTAGCCGCCTGTGAGGCTGTAGGCGGTTTGACCGTGGCGTAAAAAATAAAGAAAAACTCCCATTAGTTCTTGCCCGTTGGTTTCTGCCGAGGTGGCAATGGCCCGTTGCTCCTAATCTAACCTACGAGCCAGGCTTGCAAAAACAGGTTCAAAATTGTGTGAGCCTCGCCTAAGGTTTGGCCAACGCTAACTTTAGCTTAGGAAGCCTAGCGGTTTTCCAGGCCATGGTCTAGGCCCGGTCTGGGACGGTCTGCCGCACTCTTAAAAGATACAAGGATGAGCTTGACAAAGAAGATAATCGCTACGAGCTGACTTTTCCTGCTAAGTTCTACAACCACCTGATAGCAAGGGTTCTAATCCAAGTTTTGTTGTCAAGAAGCTAAAACTATTGACAATTGCCTACGGGTTTCTAAGGTTCCTAGCCCGTATGAATCAGGCGGATCTTTAGGCTCGAAAGATAACGGGAAAAGTCAGATCCTACGAGGGTATGCTCTTATCCAAAGACCACCTAAGTCAGATCGCGCCGTCCTTCTAGGGCGCGGGCCAGGGTGACTTCGTCGGCGTATTCTAAATCGCCCCCCATGGGCAAACCAAAGGCGATGCGGGTGACCCGCGTAAAGGGCTTAAGTAGCTGCCCGACGTAGAGCGTCGTGGTGTCGCCCTCAATGCTAGGGCTAATGGCCATGATCACCTCCTGGGTTCCCTCCTGGTTGACTCGGTGTACCAGGGGGCCAATGTTGAGCTGCTCAGGGCCAACGCCGTCCATGGGCGAGATCAGCCCCCCCAGCACGTGGTAGCGGCCTCGGTACTCGCGGGTTTTCTCAATGGCGATCACGTCTCGCGAGTCGGCCACCACGCAGAGAGTGTGGGGGTCTCGGCTGGGGGCTCGACAGATCTCGCACACCGGCTCTGCCGACAGGTGAAAGCACACCGAGCACTGGCCCACCTGGCTCTTGGCATCGAGCAGCGCTTGGGCCAGGGCCTGCACCTCGCTCTGGGGGCGCTTGAGAATGTGCAGCGCCAAACGCTGGGCTGACTTGGGGCCAACCCCCGGCAGCCGCTGAAATTCTTCGATTAATCGTGCCAGGGGACGGGTGTAAATGGGACCAGGCTCCTTGCACTGCTCACTATCTCAATTGTACGGGCTCAATTGTACGGGCAAGGCTGTTGTGTGGGGAATTGTATGGTGCGTGGGGAATTTTGCGGGCAAGGCTGTACGGAGCAGGGATGCTGTGGCAGACTTGTGCCTATGACAGACCTGAGCGGCATGTGGCTGGGCACCTACTGGCAGCGGGAGACGCCAACCCGCTTTGAAATGACGCTGGTGCAGGGGGGCAACACCCTCAGCGGCAGCGTGCTTGACGATAGCTATCTGGGGGAGGCCCAGCTCAGCGGCACGATGACTGGCCGTCAGGTGCAGTTTGTGAAGCGATATATTGCCCAGAGCGTGCCCTCCATTGACTACAGCGGCACTGTCTCAGAAGATGGCGATCGCATCACCGGGCAGTGGAGCATTGCTGGGTTTGATAGCGGCCCCTGGGAAGCCCACCGCAGCGAAGACGACCTCACCGCCAGCTGGCAGAACGTGATGGCGCGTGACCTGGTGGCTACTTCTGGCTAGGATTGGGTGTCAGAAATAGGGCAACTATGGCCGGGGTTTAAGGTGCTGGGTTTTAGGTGCTGGGTTTTAGGTGCTGGGTTTTAGGTGCTGGGTTT
>DAIPYU010000002.1:62841-69019 GCA_036782635.1 Nodosilinea sp. CTOTU7353
AGGTGCTGGGTTTTAGGTGCTGGGTTTTAGGTGCTGGGTTTTAGGTGCTGGGTTTCAGGTTTCAGGAACA
This sequence comes from Nodosilinea sp. CTOTU7353, assembly GCA_036782635.1. Taxonomy (GTDB): domain Bacteria; phylum Cyanobacteriota; class Cyanobacteriia; order Phormidesmidales; family Phormidesmidaceae; genus Nodosilinea. The sequence goes on from DAIPYU010000002.1 coordinate 62,912, forward strand.
GTTGGCCGACCTATGTCGCAGAGTGCTATGAGTTGAGGTTCTGTGCCTAGGCTGGCATCTTTTTGGGCTAAAAAGGCCTAAAATTCGCCGTATTCAGGGCAGGATGCAAGGGCGGGGGGCGGCGATGCATTGTTTAGGGTGGTTGCAGGTGTTGAGGCCATTGGCGGCGCTGGTGCTGCTGGCCGCTAGCGTGGCGCTGCCTAAGCTGCCGGTGGCGGCCCCAGAGCGCGAGCCAGCTTCAATAAGCGCGGCCCTGCCCGAGGTCAGCACCTTAGTCGATCTCTATCACCTGCGCGATCGCCTGCGGGCAGAGCTAGACCAGCGCCCCACGGTGATGGTGGCTACCCGCTCTGGGGTGGGCATGGCCCCGGCTGACACCCTGGGCCAACTGTGGCACATCGACCGTCGCCTAGGCCGAGAAGACCGCGCCCGCCGCCTGTGGCACCGAGCTAGCAAAATGGCGGCGGCGGCCCTGGCTCTGGGTGACCCCGCAACCCTTTCCCTGGAGTCGCTTGGGGTGGTCAATCGCCGTTGGGATGACACGTTGCTCGCCCTAGAGCAAATCCCCACCGATACGTTTGGGGCGGTGGCCATGGCGGCCCAGCGGCAGCAGTACGAGCAGCAGCGGGCGATCGCGGCCTACCACTACGACACGGCCCGCTCAGGTTTTTTGGTGCCCATCGTCGAGCAAACTGGCCTGGCGGAGCGGGTGCGGCTGACCGTCTGCAATCTGCAGCGAGAATGTCGCCGCTGGCAGGGGCACCGGCCCCCGGCCAACCCCGCTAGCCTGATCAAGGTGCCGATTGCGATCGCGCTCATGATCCAGCTACAGCAGGCGGGTATTGACCCTGATATACCCCTCTGGGTCAGCCCCCGCAACTGGACCGAAGATGCCGGAGCGATCTGGGTTGGGGCTGAATATCCGCTCCAGGTGATCATGGCGGATATGGTGAGCGCCAGCGGCAACATCGCCACCAATCAGCTGATCGACTACCTGGGGTGGGATGGGGTCAATCAAATCCTTCAGCACCAAGGCTACAGTGCGACCCGTATCGCCAGCAAACTAGTGGGTGAGTCAACCTACCCGGCGGACGTGGGCTATGCCGCCAACGTGATCACCACCGACGAACTCACCGACATGATGGTGGCCGTCTACAACCAAGAAATTCCCGGCGGTGAGCTGATTCAGGCCGCCCTGGCGCAACAGGTCGATCTGGCCCTAGGCCACGCCGCAGTGCAGCCCCCCCTGAGCTGGATCGGCGAGAAAACGGGGCGAACCTCTCGGGTGCTGGGCACCACCACCGCCGTCAGCATCGGCGGCCAGCGCTATGTGATCACCGCCACCCTAGACCGCAGCGGCAATGAAGCCGCCCTGCGCGCTATTCTAGCCGGGGTGATGCAGCACCTGCTCACCCACAACGGGTTTGAGCATAGCTTTGTCCCCCCGGGTGAGGAGGCCCCTAGGCCCAGGACCTTTTTACCCTAGCCCGCCGGTTCAGCTCGTTCCAGTGCTCTGCATTGGAATGCTCGTCGGAGGCTCTGCCTCCTCAAAGGAGCGGCAGAGCCGCAAGACCAAGATGCCCAAGCGGAGCTAGGGTACCAGGGTGAGTGCTGTTATCTAGATGCTGTACCGGTGCTCTATCCTGGCGGCTACGGCTTTTCTAGCCAATCGACTAGGGCCTGGCGCATGGTGTCGATGGGCACAGGCCGCTGCAGCCAGATCTCTAGGCCCACGGCCCCCTGCTGTACCAGCATCTCTAGCCCGTCGAGGGCCACCAAACCCCGCTCGGTGGCCAGGGTTAGCAGTTGGGTTGGTCGAGGGGTGTAGATCAAGTCGTAGACCACGGCCCCCGCTGGGGCCAGGGCCAGGTGGCCGGCGGCAAGCGGGCTTTGGCCCGTCATAGTGTGCATGCCGAGGGGGGTTGTGTTGACAATTAAGTCGGCAGTGGGCAGCAGCTGGGGCAAGTGCTCCCAGCCGTGGACCGTTAGCGGTGGCCGCAGGGGAGAGTTGGCCCAGCTGTGCTCAAAGTTGGCCAGTTTTTGGGCGTTACGCCCCACCACTTGCACCGACGCAAAGCCCAACTGCCCGCAGCCCGCCACCACGGCCCGGGCCGCGCCACCGTTGCCCAGCGCTAGGGCCGTGGCCCCAGACCAGTCTTTGATGGTCTTGAGGGGGGCGATGAACCCGGCTACGTCGGTATTGGTACCCGCCCAGCCCCGCTCAGTGCGCCATACGGTGTTGACTGCCCCCACCGACTGGGCCTCGGCGGTGATCTCGGTCAGCAGGGGCATAATTGCCTGCTTGTGGGGAATCGTGATGTTAAATCCCTGCACCCCGCTGGCGATAAAGCCTGCGATCGCAGCCCCTAGACCCTCAGCGACCACCGGAAAGGGCACGTAGACGTAGTCGGCCCCCAATTCTTGTAGGGCGGCGTTGTGCATCACGGGCGAGAGCGAGTGGGCGACGGGGTCACCGATGATGCCGAGGAGTTTGGTGGTGCCGGTGATAGGCATGGGGGTGAGGGAGTAGATGGGTGGGCGGGTGGATGGGTGGGTGGGTAGGGGCAGACCTATGTGTCTGCCCTAGCTAGGGTGATGGATGGGAGGGATGGGAGGGATGGGAGGGATGGGAGGGATGGGATGGATGGGAGGGATGGGTGGATGGGTGGATGGGCCTGCTTATTGCTGCACTTTCTCGCCGTAGAGGGCCACAATTTTGCTGACCACATCTTCGATGGAGAGGCCGTCGGTGACCAGGGCGATCGCATCGTCGGCCTGGCGCAGGGGGGCTACCTGGCGGCTGCTGTCTTTGCGATCGCGCTCGTCTATGGCCCGCTCCAGTTCGCTAAGATCTACCGCCGACTGCTGCTGGGCCGCCAGGTCGCGCTGGCGGCGGCGGGCTCTTTCTGCCACCGAGGCGGTAAGAAAAATCTTTAACTCCGCCTGGGGAAACACCTCGGTGCCGATGTCGCGACCCTCCATCACCACGCCGCCGGTGACGCCGTACTGCTGCTGCTGCCGCAGCAGGGTTTCGCGCACCGTGGGCTGGGCCGCCACCGTTGACACCTGGGCCGTGACCTCTGGGCTGCGAATCAGCTGGGTGACCTCTTGGTCGTTGAGCCAGATACGGCTGGGGTAGGCGGCCAAGGCCGGGTCTTCGCCCGAGGCGGTGAGGTGCAGATCGCAGTCTTGGACTAGCTCGGCGATCGCCACCTCGTCCTGCACATCGACCCCTCGCTCTAGGGCCAGCCAGGTCACCGCCCGGTACATGGCCCCGCTGTCGAGGTAGAGCAAACCGAGTCGCTGGGCCACCTGGCGGGCCACCGTCGACTTGCCCGCCCCGGCGGGGCCGTCGATCGCCACAATCGGCTGGCGATCGCGTAGCAGCACATTGTCAATCAGGCGGGTCTCCCCCAGGTGGGCGGCTACCGCCAGCATGCCCAGGGTTTCAACCGAGTCCAGCGGCAGCAGAGTTTCAGGGTGCACCACCTCTACGTATTGGAGCCGCAGGGTCGGCGACTGAGCCAACTCTTGCCGTACTGCCGCCACCAGCGCTGGGCAGTGGCGCTGCCCCGCCTTAAACTGCTCCTGGGCGGCCATCAACCCCCGGTAGAGCGCTGCCGCCTGCTGGCGCTCGGCGGCGCTCAAATAGACATTGCGCGAACTTAGAGCCAGGCCGTTGGCCTCCCGCACAATCGGGCAACCGACAATCTTGCCAGGCAGGTTTAAATCTTTGGCGAGGCGTTTGAGGATCGCCAGTTGCTGCGCGTCTTTATAGCCAAAATAGGCCCGGCTGGGGGCCACCAAACTGAGTAACTTAGTCACCGCAGTGGCCACGCCCTCAAAATGGCCAGGCCGGTGAGGGCCGCACAGCACCGCCAGCATGCCCCTAGGAGGCATTACCTGGGTCACGTCTGCGGCTAGGGGAGCACGGTGGCCGTAGAACACCTCTGGGGTAGGCATAAATACGGCATCGACTCCGGCCTGCTGACAGAGGTGCAGGTCTTGCTCCGGGGTGTGGGGGTAGCGGGCCAGGTCTTCCTGGGGGCCAAACTGAAGCGGGTTCACAAAGATGCTGACCAGCACCAGGGCATTTTCTCGCCGGGCTCGTTCCATCAGGCTGAGGTGGCCCTGGTGCAGGTTGCCCATGGTTGGCACCAGACCCACCGTTGGAGCATCTGCTGCCGCCATAGCCTTGCCATCGCGCCCCTGGGCCAGATACTGCCTTACCCCGTCAACCGTCTTGAGTACCCGCACAATGTCCTACCTTCCGCCGCGTGACTGTGTGTGACAGCTGAACTTCTGGCCACCCCTTTACAAAGTTAATACCCTACCAGATTTAGAGTCGAGAACATATTGGTTCAAGCGCCGCCCTGGAATGTCTTAATGCATGCTCCCATTCTGTTTTAGTTCCGGGCTTCGGGTCAGAAACTCTCGTCAAAAACCCCCTCTGGCCGGGGAGACCGAGGGGGCTTTGGCAGGCTCACAACTACTTCTGGGAAAGCAGCGTCGAGGGTGGCTGAGGGAAATCGGCTACTGGGCCGACAGCACCTCAATCTGTACGCGGCCGACGCCCCTGGCTCTCAACCCAATTTGGGCGGCGGCCGCCGCCGACAGGTCAATCACCCGACCATGGCCAAAGGGGCCTCGGTCATTGATGCGCACCACCACAGACTGGCCTGAGGCCAGACTCGTCACCCGTACCCGCGTGCCGAAGGGTAGGGTGCGGTGGGCTGCCGTCAGGGCATTTTGGTCAAACACCTCGCCACTGGCGCTGCGCCGCCCGTGAAACCCAGGGCCATACCATGAGGCCACACCGCTCAACGTCGAAGTAACAACGCCTACCCGCTGCTCAGATGCTGGAGGCTGGGGCAACCCTTCAACCCGAGCTAGGGGCGGCGCATCACCCAACAGTCGCCGCAGCCGATTGGCAATGTGCAGGGCATCTTCGCCGGGGTTTTCGGTGGTGTCAGGCAAGATGGTTTGGTCATCGAGGGTGAAGATGGCCTCACCGCCCCAGGCAACCACAAAAGCCTCATCGTCGCTGTCCCAGCGGGCCTCGATATCGGCAACATCGCCATCGGTTGCTAGCTCCTGCAGGTGAGCTAAGATTTCGCTGGCTCGCTGGGCCGGAGCCTCGTGGTCGGGAGCACTCGCAGCGGGGCTGCTGCTGGCGCTGAGAGTTTCTAGCTCGTCGCCCAGCACCGTCACCACCGGAATCGAGCGGATGTAGACGGTCGCGGCCTGCCGGGTGTCTAGGGCGTGGGGGTATACCGTGGCGAGGTCAATAGCTGATTCGGTTTCGTCAGAAGGCTGAATGGATAGGGCTGATTCAGGCCTGTCGGTCTCAGGGCTTGAAGGGTCGGCGTCGACCAGTACGCCTAGATCAGCGGGTTGAGGGAGAGTCTCTGGGGAGACGGAGATGGCATCGGCAGACTGTTTGGCTTCAGCATCTCGGGAAAGACCTCTGGGGTTAATATCCTGAGCTTGACTGGGCAACGGTGCTCCAAAAACGGACATGGCAACGGCAACCGTCAGCCCGCCCAATAGGGAATGTTTCATGTACACCAAAAGAATTCAACAGGAAGAGCAGGTGACAAATTCTGGCCTCGGGGAGAAGCAGCAGAACAGGCAGCACAGGCACTGCCTTGAGTCCCTTACCCGTTACAGATCGGTCTTCGGTTTTTGTCGAAATGTAACTTAGCACGTTGAAACAGCATTGCGAATCCGGGGAGATTCGGTGGACTTAACTTTCGGCTACAAAATAAAAAAGTAGTTGCTCACACAGAAATCCCTGAGCTTGCGCGGTAGCTGGGCTTTCTGGGGCTAATGCCCCCTGAGTTGACTTTCAGATTTGTTATAGGTGGGGCCACATTAGTTATGTAAATACGATTAGTCTATTTACGGATTGGAGCGGCTTTTGTCAGTAAAGGATCAAAATACTGGAACAATGGCGGTTCCCGTGAGGGCAAAATACTGGGGCCGATGGTGGAGGCTTCGGGGTATGATCGCAGAAAATGGATCCCAAATTCTCCACGTTTTTATGGGGCTGATAGGACTAGGTATAAACGCCTGGGCATATTCATTGCTGCTTTTGCTGCCTTGAAT
>DAIPYU010000003.1:0-58591 GCA_036782635.1 Nodosilinea sp. CTOTU7353
GGCCGAAGGTGACAGGTTAGTAGGGGTTCACGGTGTGCGGTTTAAGGTTCACGGTGTGCGGTTTAAGGTTCACGGTAGGTAGACCGTATACCCTGTACCGTAAACCCTGCACCCTAAGCCGTTACAGCTTGGTCAAGTACTAAAACGCCGATACAGAAACCCGGTTTCTTGGCTAGAACGCAAGTCCTGCCGTTAGTCAGCGATGAAGAAACCGGGTTTTTGGCCATACTGCACCGATGCTCTGGGGCTTCAAGGCTGGGCTATTAAAACTCAGGCTCTGAGACGGAACCGCCGAGATTTTCAACGATGGTGCGGGTGTTGGCCACCATCATCTTGAGGTAGCTGTCGCCGTCGCTGCCGGGGGCACCAATGGAGTCAGAGTACAGCTCTTGCGAGGCTAGGGTGACGTCCGCTTCTTCGGCCACGGTGCGAATTAGCTGGGGGTTAATGGTGGTTTCGGCAAAGATGGCGGGCACCCCCAGCTCCCGAATAGAGGCCACCAGCTGCTGCACAGTGCGAGCGCTGGGCTGCTCTTCGGTGCTGAGGCCAATCAGTGTGCCCACCACATTTAGCCCGTAGGCGGTGGCGTAGTACTGAAAGGCGTCGTGGGTGGTGACCAACTGCCGCTGATCGGGGGGAATGGTGGCGGTTTGGGCCTCAATCCACCCGTGGAGCTGGTTGAGTTCGGCGATGTAGGCTGCGGCGTTTTGGGTAAACAGGTCGGCCTGGTCGGGGGCTAGCTCAATCAGCTCGTCGCGAATGGCTTCGACCATGGGCACTGCGTTGCTAGCGTCGCCCCACACGTGGGGATCGGGCACAGTGCTGCCGCCCTCTTCTAGCTCTAGGGGCGCTACCACTTCACCGACAGCCACCCGACGGGCGCTGACCCCGGCGGCGTTGAGCAGGCGAATCAGATTTGGCTCAAGGTTGTAGCCGTTGTAGAAAATTAGGTCGGCCTGCTCAAAGGCAATGCTGTCGGCGGGTACAGGTTCGTAGACGTGGGGGTCGGCCCCGGGCTGCAAAATGCTGGTGAGTTCGATTTCGTCGCCGCCTACCTGGGTGGCCCAGTCGGCAATTAGGGTGCTGGTCGCTACCACGGCAGGGCGAGCATCGGCGGTGCCCGCCGGCGCAGATGCCCCCCTTTCGGCGGAGTCGCAGCCGACCAATCCTAACCCTGCGGCCAATACCGTGGCGATGAGGCCGCCATACCGTGGAAAGAGATCAATGCGTTGCATAGACTTCATTTCATATTCCTTTCATTTTTAAGATACAATGCATTTCATAATCGTTTCATTTTTGGCCGATCCCATCCTGTGGGCATCTCACCCAGGAGAGATCAGGTGTTTTCTGTGCCGGAGCTATGGCTATGGTGGCTACTTCTAAAATTACGGTTGATCACCTCAGCGTGAACTACCGCGACGTGCAGGCGCTGCGGAATATCAACCTGACCGTGCGGCCCGGTAAAGTGGTGGGCGTTTTTGGCCCCAACGGCGCGGGCAAAAGTACGCTAATCAAGGCCATGCTGGGGTTGATGCCGGTGGTGACCGGGCGCGTCACCTACGGCGACGACATTTTGGCCCGCCAGCTCGACCGGGTGGCCTACGTGCCCCAGCGATCGCAGATCGACTGGACCTTCCCCGCCACCGTGTGGGATGTGGTGATGATGGGCCGGGTGAAAAAAACGGGCTGGTTGAGGCGGTTCTCGGCCCCCAGCCGCCAGATTGCCCAAGACTCTCTAGAGCGAGTCGGCATGGCCGACTTTCGCGATCGCCCCATCGGTGCCCTCTCGGGCGGTCAGCAGCAGCGGGTATTTTTGGCCCGCGCCCTGGCCCAGCAGGCCGAGATCTTCTGTTTTGACGAACCCTTTGTTGGGGTCGATCAAAAGACCGAAACCGTGATCTTCACTATTTTTCAAGAGCTGGCGGCCGCCGGAAAAATCGTTTTGGTGATCAACCACGACCTGGGCGAGTCGATCACCAACTTTGACCAGCTGATTTTGCTCAACAAAGAACTGATCGCCGCCGGGCCGCGAGACTGGGTGCTCACCGGCGACAACATGACCCGCGCCTACGGTGGCCACGTGGGCTTTTTTGGCCATGTCGCTTGATCTGGCGCTCAACCTGGCGGTGCTCGACTGGTTTTTTGAGCCGCTGCAGTTTGCCTTTATGCAGCGATCGCTGGCGGTGGCGATCATGGTGGGCATTATCTGCTCGGTGGTGGGCAGCTACCTGATGGTGCAGCGGCTGGCGCTGCTGGGCGACGCCATTAGCCACTCGGTGCTGCCGGGGCTGGCGATCGCCTTTTTGCTCGGCGTCAACATTTTTATTGGGGCCTTCATCGCCGGGGTGATTAGCACCGTGATCATTGGGTGGATCCATACGCGATCACCGATTAAAGAAGATGCGGCCATGGGCATTGTGTTTTCGGCCTTCTTTGCCCTCGGCATTACGCTGATCACCACCATTCAGCGCGACAACAAAATTGACCTCAACCACTTTCTCTTCGGCAATATTCTCGGCGTTACCGGCGGCGATGTGCGAGATACCGCTATTATTGCGGTGCTGGTGCTGTTGGCGGTGGCGTTGCTCTACAAAGAGCTGCTGTTCTACAGTTTCGACCCCCTGGGTGCCCAGGCTAGCGGTTTGCCCACGGGCCTTCTCAACGCCGGGCTGATGGTGCTGATTGCCCTGACCGTGGTGGCCAGTATGAAGGTGGTAGGGGTGATTTTGGTGCTGTCGCTGCTGATCGCGCCGGGGGCGACGGCCTACCTGCTGGTGCCGCGCCTGCACCAGGTGATGCTGCTGGGGGCGGCGATCGGGGTTTTTTCGAGCGTCAGCGGCATGTACTTGAGCTACTACGTCAACCTGCCCTCTGGCCCCGCGATCGTCATGGTGGTATCGACGCTGTTTGCCCTGGCCTTTTTGCTTAGCCCCCGCCATGGGGTGCTGGTGGGGCCGGGTCGGGCGCGCCCCTGGCGACAGCTACAGCGCCTGCTGCGCCAGGGTCTCTAGCTGAAAATTGGCGTTTACGGCTGGGTTTGATCTGGCTCTAGGGCGCTATCTAATACCGAATCCGAATTCCATACCCCCTATTCCCAAAAGGCCAACCTGTAGGGGCGAATCGCTGTTCGCCCAGGGGTATCAGGGGTAGTCAAGCAGGATTTGGTATAAATCTGGCCTTGAGAGGGTGAGATCCAGCAGTAAAAAAATGCGCTAGGGAACCCTTTTAACGAATATCTATCTTTAGACGTATGTTACGAATGTGTCCTGACTGACGCATTTGTTAATGTTTACACTTAAATGGAAGAGGCTTTTAGCCATGGTTCCGAATTGTGAGCAGTGGATGTTGGGTTAAGCCACCATGCGATATCTCTGGAAGACTCGGCTCCCCAGGCTGAGGCCGGTGCGACTCAAGGCTGTTCATTTAAAGCCGCTCAATCTACAACGACTGCGTTGGTCAAAGGCTGACCCGCGCGGGCTGTTGTCATGGGCGTCGGGCAAGCCTACCGCGCATCTCAAGGTATTTGGCGGGTTGGCTTTTGCGAGTCTCCTGCTGGTGCAGGTGTCGTCGCCCTTTGGCAGCCGCAGCAATGCTAACTCTGGCACCATGCGCCCGGCCCTGTGGCAAACCACCGGGATGGTGCGGCAGTCGATTGTGGATCTATACCGGGCGCGACGGCTGCTGGTGCAGACTACTCTGCCTATCGATCCGGCTGTTGCTGAGGCAGAGACCGCGCCAGCAACAGCGTCCGCTGTGCCTGGCCAACCGGTAGCCAACAGTGCCCCGGCCAATGCTCCGTCCCAGTCTGCTAACGTTGGCGCGGCCAGATCGCTGCCCCGGCCCACGGCTCCGCCGGCACCCAATGCCGCTGGCAGCGCCTTTGATCCCGGCAAAACAATCGATACCAACCTGGAGATGCGGGTGGCGATCGCCAGAAATTCTTCAAACCTAGAGGTAGCCACCTCCGTCGATGGCTACCTGATGGATCTCAATGGCCAAAACTACTGCAACCTGCCCGCCCAGAGCAGCGTGGTGCTCAGGCCCCAAGGCTCGGGCATGGCGGCCGGTAGCTGCACCCTGACCGGCTCGGTGTGGCTAGAGCCGGGCGAAGGGGGCTATGTCTACGTGGGCAATAGCTGGTACAAAGGCCGCGTGCTACTGCTCGCCGACGGATCGGGTCTGATGGCGGTCAACTTTGTGCTCATGCACGACTATTTGAGCAGCGTGGTCGGCAGCGAAATGTTCGTCAACTGGCCCGCCGAAGCCCTCAAGGCCCAGGCCGTGGCCGCACGATCATACGCTCTGGTGCACCATGTGCGCCATGCTAGACGAGCCTACGACCTCGACAACACCCAGCGCTACCAGGCCTATCTGGGCATTGGCAAAGAGACCAATACCACCCAGGCGGCGGTGGTGGCCACCACCGGTGAATTTATTAGCCACAACGGCGGCATTGTCGAGTCGCTCTACGCGGCCTCCGATGCGATCGTGCAGGCGGCCCACGGCGGCAACGGCATGAGCCAAACCGGCGCGATGGAGCTGGCCTCTCAGGGCTATAACTACACCCAAATTTTAGGCAATTACTACCCCGGCACCAGCCTCTCTCGCCTGGTGGTGGAGTAGGTGGCTGGGGCTGGTTGGCAGAGATAGGGCAACCCTTGCGGGGGTTTCATACCGAATCCGAATTCCATACCCCCGATTCCCAAAAGGCCAACCTGTAGGGGCGAACCGCTGTTCGCCCAGGGGTATCGGGGGTAGCTAAGTAGGATTTGGTATCAGGTGCTGGGTTTCAGGAACAGTTGGTCAAATTATGCCGCAGAGTACTGGGGCAGTTTCGTATGGGGCAATCCTCTAGCCTGAGGCAACGGCTGGAAAATGTTCTCCCTCAGGGTGGATGGTGGGCAGTGCCCACCCTACGGAGGATTAGTTGAGTACGGTTTGGGCGAGCTGCTGTTGGATTAGGCCGGTGAGTTCAGCGGCCTGGGGCTGGTAGTCGGCGATCGCAGCCAACGGCGGCATCGGGATCAGCAGGCTCACTGCCACCCAGGGGGTGAGGGTGCGCTGGGTCAGCTGAGACCACTGGTTGGCCCAAAACCAGTGGCCGGGGGAAGGACTGCCGCCGCTGGGCAGGGCGTACCACTGCACCACGGCAAAGCTTTGGCGATCGCCCCAGGCGCGAAAAAATCTAGCGTTCACTGGCCCAGGGCTGTCGGGGGGAGTTACCTGTAGCCCTCGGCGCGACTCAGTGCGCCAGCTTTGCGATCCGGCCAGGTCTATCCACTCCAGCTGGGGCTGGTTGCTGTGCCAGGGTTGGGGGTGCAGCAGCAGGGCAAACTGCTGCACGGCGGCAGCTGGGGAGGCTAATGCAGACGTTGATGGGTCTGCTGGGGCGCTGGCCCGATATTCTCCCAGCGTCCAGGTTTGTCGGTTAATGGGGATGGGTTCAACGGTGGTGAGCTGCCAGCCGGGCAGCGCTAACCCTTCGCTTTGCAGGGTGCGCAGCTGGTCGATCTGCGCCACCTGGGGAGGGTTGACCCAGGGCCATTGGCCACTGAGGTAGGCGGGCAAAATGGCGATCGCCGCCAGCGCCGTCAGCACCAGCACCAGCGCCAAATTGACCCACCGGCTGAGGCTAGAACTAAGAATGCTGGGCTGGGTGGTCATAGCAAAAATAGCCAGAGTAAGAAACAAAACAGACCAGGGGCAAGCTCTGCCCTATACCGACTGGGACGAAGCAGCCGGCTGCACCGTCAGGTTTAGGCTGGGGGGCACCCGGTTTTGAATCAGCCGCAGCAGCAGCATAATTGTCAGCAGCATCAGGGCCGAGTAGAGGTCGCCGCCCCAGCTTTCGTGCAGCCACTCAAACGCGCCAGTCTGCCCCATGCCGTGGAAGTAGCTAAGCAGCGTATTGCGCAGAATATTACCCACCACGCTGATCAGCACGGTGCCCGCAAAAAATAGGCCGCTGTGCAGCCGCGATCGGTAGGCCCCCGTCCAGTAGGCCACCATCAGGGCAACGTAGAGGCTGGTAAACAGCATCTTGAGGCCGGCGCAGTGGGGAGCGACCTCCACGGTTTGACCGTTCACGTAGAGGTAAATGCTCTCTACCGTCACCGGAATGCCCAGCTGCACCAGCAAAAACCCCGCCACTGAGGCAATCAGCTGCTGGAGCGGCAAAATATAAGGCTCAATCAGGTAGGGCAGCTGGTTAGGCGTGGCCAAGGCCACCAAAATCAATGAAATCGCCTGTAAACGCAGCCCCGCGACTGATTTTAGGCTCAAACACAGCCCTCCCAGCATGACGGGTAGCGATAGATTCATCCAGTCGGGCAGGCGGGTGAGATACATCAGCATCGCCAGCCCGACTAGCCCCAGCCCCAGGGGATGGCAGCGGTTGGGCAGCTCACCCCAGGCCTGGCGCTTGCCCCAGGCAAGGTAGGCGGCAAAGGGCAGCCCCAGCAGCCCATGGCTAAAGTATTCGTGCTGAATGCTGATGGATTTGTGCAGCCAGCCATCGACCCAGTGCACCAACAGCGGCCCGTAGAGGATGGCTAGGAGGGCGGCGATCGCCCAGGTTGGAGAGAGGTGGCGGCGAAGGGAGAGCATGGGGGAGTGGGGAGTGGGTGGGGGAGTGGGTGGTTTTAGGGGGTGGAGAGGGTGGGTATGGGGGTAGGATGAAAGTTTTGCATTTTGCCCTTTGCCTTTTGCCCTACCGCTTCAACCATAGTGTCTACCACATAATCCACCTGCTGCACGGTCATGCCGGGATACATAGGCAGGGAGAGAATCTCTTGGCTGAGGGCTTCGGCAGCTGGGAAGTGGCCGGGGCCGTAGCCGAGGTTGCTAAAGGCGGGTTGCAGGTGGCAGGGCATGGGGTAGTGGATGCCGGTTTGCACCCCGACGGCGGTGAGCTGAGACTGGAGGTGGGCGCGGCTGAGGGGGTGGGCGACGCGCACTACGTAGAGGTGGTAGACGTGGCCGGGGCCAGCGGTGTTGCCCATGGGCACAATGCCACAATCGGCGAGGGGGGCGAGGCGGCGATCGTAGTGCTGGGCGATCGCATAGCGAGCCTGGTTCCACCCTGGCAGGTAGGGCAGTTTGACGTTGAGCACGGCGGCTTGCAGGGTGTCGAGGCGGCTGTTGGTGCCCTGGGGCTCGGTGTGGTGGTACTTGCGGGTGGCCCCGTAGTTGCGCAGCGATCGCGCCATTTCAGCGACCTGGGCATCGGCGGTGACAAACATGCCGCCGTCGCCCAGGGCACCGAGGTTTTTGCTGGGGTAGAAGCTAAAGGCCGCGCCGAGGCCGATGCCCCCGGCGGTGTAGCCCTCCCGCTGGGCCAGGTGGGCCTGGGCGGCGTCTTCAAAAATCATCAGCTGGTGTAGCTCGGCCAAGGCCCGCAGCCCCTGGGGAGAGACCATTTGGCCGTAGAGGTGCACCGGCACAATGGCGCGGGTGCGGGGGGTGATGGCGCGCTCGGCGGCGGCCAGATCGATCAGGGCGGTGGTGCGATCGCAGTCTACCAAGACCGGCGTTGCCCCGGCCCGCAGCACTCCCATCAGCGTGGCGACAAAGGTGTTGGCGGGCAAGATCACCTCGTCGCCGGAGGCAATGCCGCAGGCGATCAGCCCCAGGGCAATGGCATCGGTGCCGCAGCCGACCCCCACCCCAAACTGGTTGCCGCAGGCGGTGGCAAAGCGGTTCTCAAAGTCGACTAGCGCCTGCCCGAGCACAAAGTCGCCCTGGGTAATGACGGCATTGATCACCCCCTGGATGGCCTCTTGCAGGGGCGCGTGCTGCCAGGTCAAATCGACAAAGGGAACCGTTTGCGGGGAGGGAAAGGTCATGGGCGTCTATCTATGTGACGGGGGGGAGGGGTTCAGGGTGTACGGTTCAAGGTTTACGGCCGGCCCTGAACCTTGAACCGTGAACCGTGAACCGTAATTCAGCCCCATAGCTGCCTAAACCGCGATCGCGATGACCGCGCCAGCTATGCTCAGATTGCCCAATTGCTACGAAACCTTAACAGACAAGGCCTGGAAGCTATAGACTGGGGCAGACATAGCGAAAGGCAGGTAGTGACCACCACCCCTGAGCCTGCATTCTGAGCCGCTATGGGCAGCACGCGCGGAGCTAGACCACCCTAATTAAGCTACCGTTACCCCTATGGATTTTGAAACCGCTCGCGAATTTGTTGTGCGCCAAACCCTCGGCACCAGTGCCGACCTGCCCGACACCTTTATCGCCTGTCTGCGCCGGGGCAAGCCGCCCGTACCTGGCCAGGTGACCTCTCTGCTGCTGGCGCTCAAAGTGCTGTTTGAAGGCCTCAAGACCGAGCCTACCCTCGATCGCACTCTCACCCAGGCGCTGTTCATTCTCTCCTACGAGAGCCGCCAGCTCTACGCCCAGGGCCAGAAGGCCGGAGTGACCTGGCCACCCATGCTTGACGAAGACCTGGGGCGCATTGGCAAGATGGCTCAGGCGATTGTGTTTGGAGAGTAGAATGGGACGGTTGTATTCAGACCAGAGCCTTGATTGAACGCTATACCCTGCCCGAAATGGGCGACCTGTGGACCGACGACTATAAATTTAAGACCTGGCTGCGGGTTGAAATTGCCGTGTGCGAGGCCCAGGCGGAGCTGGGGTATATCCCGCAGGATGCGGTAGCAGAGATCAAGGCCAAGGCGAAGTTTGACCCCAAGCGCATTCTTGAGATCGAGGCGGAGGTGCGCCACGATGTGATTGCCTTTCTCACCAACGTCAATGAGTATGTGGGCGATGCCGGGCGCTATATTCACCTGGGCATGACCAGTTCTGACATGCTCGACACGGCGCTGTCGCTACAGCTGGTGGACAGCCTTCAGGTGATCATGATCCATGTGGAAAGCCTGATTCAGGCGATTCGCTACCGGGCTCAGGAGCACCGTGACACGGTGATGATTGGCCGATCGCACGGCATTCACGCCGAGCCAATTACCTTTGGCTTTAAGCTGGCTGGCTGGCTGGCGGAGATGCTGCGCCACCGGGAGCGGCTGACCCATCTGCAAGATGCGATCGCCGTCGGCAAGATCTCGGGCGCGGTGGGCACCTACGCCAACATCGACCCCAAGATTGAGGCCCTGGCCTGCCAAAATCTGGGCCTGCGCCCCGACACCGCCTCCACCCAGGTGATCTCCCGCGACATCCACGCCGACTTTATGAATGCCCTGGCTCTGCTGGGGGCCAGCATGGAGCGGTTTGCGGTGGAGATTCGCAACCTCCAGCGCACCGACGTGCTGGAAGTGGAAGAATTTTTCTCTAAAAAGCAAAAGGGCTCGTCGGCGATGCCCCACAAGCGCAACCCGATCCGCTCGGAGCGGCTGACCGGCATGGCCAGACTCTTGCGTGGCAACGCCATGGCGGCGCTGGAGAATGTGGCCCTGTGGCACGAGCGCGATATTTCCCACAGCTCGGTGGAGCGGGTGGCGTTTCCCGACAGCTGCATTCTCACCCACTTCATGCTGGTGGAGACCACGGAGCTAATTAAAAATCTGCTGGTCTACCCCCAAAACATGGCCCGCAATATGAATGTCTACGGCGGCGTGGTGTTTAGCCAGGGGGTAATGCTGGCCCTGGTGGACAAGGGACTGGCGCGGGAAGAGGCCTATGCGATCGTGCAGGGCTGCGCCCACCGGGCCTGGAATACCGATGACGGCAATTTTCGCGGGCTGATCGAGGCCGATGAGCGGGTGCAGGCCAACCTATCAGCCGCTGAGATCGACCACTGCTTTAGCCCCGAGCGCCACCTGCGCAACCTCGACCAGGTCTACCAGCGGCTGGGCATTTAGGTGGTCTTTAGATAAGAACATACCCTCGTAGGATGGGCAAAGCTTGCGTGCCCATCGGCCTGAATGTCTAACGATGGGCACGGGCGAGACCCTTTGCCCATCCTACACACTACGCACTGATTGCCATTAGGGAGAAAGTTTTCCAAAATTTTCCTAAGGTGGTCTTTGGCCCAGAACATACCCTCGTAGGATGGGCAAAGCTTGCGTGCCCATCGGCCTGAATGTCTAACGATGGGCACGGGCGAGACCCTTTGCCCATCCTACACACAGGGGCAACTCTTTTCTTGAAACGTCCTAATCTGTGAGGCGGTTGCCCTAGCGACTAAGATGGAATCAGCGGGTTTTAGAACGCTTCAAGTAGCTGAGAACGCTTTTTTGGCCTTTTCCCACGGACTGGCCAGCGGCGACTGAGCTGCATTTTTAGACCAGCTGAGCGATGATTTTACGTTTTGGTTGCCGGCGGGGCCGTTTAAGGGGTTAAACCACGGCAGAGAAAAGGCGAAAGAGTTTTTTGAGTCGGCGACGGTGGTTTTTCCGGAGGAACTGACCCTGGCCGTGTAACAGATCACCTCGAACTCCACTACTGTCGTGTTTGAGGTGCGCTCTCGGGGGCTGATGTTGGGGCAGGCCTACGAAAATCAGGCGGCGATCGCCTTTGAGGTCAGGGGCGACAAAGTTTGCGCCTATCGAGAATATTTGGGGGTGGTTTTCCAGTTAGGACAGTAGTTTAAATAAACAGGTTTATATTCAGGTCATTGCTGTATGCCGCCCATGTCCCCCGAAGATGCCGTCGAGCCGACGCCCCTTGATGGGGCAGTCAATGAGCCTGAGACGGGCTTTCCGGTGGTGGGCGTGGGGGCGTCGGCGGGGGGGCTAGAGGCCTTTACCCAGCTGCTGGGCAACCTGCCGGTGGATACGGGCATGGCGGTGGTGCTGGTGCAGCACCTCGACCCCCGCCAGGGCAGTATGCTGAGCGAGATTTTGAGTCGGGTTACCTCAATGCCGGTGGCGGCGGCCACCGACGGCATGGCGGTGGCCCCCAACCAGATCTACGTGATTCCACCCAACAAAATTTTGACGTTGCAGGGGGGGCAGCTGCGGCTGCGGCCCCGAGATGCCAATCAGCGATTGCCCAAACCGATTGACACCTTTTTTGAGTCGCTGGCCCGCGATCGCGGCCACAACGCCATTGGGGTGGTGCTGTCGGGGGGCGACTCCGACGGCACCCTGGGGCTAGAGGCGATCAAGGCGGCGGGGGGCATTACCTTTGCCCAATGTGAAGCCTCAGCCCAGGTCACCAGCATGCCCCACATGGCCATTGCCACCGGGCAGGTTGACTTTGTGCAGACCCCCGCCGAAATTGCTGAGACCCTGACCGACCTGAGCCGCCACCCCTACGTCAGCCGCCCGGTGGCCGAGCTGCCAGAAACCGCCGCCGGGGGGGACGAGGCCGAAACCCTGGCGGCCATTTTTTCCCTGCTAAAGGCCTCCAGTGGAGTTGACTTTAGGCAGTACAAGTCCACCACAATCAAACGTCGCATTCTTCGGCGCATGGCGTTGCACCGCATTGAGCAGATGGATCGCTACCGGCAGTATTTGGCAGAGACCCCGGCGGAGGTGCAGGCGCTATACCAGGAGATTTTAATCAGCGTCACCAGCTTCTTTCGCGATGCCGGGGCGTTTGACTACCTCAAGCGGGAGGTGTTTCCGGCGCTGCTGCACGATCGCCAGCGGCTGGCCCCGGCGGATCAACAAAAGGGCCAGCTCTCGGGAACGCTGCCCCTGCGCATTTGGGTGGCGGGCTGCTCAACGGGGGAAGAAGCTTATTCCATAGCCATTTGCCTGCTAGAGTTTTTGGCCCATCAGCTCTACCGGCCAGCGATTCAAATCTTTGCCACCGACGTGAGCGAAGCGTCGATCGAAATCGCCCGTCAGGGTATTTACCTGCCCGCCAAGGTGGCGGATGTATCGGCTGAGCTGCTCCAGCGCTTTTTTGTGCCGGTGGAAGGGGGCTACCAAATTAGCAAATCCGTGCGAGAGCTGTGCGTTTTTGCCCGCCAAAATTTAATTGGTGACCCGCCCTTTTCGCGGCTTGACCTGATCAGCTGCCGCAACGTGCTGATTTACTTCGGCAGCGCCCTGCAAAAGCAGGTGCTGCCCATGTTTCACTACGGCCTCAAGCCGGGGGGCTTTTTAATGCTGGGCTCGTCTGAAACCGTGGGAGAGTTTACTGACCTGTTTGCCCTGCTTGATCGCCAGCACAAGATCTACGCTAAGCAGTCGTTGGCCCTGCGGCTCAACCTAGATCTGGTGACAGCCAGCGACGATCAACCGCTCAAATCCGCTCCCCCCACCTACCCAAAGCCGCGCCCCACCCGAGATCTCTACAGCGCCGCCGACCAGATGGTGCTGGGCCACTACGGCCCGGTGGGGGTAATGGTCAACGGCCAGCTCGATATTTTGCAGTTTCGCGGCCAAACCAGCGCCTACCTAGAGCCAGCCCCCGGCCGGGCCAGCCTCAATCTGCTGACCATGGCCAAAGACTCACTGCGCCTCGACCTGCGCACCGCCCTCTACCAGGCTAAGCAGCTGGGCCAGCCCGTCCACAGAACCCTGTCGCTGCGGCAGGGTGATCGCCTGTGCCCGGTGGCCATTGATGTGCTGCCCTTTCAGCCTGCTGCCGAGGGTGAGATCTACTTTTTGGTGCTGTTTGAACCTGTAGAGCAGCGGGGTAGTAATGAGGATGTAGTCTCTAGGGAGGCGATCGCCGACACCCCAGTCCCTGATCGCCAAGATCTGCTGCGACTCCAGCAGGAGCTAGAAACCACCAAACTACACCTGCAATCGATCATCGAAGAGCAGGAGGCCACCAACCAAGACCTGCGGGCCGCCAACGAAGAAATTCTCTCTAGCAATGAAGAGTTGCAAAGCACCAACGAAGAGCTGCAAACCGCCAAGGAAGAAATTCAGGCCACCAACGAAGAACTCAGCACCATCAACGACGAGCTCTACAGCCGCAATGCCGAGACTACCCGCATCAGCAACGACTTCCAAAACCTGCTGGGCAGCATCAACATTCCCATTCTCATGCTGGAGAGTGATCTCAGCATTCGCCGCTTTACCCCCACGGCGGCGGCGTTGTTTAACCTGATACCCACCGACATTGGCCGCCCCCTTAGCGACATCAACCACCGGCTGATGATCAGCGATCTAGAGGCTCAGATCGTAGCGGTGATCAGCACCCTCAACCAGCACAGCCAGGAGGTGCAAGACCAGAGCGGCCACTGGTACGACCTGCGCATTCGCCCCTACCGCACCATCGATGACCGGATTGACGGGGCGGTGCTGGTGCTAGTCGATATCGATGGGCTCAAGCGCAGTACTGAGCAGCTGCGCCAGGCCCGCGACTACGCCGAGGCGATTGTTGAAATGGTGCCTGACGCACTGCTGGTGCTCGACGCCGACCTGCGGGTGGTGCGAGCCAACGGCCAGTTTTATGCCACCTTTCAGGTGTTGCCCCAAGACACCGAAGGCTGCCCAATTTTTGAGCTGGGCAACGGCCAGTGGAATATCGCTGAGCTGCGATCGCTCCTGCAAGACCTGCTGCCCCGCAACACCCAGGTCAAAGACTTTCGGGTTGAGCACACCTTTGACCAGATTGGCCTTAAAACCATGAATCTCAGCGCTCGCCAAATCTCTACCGCCACGGGCAGTCCGCTGATTTTGCTGGCTATTCAAGAGGTGAGCGATCGCCCCGACTAGACCTAGCCCTTGACTAACCCAGTTGCCCCAGGCTCTAACGGTATAACGAGGTATGCGGTCTGAGGTATACGGTTCACGGCAGGCTTTGCCCAGCCTACGTTTAATGGACAACTACCGACCTTGGTAGACCACTCAGCCAAAGTGATTAATCCTCCTGCCACCATCCCAAATGAACATCTTACCTACGAGATTTCCACCCCTCGACCGGGCTAGGATTTGGCGGGCAAATTAGATACTGTTGAGGTCGTAGGCGGGCGATCGCGCAAGAATTTTTCCCCTGAGTTTGATCTATTTCTTAAAGCAGGGCGATGATCAAAGTAGCTATAAATCTATAAATCTGCGATGTGAAGCCGCCCCATGATTAATTTCGACTAATTTTTCCGGCGACGGTCGGCCCAGCCCAGGAGGCTTAATCCAGTATGGGCATCTCTCAACAAATCGAAGCTGTTTACCAACGCGCCCTGCTGCTGCGTCAGCAGGCCACTACCTCGCCCATAGAGCCAGCCCTGCTGGATGAGGCCCTGCGAGAGCTATATTTTGTCTTAGAAGAATTGCAGACGACCGACTCAGACCTGCAAGCTCAAAACCAGCGCCTAACCACGGTGGCTTTATGCGGGTAGACAGCCAGGTGGGGGTGGGCACTGAGTTTCAGGTGTTTTTACCGGCGATCGCCGCCCCGGTCATTCCCTGACCCGTCGTGGGCCGAACGGGTTGAGCGCGGGGCAGGACATGCCTCGCTTAACATCGTCTGATTAAAGTCATAGGATGGATGAATATGTTCCCCAAAATTCTTTTCGCAGAACCGAGTGCACCATGGATTTGTCTCCGCAAATTAAAGCGGTCTACCAACGCGTAACTCACCTGCGCCAGCGGGCTACAGAGGCATGGTTGCAGCCCCCTGAGATCGTCGACGAGGCCTTTGGCGAGCTCTATGGGGTGCTAGAAGAGCTGAGCACCGCCCAGGAAGAGCTACGACGCCAAAATCAAGCACTGCTGGGCATGCAGCAGACCCTGAAACAGGAGCAGCAGCGCTACCAAGATTTGTTTAACCTGGCCCCCGACGGCTATATGGTGCTTGATCGCCAGGGGGTGATTCAATCGGCCAACCAGGCCATGGTGACGCTGCTCAAGGTACCCCAGGGCACGCTGCGAAATAAGCCCCTGTCCCCTTTTGTGACCCCAGGCGATCGGCCGAAGTTTTTTCGCAAGCTCCAGCAGCTCAGCGACCTAACCGCCGCTGGCCAGCCCCTGCCCCAAGATTGGCAGGTGCAGCTATGCCCCCGCCATAGCCCGGCTATGGTGGTGTCGATTACCCTATCGGCGATGCCGACTACCGACGGCACCGTCGTGAGCTGGCTGTGGCTGCTGCGCGATGTGACCCAACAGCGGCAGGCCGCCGCCGTCATTCACCGGCAGGCGTTTTACGATGCCCTGACGGGGCTGCCCAACCGGGCGCTGTTTGACGATCGCCTGCCCCAGGCCCTAGACCGGGCACGCCGTCGCCAAGACCAGCTGGCGGTGGTGTTTTTAGACCTCGACCGGTTTAAGCTGATCAACGACAGCCTGGGCCACAGCCTGGGTGATGCGGTGCTGCAAGAGGTCGCTGCTCGCCTCAAGGGCTGCCTGCGATCGCAGGACACCATTGCCCGCTGGGGCGGCGATGAGTTTACGCTGATTTTGCACCCGGTGGAGTCGGCGGCGGCGGTGGTTCAGACCTGCGATCGCATTCTCGCCAGTCTCAAGCCGCCCCTGGCGATCAACGGCCACCAGCTGCAAGTTAGCCTCAGCTTTGGCATTGCCCTATTTCCCCAAGACAGCGACGACCCCGCCACCCTGGTGCGCCACGCCGACATCGCCCTCTACCAAGCCAAAACCCAAGACTGTGGCTATTGGTTTTACAACGCCAATATCGACTTGCAGTGCAGGGGCGATCGTCCCCGCACCCAACTCCATGTCGAAGTTTAGGGGCTAGCGTTGAAATAAGGTGGTCTCTGGATAAGAACATACCTTCGTAGGATGGGCAAAGCTTGCGTGCCCATCGGCACGAATGCCTAACGATGGGCACGGGCGAGGCCCTTTGCCCATCCTACGCACTCTGGGGAACTCGGCTCCCAATCCTCTTCAGAGGAAACTATTTTCCAGAAGTTGCCTTAAGCTGATCGTCCCGGTCAATACTCGGTGAATAACTGTGTCAGGCTAGAAGACCTAGCTTGCGGTGCGGGGCTAACCGCTAGAACGCCGGTACAGAAACCCGGTTTCTTGGCTAGAACGCAAGTCCTGCCGTTAGTCAGCGATGAAGAAACCGGGTTTTTGGCCATACTGTGCCGATGCTCTAGGAAATGTCGAGGGTGGCAGGTTTAGAAGCGTTGGTTTGGAGGCGGTGTCGTGAACGGATTGTTGAGCTTTTTACCAGACAGCCCGATTGTGGCCTTTACGGTGCTGCTGGTGGTAACGCTAGTGATTCCGCCTATTTTTGAGCGGCTGCGGCTGCCAGGACTGGTGGGGCTGCTGGCGGCGGGGGTGGTGCTTGGCCCCAGCCTGCTGGGGGTGCTCAACCCGGCGGGAGAGGTCGAAACCCTGCTCTCTGACGTGGGTAAAATCTACCTGATGTTTGTGGCGGGGCTAGAGATTGACGTCAAAGACTTTAAGCGCACCCGCAACCGATCCCTGGGGTTTGGGTTTACCACCTTTGCCGTGCCCCTGACGGCGGGGCTGTTGCTGAGCCGCGCCTTTGGCTTTGACTGGGTGGCGGCGGTGCTGATCGGCTCGCTGCTGGCCTCCCATACCCTACTGGCCTACCCGATTGTGATGCGCCTGGGCATCAGCAAAGAACCCTCGGTCTCGGCCACGGTGGGGGCGACTATTTTTACCGATATCGGGGCGCTGCTAGTGCTGGCCATGTGCGTGGCCGCCCAGGCGGGCGAGTTTTCGGCCCAGACGGTGGTAACCCAGCTGGTGATGCTGGGGCTGTTTGCCACGGCGGTGCTGGTGGGCATCGACTGGGCGGGCAAGGAGTACTTTAAGCGCAACGGCGATCGCGAGGGCAACCAGTTTTTGTTTGTGCTGGCGGCGGTGTTTTTGGCGGCGCTGGGGTCGCAGCTGATCAATGTCGACAAAATTGTCGGGGCGTTTTTGGCCGGTCTGGCAGTCAACGACGTAGTGGGCCACGGCCCGGTCAAAGAAAAAATAGAGTTTGTCGGCGGGGTGCTGTTCATTCCGTTTTTCTTTGTGTGCATGGGGCTGCTGCTCGACCTGCAAGTGTTTATGGAGTCGATGACCACCAACCTGGCCTTTACCCTGGCCCTCACCGCCACCCTGATCGTCAGCAAATTTGCGGCGGCTCTGATCACCAAGCCCTTTTTTGGTTACCGCTGGGCGCAGGTGTTAACCATGTGGTCGCTGTCGATGCCCCAGGTGGCCGCCACCCTGGCCGCAGCCCTGGTGGGCTTGCAGGTGGGGATCATCACGGCACTAGAGTTC
The DNA here is from genome assembly GCA_036782635.1 of Nodosilinea sp. CTOTU7353. Lineage (GTDB taxonomy): Bacteria > Cyanobacteriota > Cyanobacteriia > Phormidesmidales > Phormidesmidaceae > Nodosilinea. The sequence continues at coordinate 17,067 of DAIPYU010000003.1, forward strand.
AACGCCGTGATTGTGATGATGCTGATCACCTCGGTGACTGGGCCGCTGCTCACCGCCCGCTTTGCCGGGCGGCTGGTGACGCCCAGGCTGGTGCGCAGTGAGACCGACTCGCTGTGGTTTGACTACGGGTCTGCCCCCGAAAGCCGCGCCGACTTGACCATCACTGGCCCGTTTACGGTGGTGGTGCCGATCTACAACCCCATCACCCAGCGCTACTTGATTGAAATGGCGGCGCTGCTGGCCACCCACGAGGGGGGCTATGTTATTCCGGTCACCGTGGCCCGCGCCCACGTGCACATGGATGACCCCAACCTGGTCGATGCCCTGGGCCAGAGCCGCAAACTGCTGCAAAAGGCCGAGAGCCTCAGCCAGGAGTTTAACGCCCAGGCCTACTCGGTGCTGCGCATCGACGACGACGTGTCAGAGGGCATTACCCGCGCCGCCCGCGAGCAAAACGCCAGCCTGATCTTGCTGGGCTGGAGCCGCCAGGGGTTTCGGGCCAAGCTGTTTGGCACCCTGGTGGACGAGGTGTTTTGGTCGAGCCACTGCCCGGTGGCGGTGGCCCGGCTGCTGAGCGAGCCCATCGACATTCACCGCATCTTGGTGCCGATGAAAAATGTCACCGCCCAGGCGGCCCGTACCGTGCGCTTTGCCCAGATCTTTGCCGACACCCACAATGCCTCGGTGACGCTGCTGCACGTGTGCGATCGCCACACCCCCGCCGGCCAGGTCAAACCCCTAGAGGATGCATTGGCCAAGCTGATGACCACCGGCCCCCAGATCATCTGGACCTTACAGACACTGGAGAACGACAACCCCGCCGACGTGATTCTCGAAGCCGCCCGCAACCACGACCTGATCGTGCTGCGATCCATGCGGCGGCGCACCGCCGGGGGCCTGTCTGTCAGCGATGTCACCCACCAGGTAATCGACGAAGCCAGCTGTTCTCTGGTGCTGTTTGGCGAACCCCACACTTAACAACCCAAAGCCCGCGCATACCCAGGGTATGCGCGGGCTTTGGGCAATTCTTAAGCCAGCCTACAGGGCAGATTTGGCTTTATCTGACCGTTGAAACACGTCTTCTAAGGAAGCGCGCTTGCCGTTGGTTTGGTTGGTGCGCATCCCGTTGACCAGGTTGGCCAGCAGCGCATCGACAGAAAACCGACCGCCGCCGTTGATCACAAAGAACAGGAAGGTGGCAGCGTAGATGGCCGACAGCTCTAGGTAGGGAATGCTGAAACCCGCCACCTTAATGTGGTGGTACATAGCCACCGTCATGGTGAAAAACAAGCCCATCGCCGCTGGACGAGTGAACAGACCCAGAGCCACTAGGGGAGCGCCAATTAGCTCGGTGTAGGCGGCCATATAGCTGAGGGTGATGGGAAAGGGCAGCCCCAGGTAGGCCACGTAGGCGTTGGCAAAGCTTTCAATGTTGGCTAGCTTATCAAGACCGTTGTGAACCATAACGACCCCGGCGACAACTCTCAGAATTGTCCAAGAAATCTGAAAGGCGGTGTTAGTGGACTGGTTGGGCTGAAGCGCAAGGCCACCCAGGGATAGAAGGCGTTGTTGAGCAACCATGGGGATTAAAAAAAATTAACATCGTTATTAATTATCCTAACGAAGTTTTAAGGGAAGTAAAGGGTGCACGTATACAAATTTGCTTCTTTAGCAAAAAAATGCCCTGGGCAGCCATATTCAGGCGTGGGGGAGCTGAGTCAGGGTTGTTGGCTGGGCACAGGCAGGGGCGATCGCGCCAACATCCAAGGCTTTAACCCGATGGAGAACCCATATGCCCTGGCCGAGGTAGAGCTGACTTGGGTTGCCCGATGACGTAACCTGCTGGCGCAATAGTTCTGGCGATGGCCCTATCGGCCCGCCCCGGAGATGCCGCTTTAGTCTGAGAGCCAGTGTTAACTTTTTTGTCTAGATGTCGCCTTTGCTTGTGATAGGGCGTAACGGAACTTGATAATCAAGGCAGAACCACAGCTTCATAAGGACAGACCTATGGGTTTAATCAAGTCTATTTTTGGCGCGATCTTCGGGCTGATTGGCGGCATCTTCAAAGCCATCGGCGGTCTAGTGGGCCTGGGCAAAAAGTCTGAGTTTTTCCTGGAGGCAGACGATGACGACAGCGACAGCCTGCCCGCCGCCCCGGCTGCTGCTCAGGTGCAACCAGCGGCTGCCCAGGCTGAGCCGGTAGCGGCTGCCCCGGCAAAAGCTTCGGCCCAGGCATCGACCAAAGCCCCGGCAAAGGCAAAAGCTTCAGAAAAAGCCCCTGCCCCTGCGGTTCCTGCCCCTGCCGCCCCGGCTGGGCCTGTGCCCACCGCCTTTGCCAGCGTCTACCTCACCAGCGTCGGCACCGCCATGCCCCGTCGCCGCCGCCCCGGCCCCAGCCTGTCTCCCTTTCTCGACATGGCTAAGCAGGTCAAAGTTAGATAGTTCGAGCCGATAGAGTCAGGTTTCAGGCCTCCGGCCACAACCGCCAGGGAGTGAACTCCCTGGCTCATAGTGAAAGTCTGCTGAAGCAGACTGCGGCAGATGGCCCATAATCCTCTTCAGAGGATTTCGGCTTTAAGTCTGGCACTTCTAGTCCCAGGCTGAGCGGCCAATCCGAGGGATTGACACCTAAATCTGCTCACCTTGACAGGGCTGAGGGTCTAAGCATCCTCAGCCTTTTTGTTTTGGGTCAAAAACCGTAGGGCGCTATAGAGATGAAAGGCTCCATCCCAGGGGGAAGGCAGCGATCGCCCCAGGTCTACGTAGTTGTCAAAGGGGGGCAGCAGCTCAAGCAGGTCGAGGGCGCTCTCGCCAAAGCCGGTAAAGTCGGCCCTGGGCGCTGGGGTAATGCAATCTTCGAAGTAGCGCTTCATGGCCTTCCAGGCGACGGTGGCAATCAGCGGCGAGGGGAAAGAGTCGGCGGGCGGCAGGGGGATGGCGTCGCGGTATCTATAGGTGCGATCGCAGAATCGCAAGATGCAGCCCCGACCGTGTAAATGCCAGTCGATGATCTCGCCGTAGTCTTGGGTAGAGTCTTTGCGCTTCAGCCGGCCTCGGGCATCGAGGTCAACCACCGACTCGTAGATCGGCAGCTGCCCCACCACCCACTGGGTAATATCGCCCCAGGCCAGCTGAATGGTGCCCTTTTTCCCGGCGCTATTGTGACAAATCAGGGTCACCTGGGGGGCTATCGCCTGAATGGCCTGCACCCGAAAGGTGGGCAATGCTTTAATCTGCTTTGCCTTGGCCCACCGGGCCGGGGCACCCGCAGCCCGCAGCTGCTCACAGAGATATTGCAGTTCTCCCGCTGGCCCGGTTCTCAGCAGCCGCCAGTTTTTGCTGGGCAGGCGGGTGCGGGCGGTATAGGCGTCGATCTGCATGACGCGGGCTAGGCCCTGGGCGGCGGCGGCTCTGCGATCGCCCGTCACCGGCTCTAAAATCAGCACCGCCGCCGCCTCGGCTCCCGGCTGCTGCTTGGCGGCGCTGAGGTTGTGCTCTCGCTGCTGGGCCAACTGGTCGCGCACCCGCTGCACGCCCTCCCTAGCCTGGCCGAGCACCTTGGTGTTGGCGGTACTTTGTAATAGACGAGTGTAGGTGACCTGGGCCTTCTCTAGCTCGGTTTTGGCCTCCCAATATTGCCCCATGGCCAGCTTGAGCCAAGGGTCTTGGGGATGCTTCTGCTGCCACTGTTTGAGCATCTGGGCAGCCTGGGTGAGCTGCTGTGCCCCTAGGGCGGCGGCGACAAGGTCATACATGGGCCGGGTGAGAAAGCTGCGCGTGATAAGACTTTAACACTTGCCCCGAAACCCCAATGGAGCACCCCCCTAGAATAGCCTCCTGGGCAGAGGATCCGCGTCAGCCCAGCAATGCTCAACGCTATAGCCTTCGAGATCTGGCGTTAGGGGCCTTTTCAGTATTCTGCCTGCAATGCCCCTCCTTTTTGGAGCATCAGCTCTCCAGAGCTTCCTAGGGGTGCTGGCGCAGCATCGAGTTTGATCGAGTAAGGGCAATCTTAGGCCAAGTCTAGCGAACTGATGGTTTAAATCGCAGGGGTACGATTGGCCTCAGTAGCCCCAGATAAGACCAGGTAAGCGTCAGGTGTCGCCGTCGGACTGGCTGAGGTAGAGCAGCACAAAGCCCACACAGCCAATAAATCGAAAGGCGGGCTGTTGGCCATTCCAGTCTGCCGATTGCCACATAGTGAACCACTCGCCGCCTACCACCATAAAACCCACAAACCAGAATAGAAATGCCAGGGTGAGGCCGTAGGTGGCCGTGGCCTTAGCTCGATTGAATGCTGCGCCATCGCTGCCGAGAGCTTGGCCCAGGCGCACTGCGCCGCCCAGGCACAGCAGGGCGATCGCAGCCTCGGTGGCGATGATGGCCAGGTAGGCTATCTGTTGCAGCCGTGGGGATGCGATCGCCCGCCAGGTCAGCTGACTGTCCAAAAGCACGGTGTCCATACTGAGCACATGCTGGATGTAGTCAAAGTTGACGTTGTAGTCAGTCAAGTTATTGAGCACAATGACCGCTGCCAGCAGGCCAATGGCAGCCACCAGCAAAGTTTTTGAAATTCGAACCGCCATAGAATTAGATGGGAAATTAGATAAAACCCTAGCGTGGGAGCGCTGTTTCTATTGAAAACTATTCTGGAACCCCTGCGGGGGGGGCTAGTGGTCTCTTGCCAGGCCCCAGCAGACTCGCCTCTACACCAGGCTGAGGTGATCGCCGCCATGGCCGAGGCTGCCGTGATGCGCGGTGCGGTGGGGGTGCGGATCGACAGCCCCAGACACATTCAGGCGGTGCGACAGCGCTGCGGCTGCCCCATCATTGGCCTGTGGAAGCAGGTAATGCCGCCCTCATCGGTCTACATCACCCCCCAGTTCCACCATGCGGAGGCCGTGGCCCAGGCGGGCAGCGATGTGATTGCCGTCGATGCTACCCAGCGCGATCGCCCTGGCGGTGAGACCCTGGCCCAGCTCATTCAGCAGATTCACCACCGCCTCGGCAAGCCCGTCATGGCCGATATCGACACCCTAGACAACGCGCTCAAAGCCATAGACGCTGGGGCAGACTGCGTTGGCACGACCCTATTTGGCTATACCGAAGCCACTCAGGGAAAGACCCCGCCAGGGTTGGCGCTGCTTGAGTCCGTGGTCAAACATTGCCCGCTGCCGGTGATTTGTGAAGGGGGCATTGCGTCTCCGACCCAGGCCCGGCGGGCCCTTGAGCTAGGAGCCTATGCCGTTGTCGTCGGTACTGCTATCACAGGTATCGACAGCTTAGTCGCAGGATATGTTGAGGCGATCAAACTCAAATAACTTAAGCATCATAAAAAGGTAGGGGTGAGGGAACCAATATTCCCTCACCCCCAGTTTTGCCCAGTTTATCGACCAGGAGCAGCTACATAGCAGAGCCTACGCCCGCATAGGCACCATAGAAAAATAGACCCACGACCACTAACACACCTGTGCCCGCGACAGTTGCCACGATCCACAAGGGAATACGTCCACTCTGAAGCATAATAATCACTTCCTACAATTTCGGGGAAAAATTCAACACAGCCTGTGTAGCGATAGGCTACAGCAGAGTTCTAAACCTGTTCCTGCTAAAAAATTATCTCGATCTCAAGAGGCCGTTTCGGCCCACTGGGCCAGCCGCCGCAAAACCCTAGGTAGCTAATTAGCCGGAACCGCCCAAACTAAACCCAGTTTCAGCCCTGGAACTCTGCCTAGGACAGAACCACAGCTTCTGAGCTGGGCTGGGCATTGACTTAGTTAAAGAAGTAGCTAGAAAACAGCAGACCTAGAACAAAAACCATCAGCAAACCTAGGAACAGGGATGTACGGTTAAGTTCTACGGGCTGCTTATTGGGATTGGGAGAGCGTTCCATGGATTTCTCTTATCGTTGGATAAACTGCATTGCTGCGATCGCGCCTAGGAAGAAGACACTGGGCACCCCTAGGGTGTGCACAGCCAACCAGCGTACGGTGAAAATTGGATAGGTAATCTGCTCGTTGGGAGAATTGCTTTGCATGATTTAGCTCAAACGTGGAAATAACTAGGACACTTTACTGATTTAAGAACAGGTCGATCTGATCTTTCGCCTCAAAGCGATCAGTCACGATCGGCAGCTGCATCTGGTTGTCGGGGTAATAGTCATTGGGGCGCGGTGTGCCAAAGGCATCATAGGCTAAGCCAGTGCTGACAAACAGCCAGCCTGCAATAAACAGCATAGGGATAGTGATGCTGTGAATAATCCAGTAGCGAATGCTAGTAACGATATCGCCAAAGGGGCGCTCCCCTGTAGTACCTGCCATATCAACGTCTCCTCTCTGAACACAAAGAATCTAACTTCATCATAGAGAACCCCGGAAACCCTAACAAGCTATTTCGACAAAGTTCACCCAACTTCTGCTAAGCGACCTCAGGGCTGTACTTGAGAATGGTGCCCTCTTGCCCCAGAATGAAGCCCTTCTCAGGCCCCAAAAACTTCACCCGATAGAAGTTAGACGGCACATCGCCAACGGATTTGTCCTTAAACCAGGTTTCGCCACCGTCAAAGCTACAGAGCAAGTTGCCGCCGCCGCCGGTCACCCATAACTCATTTGAGGTGCGAAAGGCCATATCTAGCAGCCCCCAGCTGGTGCCAAATTCAGGGCTAATGGCTTCGGTGAAGTCATCGGAGGCCCTAGTGTTAGAGAACCGCACCTGGCCACCGCGAGAAATCACCCAGAGTTTTCCGTCTTTGTCAAAGCCCATGTTTTGCAGACGTCTTGAATTTTGGCGGTTGTGGGGAATCCACTGGTCTTGCCCCAAGGCCCAGGTGGAATAAAAATTACCCCGAGAAGATACAGCCACGTAGCGCCCATCGTCGGAGCGCACCATGTTGCGCACAACGCCCACGGCTCCCTGCACCAGAGCCTTCCAGGTGCGGCCGCCGTCTTCGGTGCGGTAGATAGCCCCAATATCGGTAGCTAGCTCAGCTGACTTAGGCCCCACCGCCGTGACTAGAAAAGGCGATCCCGGCAGTTCTTTGCTCAGAGGCAAGCTTTCCCAGGTTGACCCACCATCGGGGGTGTGCAAGAGCACTGATGGAACGCCCGTCACCCAACCCTCGCTTCCACTGAAGTCAACGGATGTGAACGTGTAGCGCTGATCACCTAAAGCTAGCTCTCGCGGTTGCCAGGTTTCGCCCCCGTCAGTGGTCTCTAATAGCGTGTTGCGGCTGCCGACAATCCAGCCGTGATCGGCGTCTTCGGTAAACGCCACGTCCGACAGCGTGGCCTCTACTGGAACCTGCACAACGTCCCAAGGATGCACGTCTACGTCCGCCAAGAAGTAGCCGGAACAGCCGGTGGCCAGCACAACCGCCGCCATCATAACCAGGCCTCGCTTTAACCAGTCAAACGCAGCGTGCATAGACAACCAAAACCTATATTTCCTAAACAACAATCAAGTCAACCTAGCCTACAGCAAGACCTGCAACCGCGTAACTAGGAAAGATGAGGGGCGATTACCTCAGGCCGTAGAGGCTGATAAAAAACATGAAACCCAAGCCCAGCGCAGTAAAAATGAGAATATTCTTCTGGCCTGGGGTCAACCGATTTACGCCCAAGCCAAAGTCTAGGTTTTCTTTGAAGCCAGAAGGGGCATTGACCGGGCCAATATTGTTGAACTGCTTTTTGGGAGCGCTACACACCGGGCAGCGCCAGTTGACAGGCAAGTCCTCAAAGGAGGTGCCCATGGCAATCTTTGCCCGGCTGTCTCCCTTTGTTGGCTCATAGGAATAGCCGCAGGAGCGACATTCGTAGCAGTCCATGTCCTCGGGGGCCAATTTCTCGGGGGCCAATTTCTCGGGGGCCAGAATAGCGGGATCTTCAGCTGCATCTTCAACAGAGCCACCCTCTAGGCCATCCACTGCTTTAGAGGATGGGATTAAATCGACAAATTCGACCGATTCAGAAGAATTAGCTGAAGGCTCAGACTCAATACTCATAGGACTAAACTCGTAGGACTAGGGCACTTCGATTCAGAACTAGCTGGGCAGCCAGCGAATCTCTTCGGCCCCCAGATCTCTGCCTGCCCTGGGCAGGCCAGAAACGCTTGTTGTGAACAATTATGACACAGATGGGCTACTCATCTGATTTAGACTAGCTTGGGGTGATTCTGGGCGATCGCCCCACACCATACATCACTACATGAGCCTCATTCGAGTCCGGCTGTACCCCTGGTTTTTCAGCTAAATTGCCTTAGAATACATCTGGAGCGTACAGCCGACTGAGCTGACGCCATATGTACAGCCTCTGGGGTAGTGAGCCTGTGTTTGTCTTATCTGGCTACGAGTATTTTTTAGTTTTCTTGCTCATATCCTGCCTGGTGCCGGTAGCGGCCCTGACTGCTTCCAAGCTGCTGCGACCCGTTAGCCGTGGCCCCGCCCGCAGAACCACCTATGAGTCGGGTATGGAACCCATCGGCGGCGCGTGGATTCAATTTAATATTCGCTACTACATGTTCGCGCTGGTTTTCGTCATTTTCGATGTGGAAACAGTGTTTCTGTACCCCTGGGCGGTAGCGTTCAACCAGCTGGGCTTGTTAGCGTTTATAGAAGCATTGATTTTTATTGCCATCCTGGTAATTGGTCTTGTGTACGCTTGGCGTAAAGGAGCTTTGGAATGGTCATGACCCCCCCGTCATCTACGGATCGAACTGCCCTGGCCCCTGGGGAAATGCTCGCCAACCCATCGGCTCCTCCGGCGGTGACCCACGGGCTGTCTGAGAACGTCGTCTTGACTACGGTCGACGACCTGTACAACTGGTGCAGGCTCTCTAGCCTGTTCCCGTTGCTCTACGGCACCGCCTGCTGCTTCATTGAGTTTGCGGCGCTGATTGGCTCTCGGTTTGACTTTGACCGCTTTGGGCTGCTGCCTCGGGCCAGTCCTCGTCAGGCTGATCTGCTGATCACCGCTGGCACTGTGACCATGAAAATGGCCCCTGCTCTAGTGCGCCTCTATGAGCAAATGCCTGACCCCAAGTACGTCATTGCCATGGGTGCCTGCACGATCACGGGCGGCATGTTTAGCACTGACTCGCCTTCAGCGGTGCGCGGTGTCGATAAGCTGATTCCGGTGGATGTGTACATTCCAGGGTGCCCCCCTCGGCCCGAGGCGATCATTGATGCCATCATTAAGCTGCGAAAGAAAGTGGCTACGGAGTCGATGCAGGATCGCGCCTACACCCTGCAAACTCATCGCTTTTACGAGCGCAGCCACGCTCTCAAAACCGTGCCGCCAATTTTGACCGGGCAGTACTTGCAGACCGGCAACCACGATGCGCCACCCAAAGAGCTGCTGGAGGCCATGGGCATGCCCATCGCTGAGACCGTAGCTGAGCTTGCTCCCGAACGTGAGGACACCTAATGGCTGACACCGAATCTAACGCCCCTCAACAGCCCGCTGGGGAAGAAGAAAACGCAGCACCCCTGGTAGAAGCTGGGGCGGCCTCGAGCTGGCTGACTGAAAACGGGTTTGACCACGAACTCATGACTCGGGATCATCTGGGAATTGAGGTGATTAAGGTAGAACCTCAGTTTTTGATTCCCATATCCACGGCCCTTTACGCCTACGGGTTTAACTACCTCCAGTGCCAGGGTGCCTACGACAATGGCCCCGGTAAGGATCTGGTCAGCTTCTACCATCTGCTCAAGGTCGACGATAGTGCCGACCAGCCAGAAGAGCTGCGCGTCAAGGTGTTTTTGCCCCGCAGCAACCCGCGACTGCCCTCGGTCTACTGGATCTGGAAGGCTGCCGACTGGCAAGAGCGCGAAAGCTACGACATGTACGGCATTGTCTATGAAGGGCACCCCAACCTGAAGCGGCTGCTCATGCCAGAGGACTGGGTGGGCTGGCCTCTGCGGAAAGACTACATTTCCCCAGATTTCTACGAGCTGCAAGACGCTTATTAACGCAACCTCTGCGCAATACTTTTCTGCGCAATACTTTTCTGCGCAATACTTTGAAAAAGGCTGCCTTAGGGTGGCCTTTTTGCTGTCTGGGTGGCTTAGCCTGCCGTTGGCAAGTGTGGTGTAAAGCTGCGGAGGCACTCCTCGACAGGGTAAGATTTGACGTTGGTTGAGCAATTGAGAGGACAGACCCCTGAAAACCCGCGTAATTATCGTTCGCCACGGGCAGAGCACCTACAACCAGCTAAAGCGCATTCAAGGCCACTGCGACGAGTCAGAGTTAACCCCCGCCGGTGAAGCCCAGGCGGCGCAGGTGGGTCAGGCTCTGGCAGGTATCCCCTTTGATGCGGTGTGGGCCAGCCCTCTCAAGCGCGCCCGCAAAACGGCGGAAATCATCACCGCTGAGCTACAGAGGGCTACCCCTGGTTTGGCGGCCCCTACCTTCACCGACGACCTGAAGGAAATCAGTCTGCCCCTCTGGGAAGGGATGGCCTTTAGTGAGGCCGAAGCCCGGTACGCTGAGGCCTTTGGTCAGTGGCGTACCGACCCAGCCAACTTTTTGATGGCGATTCCCCAAGTCGGTGGGCCAGAGGGAGCCACGGTAGATTTTTACCCAATTCGCGAGCTGTACGAGCAGGCGGCGCGGTTTTGGCAGGGGTTGTTGGCCCAGCACGGGGGCAAAACGCTTTTGGTAGTGGCCCACAGCGCCATCAATCGAGCCCTGATCAGCACCGCCATTGGCCTGGGGCCAGAGCGCTTTAACAGCCTCAACCAGGCCAACTGCAACATCAGCGTGCTGAATTTTGCAGGCGAATGGCCCAGTCTGGCCCAGGTAGAAGCCATGAACCTGACCAGCCACATGGGTGCGCCGCTGCCCGCGATGCGGAAGGGGCACCGGGGGCCGCGCCTGCTGCTGGTGCGCCACGGCGAAACCGAGTGGAACCGCCAGGGCCGCTTTCAGGGCCAGATCGATGTGCCGCTCAACGACAATGGCCGCGCCCAGGGCCAGAAAGCGGCGGAGTTTCTCAAGCCGGTGACGATTGATGCGGCCTACACCAGCTTTATGGCCCGCCCGAAGGAAACTGCCGAAATTATTCTCCAGCACCACGCGAACCTAGCGCTGCAATCGGTGAATCAGCTGCAAGAGATTAGCCACGGCGAGTGGGAAGGGCTGTACGAGGCCGACATTGAGGGCGGCTATCCGGGCATGCTGGCCCAGTGGCAGAGCCAGCCTGAGACAGTGCAAATGCCGGGGGGCGAGAACCTGGAGCAGGTGTGGCAGCGCTCCATCGCCGCCTGGAAAGAAATCGTGGCGGCCCACAGCGGCGGTGATCGGGTGCAGACGGTGCTGGTGGTGGCCCACGACGCGGTCAACAAGGCGCTGCTGTGCCATGTGCTGGGCCTGGGGCCAGAGTCATTCTGGCGATTTAAGCAGGGCAATGGGGCGGTGAGCGTGGTCGACTACCCCAATGGCATCGACAGCGCCCCGGTGCTGACCACAGCCAATATCACCATTCACCTGTCGGGCAGCGTGCTCGACAAGACCGCAGCGGGGGCGCTGTGACCGAGGCGCGTGGAGCTGGGGCTCAGCTGATTCAGCAGGTGCGGGTGCTGGATGCGGTGGCGCAGACCGACCAGGTGGCCGACGTGCTGGTGCGCGATGGCTTGGTGGTGGAGATGGCCTCATCCCTCACCGTGATTCCCGCCAGTGCCGAGATGATCGATGGCCAGGGAAAAATTCTCATACCTGGGCTGGTGGATCTCTACAGCCAGTCGGGGGAACCGGGCCATGAGTCGCGGGAGACGCTGGAGACACTGCTGGCGGCAGGGCAAGCCGGGGGCTTTACGCGCCTGGGGATTTTGCCGACCACTGCACCCGTCATTGACAACCCCGCCATGGTGGAGAAGCTGCTGGCCCGCCGTGGGGCGATCGCCCAAGCAAATTTTGCCATGCCCCACCTCTACCCCTGGGGGGCGCTGACCCGAGATGCCCAAGGCCAGCAGATGACGGAGCTGGCGGAGCTGGCCGAGTCGCCCATTGTGGGCTTTGCCGACGGGCGGGCGATTCAAAATCCGCTGCTGGTGCAGCGATTGTTGCAGTACCTACAGCCTTTGGGCAAGCCGGTGGCGCTGTGGAGCTGCGATCGCACCCTGCGCGACAGCGGCGTGGCCCGCGAAGGCCCATTTTCGCTAATCTACGGCCTGGTGGGCGACCCGGCCAGCTCTGAGACTGCCGCCCTGGCGGCGTTGTTGGAATGTGTGGCGGAGGTGGGCACCCCCGTTCACCTGATGCGGATTTCTACGGCGCGGGGGGTAGAGCTGGTGCGCCAGGCGAAGGAGCGGGGACTGCCCGTGACCGCCAGCACCACCTGGATGCATCTGCTATTTAGCGCTCAAGATCTGCACAGCTATGACCCCAACCTGCGGCTATCGCCGCCTTTGGGAAATCCTGAAGACCGAGCGGCGCTGATCGCAGGGGTGAAGGCGGGGGTTGTGGATGCGATCGCCATTGACCATACCCCCCACACCTACGAAGACAAAACCGTGGGTTTTCCCTCGGCGCTGCCGGGGGCGATCGGCCTAGAGCTGGCCTGGGCGATTTTGTGGGATACCTTTGTGGCCCAGGGCGACTGGTCACCCCTGGCGTTGGTGCAGGCGTTGAGCCCCAACCCCGCCCGCTGCTGGGGCCAGACCCCACCCACGATTCAGCCCCAGCAGCCCGCCGAAATGGTTCTGTTTGATCCGGCAGCTACCTGGAGCGTAACCCCAGCCACGCTCCATTCTCTATCGGCCAACACTCCCTGGTTAGGGCAGGACATTCGCGGGCGGGTCGTACGTACCTGGGTGCCTTTCCGATGAGGTTTTGAACCGTCTGGACATGGCGGCGTAGTGACGACGATCATTTTCGGACAACGACTGGTAGTAGCGTTGCATTCAGGCTTCCCCACAAATCGGGGGATTGATTCAGGATTGGGTATCAAAACAGGTTTTGAGTCTGTCGTCGGCAGCGGCGATCGCCGTTCTCATATGCCGATTCGTGTTCTTGGCGACGGCCTCCACTAAGCGACTGGCCAGCTTAGTCGGCATGCCGATCTGCTCTAGTCGAGCATGGAGCGCCCGGTTAAACGCCGCTGCTAGAGCCGACTGATGAAAGGAAACCGTGGCCAGTTGAGCATCGGCGTCGGTCAGCTCAAAAATTCCCAAGGCTTTGACTTCTAGGGTGATGGTTCTGGCCCGAGGGGTGCTGTCGTTATAGGTGAGCAACTGCCCCAACCGAGGGTTGCGCTTCACCAACTCGCGAAAGCTCTCTAGGTAAGCGGCCTGGCTCACCAGCGCGATCGCCTGGGCCTGGGTCGGCTCTTTTTGAGTGGTCTCTCGATAAAACAGCAACAGCCCGGTGCCGAGGTCAGCCAAGGGCAGCGTTGACCCCACCAGCTTGCCCAGGGGCGCGTTAATCGCATCGAGCAGTGAGTCGAGCTGAAGCACCAATGGGGCCAGCTTTGGGCTGTGGGGGCCTGCTGTCGTCAGCCCTGCGGCCAGACCCAGCACCGCGTCGGCGGCATCGGCGGTCCGCTCAGCGTTGATTGCCCGGTTGTGCAGATCGGTAGTGAGAAAGTCCCAGAGGCGGGTGGCCATGGCGGTGCAACAGTAGAAGGGGGGGCAGTGGCCGGGCAAGAGGCAGGCTCTAACAGCTAAGGTTATTGATTAGCCTAATGGCACTCTGGGGATCGAGGTGCGATCGCTCGGCAAATCTCAAGGAAACCTTAGGGCCTACACCTGATTGAAGTCCAAAAGTGACGTTCTGCCGGTAGAAGCACTACAGAACTCAAGCCGGGCTCGGCATCGATACAGAAATAGTCTATATTCATGCGATCGGCAGAGGCTACAGCGAAGTTGCCGCCCTCGATACGCGTCATTTCAGACCACCAGCGGTATGGTGAGAAGAGTTTCGCCCTGGGGAAACTGACCTAGACCTTCCCCGCCGACTGCACCTATGACCGCAATGCCCTCTCCCCAACGTCGCCTACAGCAGCGGCTGATTGCGATCGCCATCGCCCTCACCCTGGCCAGCGTTGTGGCCCTGCTGCTGTGGCAAGAGGGCGGCAGCAGCGGCCCCTGGGAAGTGCTAGAAAACATCGTCATCACCCTGATGGGCGAATACCCCGACAAGCCCCGCAGCCCGGTGGGGCGGGTGCTGCAACTGCTGCTGCTGATCTCCGGCACCTTCATCTTTGGGGCGATCAGCGGCAAGATCTCCTCAATTTTTGTCACCCGCGCCCTGCTACCGGAGACCACCGTGAGTCTGTTCAGCAACCACATCATTCTCTGCAACTGGAACGACAAGGCGGCGGGCATCATTGACCAGCTCCTCGAAGGCAACAAAGACCACCCCATCGACATCGTGGTGGTGGCGGCAGAACCCGTCGCCGATCGCCGCGAGTTTCCCAGCCGGGTGCACTTTGTCCAAGACGACCCCACCCACCACGACACCCTAGAGCGGCTCCAGGCCTCGTCGGCCAAGGCGGTGATTTTGCTGGCCGACGAGGCCACCGAGTCTCCCGACGACAAAAACGCCCTGATTGCCCTAGCGATCAAGCACCTAGAGCAAATTCCCGGTCGCCAAAAAGACATCCATGTGATCGCCGAACTGGTAAACCTGCGCCGCCGCCGCCACCTGCAAGAAGCCGGAGTCGACGAGGTGGTCTCCGCCCGCGACTACAGCGCCGGCATTATGGCCCAGAGCGCCATGTTTAAGCACATGTCGGCGGTCTATCAGCAGCTGCTCACTTACTCCGACGACTCCAACGAGTTTTACTTCATTGACCCCGGCCACTACCCCAGCCACCTGTGGGGCAAAACCTTTGCCCAGCTCAGCCAGTGGGTGAGTGCCTACAGCGCCCAGCAGCCCAACAACCCGCTGCTGCTGCTGGGGGTGAGCCGGGGCAGTGGCGAAATCTTGCTCAACCCCAAGCCCGAGCACTTTGATCATCTGGCCACCGACGACGCTCTAGTCGTCATGGCCTTTAAGAAAGTCGACCGCCTTGACTGAGCCGATCAGCCCGCCCACCACCTGCCAATCCGCGGCACAAGCCAGTCAACTATTCCCGAATCCCAACACCCGGATAAACCCACCCCTGCCCCTCCCAGGAGGGGATGCCGAAACCCAACACCTAAAACCCGACACCCGACACCTGAAACCCAACACCCACCCCCTAGGGATCCTCTCACAGTGCCAATTATGAGTCGAAAACCGCGCCCATATTACGATCCGTTAAGGTTTATGGGGGGTGGCGATGAGAGCTGAAATCTCTCGCTATAAACTGGTCAAAGATTAGGAAACCCTTACTGTAAAGACCGCTTTGACTTACCTTTGGGGGCCTCCTTAAAGCTGTCAAACCCAGTCGTGACCCACATTGGAGTTTTGTTTCAATGTCCCATTCTGTCAAAATTTACGATACCTGTATTGGCTGCACCCAGTGCGTGCGCGCCTGCCCTACCGATGTCCTAGAGATGGTGCCCTGGGATGGCTGCAAGGCCGGGCAAATTGCCTCCTCTCCCCGCACCGAAGACTGCGTCGGCTGCAAGCGCTGCGAAACCGCCTGCCCCACCGACTTCCTCAGCATTCGGGTCTACCTGGGTGCCGAAACCACTCGCAGTATGGGTCTGGCCTACTAAGGCCAGTTACACCGCTGTGTTGATAGAGCTATCGTCATTCGAGCAAGCCCCTGAGGTTCATCCCCCAGGGGCTTTTTGTGGAGCTATGGCCGGGAGCAGCGGATGCTCCCACACTCTCGGGGCACGGCGGTACATCGGCACGCCTAAGCAGCCCACGTTCTCTGTATATCACTGGGTGGATGGTGAGTATCAGGTAACGCTGTTTCGCGGCGAGGATGCGATCGCATCGCCCACCTTTCCGGCCCTAGAGCTGACCATGGCTCAAATGATCCAGGGGAGTCAGCCGTAGGGTGGGCACTGCCCACCATTGGAAAACCATTCTCCAGAAGTCGCCTCAGGCGAAAGAATTGACGCAGTCCTCGCTAGGGGAATGAGCAGCCCAGTCGGGCTAGATGGCGTTGTTGGTACAGCAGGATATCGGATATTGCCACATTGGCAGGTGGGCAGTGCCCACCCTACCCATCCACCCATCTACTCATCCACTCTTCTACCCCACCTGCTGGGAAGCCTTCACCTGGGTCTGCGGCTGGGGCTGAAACTGGAATAGGGTGTAGACCACGTTGCGGCGAATGCCGGTCATCATATCGAGGAAGACCTCGTAGCCTTCGCTCTTGTACTCGATCAGGGGGTCTTTTTGGCCGTAGCCGCGCAGGCCGACAGTCTCCCGCAGGGCATCCATCTGCTGGAGGTGGTCGCGCCAGAGGCCGTCGATCTGCTGGAGGATGAAGAAGCGCTCGGCTTCGCGCATCAGCCCCGGCTTGATCTGGTCGACCTGGGCCTCTTTGATGTCGTAGGCAATCCGGGCCTGCTCGTGGAGAAAGGTGCGAATCTCGCCCACGGAGAGGTCTTCGAGCTGCTCGGGGGTGAGGTCGGCCAGCAGGTAGACAAACTCCTTGACCTTATCGACCATCTCGGGCAGCTTCCACTCTTCGGGGGGCAGCTCGGGGTTGATGTAGGCGGTGACGATGTCATCCATGGTCTGCTCGGCGTAGCCGATTACCATTTCCTTGAGGGCGTCGCCTTCGAGCACCCGGCGGCGCTCGGCGTAGATGGCGCGGCGCTGGTTGTTCATCACTTCGTCGTACTCAAACACCTGCTTACGGATGTCGTAGTAGTAGGTTTCGACTTTTTTCTGCGCGCCCTCTAGGGAGCGGGTGAGCATGCCCGACTCGATGGGCATGTCTTCTTCGACCCGGAAGGCGTTCATCAGGCCGGCAACGCGATCGCCGCCAAAGATCCGCAGCAGGTTGTCTTGCAGGCTGAGGAAAAACTTGGTGGAGCCGGGGTCGCCCTGGCGACCGGCCCGGCCCCGCAGCTGGTTGTCAACCCGGCGCGACTCGTGGCGCTCGGTGCCAATCACGTGCAGGCCGCCCCGCTCGATCACCTTGTCGTGCTCGGCGTGGGTAAAGTCTTCGTACTCGTGGCGAATGCGGTTGTAGACATCGCGCAGCTTTTGAATCACCGGGTCATCGGTGGGGGCTTTTTCGGCGGCGACGGCCAGCTTGTCTTCGGCCTGTAGCTCGCTCAGGCTGCGATCGCCGTAGGTAGTCACGGCAAAGTCTACGGTGGCCTTGAGTTCGTCGAGGGTGGCCGCCGACAGCTCAATGGGGAAAATATCCGGCGATGCCTTCCAGGTTTTGACTTTTTTGCCGGGGGCAAACCCCTGGGCCGGGGCGCGGCCCTTGGTGCCGGGTACGGCAGTGACGCCAAACTCGTCTTCGTCCTCGGGCTTGACGATACGGGGCATCAGGTACTCGCGCACCTTGAGGCGGGCCATGTAGTCGGCGTTGCCGCCCAAGATAATGTCGGTGCCGCGCCCGGCCATGTTGGTGGCAATGGTGACCGAGCCACTGCGCCCCGCCTGGGCGACGATTTCTGACTCGCGCTCTACGTTTTCGGGCTTGGCGTTGAGCAGGTTGTGGGGCACGCCGCGCTCGCCCAGCAGGGCCGAAAGCACCTCAGACTTTTCGACGCTGGTGGTGCCGACGAGAACCGGGCGGCCACCCTCGTGCATCTCGGCGCATTCTTCGGCCACGGCCTTCCACTTGGCCTCTTCATTTTTGTAGACCACGTCGGAGAGGTCGCGGCGGGCGGCGGGTCGGTTGGTGGGAATGATCGTGACTTCGAGCTTGTAGATGCGCTCGAACTCAGCTTCTTCGGTTTTTGCCGTGCCGGTCATGCCCGACAGCTTGGGGTAGAGCAAGAAGAAGTTTTGGTAGGTAATGCTGGCCAGGGTCTGGGTTTCGGGCTGGATCTCCACATGCTCTTTGGCTTCGATCGCCTGGTGCAGACCGTCGCTCCAGCGGCGACCGGGCATCACCCGGCCGGTAAACTCGTCGACGATCACAATCTCGTCGTTGCGAACGATGTAGTTAACGTCTTTGGTGAATAGCTCTTTGCCCTTGATGGCGTTGAAGATGTAGTGGGCCCAGGGGTCTTTGGGGTCGAAGAGATCCTGCACGCCCAGCACCTCTTCAGCCCGAATAAAGCCTTCGTCGGTGAGCAGCACGTTGCGGGCTTTTTCGTCGACTTCGTAGTGTTCGTCAGAATTTAGCTCGCGGGCCACCTCAGAGGCGCGGGTGTACTTTTCGCTGGGGCGCTCCACCTGGCCGGAGATGATCAGCGGCGTGCGGGCTTCGTCGACCAGAATGGAGTCAACTTCGTCGATCACGCAGTAGTTAAAGGGGCGCTGCACCACGTCTTCCATGGCGGTGGCCATGTTGTCGCGCAGGTAGTCGAAGCCAAACTCGCTGTTGGTGCCGTAGGTGATATCGCAGCTGTAGTTGTGGCGGCGCTCGGCGGGCGACATGCCCTGCTGAATCAGGCCGACGCTGAGGCCCAAAAAGCGGTGAATTTGCCCCATCCACTCGGCGTCGCGGCGGGCTAGGTAGTCGTTGACGGTGACCACGTGGGCACCTTTGCCGGAGAGCGCGTTGAGGTAGGAGGGCAGGGTGGCCACCAGGGTTTTGCCTTCCCCGGTCTTCATTTCGGCGATTTGGCCGTCGTGGAGCACCATGGCCCCGATCAGCTGCACGTCAAAGTGACGCATGCCCAGCACCCGCTTTGAGGCTTCGCGCACGACGGCGAATGCCTCGGGTAGCAGGTCATCCAGCGACTCGCCCTTTTCTAGCCGCTGTTTGAACTCTGCTGTTTTACCCGACAGGGCCTCGTCGGAGAGCTGCTGAATCTCTTCCTCCAGCAGATTGATCTCGACCACATCGGGGCGATATTTCTTGAGCTTGCGCGCGTTGGGGTCACCGAGGAGGTTCTTCAGCATGAATTCAGGCAGCCTAGGTCAGCGTAGGGGGTTGCACTTAAGTCAATCGTAACGACAGACCGCTCTGCAAGGGGCAATGTCCACACCTAGGGCGGGTCAAAGACGAGGTTGAGAGCAATCAAAAGTGCTTTTCTATCCTATCACCTGGCTTGCTGGGCGGGTTTGCCGGGGGCTGAGGTGACAGCTAACGATCCCACAGGCTTTTTCAATTTTCTATCAATTTCAATCATTTCTATCAATTTCAATCAATAACGAACGGGGTTGGCGACCCGGCGGAGCAAAAAGTACCCGTGGGGGTACTGTGGTTTGCCGCTTAGCCCCGTTTACCTTAGGTCTATTGCAACGGCTGAAACCCCACGCCCCTAAGGTTCTTAGCGATAGGTGGAGTTTCGCCCACTGCCCCAGCGGTGCGTTATCGGTTCAAGAACTCTGGCTTCCAGGTTCTGCTTTACTCCCCTATTGCCCTATGGAAATCAGGACGATCGTCAACTTTTTGCAGCGGCAACTCGCTCCTGAGGGGCCAACGGCCCTGGCGCTTTCTGCCGCCGATCCAGAGGTTACGGCCATCCAGCCCGTGGCTGGCGATTCATTAGCCCATTCACTGAGGAACACTCCCATGGTTGATTGTCAGTACAACACTGTGCAAGAGCGTGACTACGAGGCCCGCCGCGACGAGGCGGCGACCCTGCGCGACCAGAAGCGTGACCATGCCGCCAACGACTTTAGCGTCACGCCACCTCCTATCAACGGCGATGAAGATCGCTTTAAGCACATCGGGTTTCCGGGCTTTGCCTCGTTCACCAAAAGCCTGGCCCACAATGTCAACGGCCTGGTTGATCCCAGTTCGTTTCAGTCGCTGCTGGATGCGCTGCAAGTCGGTACCCAAGAGGCGCTTGAACAGGTGCAGCTGGGCGGCGGCAAGCGCAAGCTGGTCAACCCGCTGAATGCGTTCTCCTTTCAGCTGATCGGCAACGACTCTAACGGGTCTCGCATGGCGGCGGCCCCCGCCTTTGCCAGCCGCAGCACCGCCATCGACATGGTCGAGCGCTACTGGATGGCCCTCTGCCGCGATGTCTGCTTTGACCAGTATGCTAACAGCGGCCTGATTCAAGCGGCCTGCGACGACCTCAACGCTCTGGGCTTTGGCGACCAGTTTGGCTTTGACTGCACCCCCCAAACCCTGTTTCGCGGCCCCTATGCCGGCTGCAATGTCGGCCCCCATGTGTCGCAGTTTTTGCTGCAAGACTTTAACTTTGGCAACCAGCCGATTCGTCAGCAGCAGCGCTACCCGCGCCCCGGCCTCGACTACATGACCGACCTCGACACCTGGAACCGGGTGAACAACGGCGACATCGACCCCAGCAACACCGATCTTGTCGATGGCACTCGCTATATCACCACCCTGCGGGATGCCGGGCAGTGGGTACACATTGACTTTCCCCACCAGGCGGGGCTGTGGGCAACGATTATGCTGCTAGGTCAAAAGGCGGCCCTTTCGGATGCGGTTCCCTACGGCAGAGCCATTACCACCGCCGATGGCTTTGGCAGCCTGGGCGGGCCAGACATCAGTGTTCAGGCTGGGCTGGCGGGGGTCTATGCCCTGAAGCATGCCTGGTTCCAGAAGTGGTGTGTGCACCGTCGTCTGCGGCCCGAGGTCTACGCCCAGCGGCTAGAACTGTTCCGCCGGGGCGTTTTGGGCGGCCATGGTGAGAACCCCTGCCACGATGAGAAGTTTAATGACTTCTTTGGCGAGGGGGCCGATGTGTGGCGGCACACCCAGGTGCTAGATCGCATCTTTGAGCACAACCGACAGCAAAATATTGCCCACAATCGGGGCGATTGCAGCGGCAACTGGCTGCTACCCATGGGTTTCCCCGAAGGCAGCCCCACGCACCCGGCCTACCCCGGTGGTCACTCGGCCTTTGTGGCGGCGGCGGCGACGGTGGCTAAGGCCTACTTTGCCGATGGCCCCTTCCCCAACCCCAAGGTGCCGGTGGATGGCGGCTCTAAACTGGCCGACTACCACCGCAAGGGTGAAGAACTCACCATCCACGGTGAGCTGAACAAGCTGATTGCCAACGTGACGCTGTTCCGCGATGGGGCGGGCATGCACTGGCGCACCGATGGCACTACCTCGGGGCCAAATGCGGGCTGCGATCGCCCCGGCACGGGCATTGAAACCGGCGGCAACCTGCTGGGTGAGCGGCTGGCCATCAGCATGCTGCGCGACACCCGCTGCACCTACCGCGAGGCTGTCGGTGAGTTTGCCTTTGAGAGCATCAACGGTCATCCGGTGCGGTTCTAGGGGCTTTGGGCCAGGGCATGGCCAGGTCTGCTGGCTGTGCTCTGGTTGCCATGCGATCGTGTCTCTCTAAAAGTTGTTAACCCCCAAGACCCCCGGTTTTTCAAAAAAACGGGGGTCTGCTTCTGCTTAAATGTAGCCCCCTTGGGAAAGAGGCCAAGTTCTTGCTGCTCACAGGTCAATCGATTGCCCCATTTCAAGAGCGGTGGGGGATCGATGCAGAGTTTAGCCCCGTAGGGTGCATTCGCGAAGCAATGCACCAAATTTGTACACCGAGAAATTAGCCGAACGAGAGTGGTGCATTGCGGCCATGGGGATAAATCGGTTATTGGCAAAGGATGTTGGGGCCGCGAATGCACCCTACATCTGGGGTGCCCCGCTGGTGCCAGGTAACGGATCGCTGAAAGGTAGGTAAATCGTGTGGAAAACAGTGTTTTACAAGCTTTTAAAGAATGGCTAGAACTGGCTCATGCTACAGTTCACAATTCTTTGCTCGAGAGAAAAGAGACCCGACCGCAGCGCCTGCAACAGCGACGCCAGCTTCCTCATCAAACGCGTACGGTACGCCTGCGAAAAACCAAATAAAAGGTAATCCTCCTAAAGAGAGGTTGGCTTTTATTTTAAAGTCCCACACGTTTAAGTCCCAGCGGCCTGCCTTGCGCCAGCCAACACGATCACAAAATGATTCCCAAGTCCCTTCGTGGTACTTGCCATCAAGCGGTTTGTCTGTCTCGACATAAATTTGCTTCTGCACGCTAAATCCAAACTTGCCCTGGCTGTGCTTTACCCAGAGCTGATCGATGATTCGCAGGTCTTCGCATGGGAACTGCTGGATGTCTGTAACATTTAGAATGCGCTCTTGGTCGCGATCGCTCACCGCTACCATCACTTCATAGGTTTCTAGATCAGCCTCTCGCCATTCTCCTTTCTGTAAGTAGTACGCCAGCTTAAAGTAGCGGGGTTGAACGGGCTTGGCCCAGTTGAGCGTTGGCTCATCTAAAACCGTCAACGGTTGAGTAATCTTAGTCAACAAAGCCTTCTTACTGGCGGGCTGCACTGTGCGGCCCATCTGCCAAAAGTCTATAGCCAGCAGTAGCATATCTAACGATGGTTCTGGAGACGGTGCTTGCTGCCTTAGCACCGCATCAATCAGGTTGCTGGTGTCTGTCTGAGCGGCATACAGCCGCATCGTATCAGCCCACCACTCCAGACTTTCGGAGTCATTTAGCGCCTCAATTAGCAAAGCTTCCTGGTTGGTTTCTTTGATCTCAGTCGCCGTCAAATATTCCTGAAAGCTGCGGTGGGCAAACTCAAACACATCTTCTTGTTCTTTGGCAATCAGCGCATCCACCTCGCGCAGTTGTTTGAGAAATTGCTCGGGCGTCCAGTCTAGCCCTGGCAGGGTGGCCAGTTTGGCTTGTAGCAGGGGCCGCACCTCCGCCAGGGTAAATTTGAGCGTATTGCGCTGGGTTAGATCCAGCGCCAGGGGTTGCAGCACCGACTGTTTTTGGTCGGCGGTGAGCACATCGGTCATGCCCTTGGCTCGCTGGCGCTTTTCGAGCAAGACCTGGCAGATCTCGCGATATAGCTCGACCCGGTTAAGGGGCAGGCTGGCGCGGCGGCGGTGTACGGTGGCGATCATAGTCAGCAGCAGGGGGTTGCTGGCCATTTCGGCCAGGGCTGGCTGGCGATCAATCTCGGCAATCAGCCGATTGGCCTGCTGTTCAGCTTCTTCACGAATGCCCAGATCAACTTCGCCGCCCTGGCTTTTGACCTCAGTGGCCAGATACCAGTTGCGCACAAAGATGTGGATCTGCTCGGTGGTCATCGATTCGACCTCCAGCACCATTACGTCTTCTTGCAGCTGGGCTTTTTCGTAACCCAGGGGCCGTGATGTGAGGATGAACGGGGTATCGGGGTATTCATACATTTGGCGATCGACCCAGCGGCTAATCTGCTGGCGCTGGCTTTCATCGGCCACTTCATCCAACCCGTCCAGCAAAATCAGGCAGCGGTTTTGACTCAGCTTTTTGGCAAACCAGCCCGTGGGCGGCTTCAGCGGGTCGGTAGTTTGCAGCTTCTTGGCCCAGTCAGTAATCAAGTCGGCCAGGGGCAGGTCAGGTTTTTGCAAAATGGTGGGGTACACATCCCGCAGGTACAGCAGCACCGGAATAAACTGGGGCGCGTTGGGGTGCAGCTTGCGCGGGGTACGGGCGGCGTACATCAGCGTCAGATAGCGCATCATGGTGGTTTTGCCCGACCCCGGTGCGCCCAAAATAGCCAGACGGCGAAAGTCTGGTTCGTGACCCATCAGGGCCAAAAAATCGCCGATGTCTTTACCGCGAAAAGATTCCTCCCGTTCTTCTAGCCGACGCAGCAGGTTGGGCGAGGTGCGGGCCAGGCTGCGTTGGCAAATTTGCACGAGCACAAACACCTGTTGCAGGTTGAGCACTCGGTCTTTGTCGGCCTCTAGCCCCTGGGTCTGAAAGCGGCGGCAGACGTACTCTAACCGCTTGTAATATTTGCCCTCAAAGTCTGAGGTGAGCTCCCACCAGAGTTGGGTCGTGCGTTTCTTGACAGCGGCCCCCAGGGTGCCCAACAGGGCAAACATCCACTGGGCAAGGCTGCCTCCAGCTTTTTCGGCCTGCTGCTCGGCCTCTTTCATAAAGCCGTCGCTAAATTTCACCCACAGGGCCGTGAGGCCAGTAAAAAATGCGGCGAGGGCCGTCTGCACCACGTCCTGATTCAACAGATAATGCCCGGTGAGAAATACCCCCAGCCCCGAAGGCGTCCACTTAAAAAGGGCTTGAACTGGCTTGGGTGCTGACATTGGGGCAACTCAGGTCTGCGTTTACCCAATGGTATTCGCAAGCTGGGGAAATCTGTAGACCACACCAATAAGCGCCTGCATTGTCAGGATTGGCCCTGTGGTAGCCTTGGCTGCAAGAGTCCGGGTCATTGGAGCAGTGGGGAGTTGGGATGTCAGAATGGACATTGGAGAGATCAACGACAAAATCCGCCGTGACGCCTACGTTTACACATCCCATGCCGATTTAGAGCGTCAGGCCGACGATCTAACCTTGATGCAGGTGGAGGAAGCCCTATTAAATGGGCAAATCATAGAGCAGTATATGGATACAGGGCGAGGCGAAAGCTGCTTGATCTTGGGCTACTCCAGCGATGTGCCTATCCATATTGTCTGCGGCTGGCGGGGTGAGCAAGTGGCCATCATCACGGTCTATATCCCTGGGCCACCCAAGTTTATCGATCCACGAACGAGGGCTTGACCGATGCGAGAGATTAAATGCAACACCTGCGGCAGCACAGAATATGAAGAGCGTCGCATTACTTATTTGTACAGCCACAAAGGGCAGTATCTTATTGCTCCCAACACTCCGGTAGAGGCTTGTAGTCACTGCGGCACCCTGTACTACAGGGCCGAGGTGCTCAAAGCGATTGAGCGCCAGTTTTTCGCTATCCACAACAACACAGCTAGCCCAGACGAATTTCTCCAGGT
The DNA here is from genome assembly GCA_036782635.1 of Nodosilinea sp. CTOTU7353. Taxonomy (GTDB): domain Bacteria; phylum Cyanobacteriota; class Cyanobacteriia; order Phormidesmidales; family Phormidesmidaceae; genus Nodosilinea. The sequence continues at coordinate 41,800 of DAIPYU010000003.1, forward strand.
GCCTGTTAAAGCAATGTGATGTAGCAAATGAATACTGCCATCATCCTCGTGCCCTCCACCGAGCCAGACTATCACCACCTGGTCAACCTACTCGATCGCCTCATTGACCAGGTGGGCGAAGACGAAACCCACCCCCTAGCCTCCCCGATGGATGTCATCGGCGTCTTGATTGAAAGCTACGAAGATAGCTATGTACCCGAGGTCAGTTAACCCCGCTCCGTACACCTTCGCCCATGACTGCCAAAGACCTATTTCACGATGCCGTCAGACACGCCCTTGAGAAAGACGGCTGGACGATTACCCACGATCCGCTTTTCATCAGCTTTGGTGGCGTCGATATGTACGTCGACCTGGGAGCCGAGAGAATTTTGGCGGCACAGCGAGGGAACGAAAAAATCGCGGTGGAGATCAAGAGTTTTGTGGGTGCTTCGGCCACGACCGAATTCAGTATGGCGTTGGGTCAGTTTCTCAAATATCAGCTTGCCCTAGAAGAAGAACAGCCTGATCGCACCCTCTACCTGGCCATCCCGGTAGATGCAGAGCGGGAGTTTTTTCGGCTAGAGCTGCCCCGCCGCCTGGTAGAGCGCTATCGAGTCCGCTTGGTGATCTACGATCCAGAAGAGGAGGTGATTGTGAAATGGCCAACTTAGAACGCTATCGCCAGCTAGTTAAGGAGATGCTGACCGAGTACAGCCAGGTGGACTTCAGCAATCCAGAGCTAGAAACCGAGCTAATTTTCGACAGCCAGCGCGATCGCTACCAGGTCGTCCACGTGGGCTGGTCAAACAAACGCCGGGTCTACGGCTGCGTGCTGCACCTCGACATCAAAGACGGCAAAGTCTGGATACAGCACGACGGTACCGAGGGCGGCATCGCCAACGGGCTAGTTGATCGCGGCGTGCCGAAGCACGATATTGTGCTGGGGTTTCACTCGCCGTTTAAGCGCCAGTTCACTGAATTTGCCGTAGGCTAACGGGTAAATTTAGCCCTGGAGTCTCTACTGGGCTTTTAGCTTCGCCCGCAGCCATTGGCGAAAGCCCTTCACCCAGGTGGTTTCCCCCACGGTCTGGCTCTCCTGCAAAAACCGCAGCAGATCCCCCTGGCTGAGCAGCGGCAGCACCATGGACGATCGCTGGGGCCGATAGCCGCCCTCCGCCAGGGCGTAGATCGTCAGCGTTTCGCCATCGAACCGCCACACCTCTGGCACGCCCAGGGCCGCGTAGATCGCCATCCGGTTGAGCGAGCTGCTGGTATGGTCGATCTTGATCGCCAGATCCGGGGGCGGGTCAATGGTCAGATCAATGTCGTCCTTGCCCCGGACAGCCTGTTCATGCTGAATGTAGTAACACTGGTCAGGCTCTAGGCCCTGTCTCAAATCTTCCCGGCTCCAGGTGGTAGACCCCAAACTGCGAATTTCGGTATCGGTTTCTTCGGTGGTGACCTCCACCAAGCGGCCCATGAGCTTTTTGTAGCCTTCGTGGGGAGGGAGCGGCACCATAATCTCTAGGGTGCCCTCGTCGTAGGTCAGCCGTTGACCGGGGGCCGCTTCCAGATCGCGCACCAGTCCCTGGTAAGTCGCCCAGCTGACTCCCTGCAAAATAATCTGATTTTGGGGTGGGGTGATTACCGCTGTCATCGGCAGTCTCCTAATCATTTACATTGTAGTGGCCCGGGCAGGGCAACCCACGGGTCGCCCCCGATTCAGGCTGGTGGGCAGTGCCCACCCTACGCCAGATCTAGCGGTCTGGTTTACTGGTTCGGGCCAATATTCTGGCATGGCTCTTTGTTACAATTTTGGTCGCGCCCCACGGCGGCAGACCTGTTGTGACAGCCCTCTTGGCCGCTGACCTATGCATCTACCCAGCGAGCCTTCCTTGTCTATGAACATGGCCCAACCCCCGTCGCCGCCGTCCTCATCCCCTCGCCTGCACCGGGCCAACCTAGAAAACATGCTGCAAACCCCCGAGGCCGCTGCTCCCTGGTCGATCGAAGACAGCGAAGAGCTATACCGCATTCACAGCTGGGGAGAGCCGTACTTTTCGATCAATGCCGATGGGCATTTGACCGTGTCACCCAGGGGCGATCGCGGCGGCTCCCTCGACCTGCTGGAGCTGGTCGAAGCCATCAAGCAGCGCAACCTCAACCTACCCCTGCTAATTCGCTTTTCAGATATTCTCGAAGACCGCATTGAGCGCATCAACGCCTGCTTTGCCAAGGCGATCGCCCGCTACAAATACTCGGGCGTCTACCGAGGCGTCTTCCCGGTCAAGTGCAACCAGCAGCGGCAATTGCTCGAAGACGTGGTGCGCTACGGTCGGCCCTACCAGTTTGGCCTAGAGGCCGGGTCAAAGCCCGAGCTGCTGATCGCCCTGGCCACCCTCGATACGCCGGGGGCGCTGCTGATCTGCAACGGCTACAAAGACCGCGACTACATCGAGACCGCCATGCTGGGCCAGCGGCTGGGCCAGCAGCCGATCATCGTCATCGAGCAAATGAAGGAGCTGGAGATTGCCATTGAGGCCAGCCAGCGGCTGAACATTCGCCCCGTGCTGGGGGTGCGGGCCAAGCTCAGCACCAAGGGCAGCGGCCGCTGGGGGATTTCGGCGGGCGATCGCGCCAAATTTGGCCTCACGGTGCCCGAAATTCTCGCCGTGGTCGATCGCCTGCGGGAGGCGGAGATGCTCGACTGCCTCCAGCTGCTGCACTTTCACATTGGCTCACAGATTTCGGCCATCAGCGTGGTCAAAGAGGCCCTGCGGGAGGCCAGCCGCATCTATGTGGAGCTGGCGGAGCTGGGCGCGGGCATGCAATACCTGGATGTGGGCGGCGGCCTGGCGGTCGACTACGACGGCTCAAAAACCACCTTCTACGCCTCGAAAAACTACAGCACCCAAAACTACGCCAACGACGTGGTGGCCGAGGTGCAAGAGGCCTGCCGTCAGAAAGGGGTCCCGGTACCCACCCTGGTGAGCGAGAGCGGGCGGGCGCTGGTGTCTCACCAGTCGGTGCTCGTCTTTGACGTGCTGGGCAGCAGCGACGCCCCCAGCCACGAGGAGGTGGAGGTGCCCAGCGAGGACGACCATATGATCCTGCGGGAGCTGTACGAGATCTTTCAAAACCTCACCGCCAACACCGTGCAGGAGCTGTACAACGACGCGGTGCAGTTTAAAGAAGAGGCGATCAGCCTGTTTAACTTTGGCTACCTGAGTCTGTCGCAGCGGGCGCGGGCCGAGCGGCTGTTTTGGGCCTGCTGCCGCAAGGCGCTGTCGGTGGTCAGCGATGCCGACTACGTGCCCGAAGATATCGAAGAGCTCAACTTGAGCATGGCGTCGATCTACTACATCAACCTGTCGGTGTTTCAGTCGATGCCCGATACCTGGGCGATCGAGCAGCTGTTCCCGCTCTTGCCCATCCACCGGCTCAACGAAGAGCCCAGCTGCCGGGGCACCCTGGCCGACCTCACCTGCGACAGCGACGGCAAGATCACCAAGTTTATTGACCTGCGCGATGTCAAGCAGGTGCTAGAGCTGCACCCGCTGGAGCCAGATCAGCCCTACTACCTGGGCATGTTCTTGGGCGGAGCCTATCAGGAGATCATGGGCAACCTGCACAACCTGTTTGGCGACACCAACGCCGTGCACATTCACATGACCCCCAAGGGCTACCAGGTGGAGCAGGTGGTGAAGGGCGACACCATGACCGAGGTGCTGGGCTACGTACAGTACGACGCCGAAGACATGATTGAGAATATTCGGCGGCGGTCGGAGCGATCGCTGCAAGACAACCGCATCACCCTGGAAGAGTCGCAGCTGCTGATTCAGCACTACGAGCGCAGCCTCAGCCAGTACACCTACTTGGCATGAGGCTGGTTGTCCATCGCTGGTTCTGCACCGGCTATCCTAGAAGCAGTAAGGCGGTCTCGCTGCAATGGTTCAAACCAACCCACAGGTACTCAACGTTGATGACTTTCTTGCCCGCTACGGCGAGGATGATCAGTTTGACCGGTATGAACTCATTGATGGCGAGGTGATTGACGTGGAGCCGACCGGGTTACATGAACAGGTGATTGGCTTCATCACCCGCAAGCTGAATGTGGAAATTGATCGGCTCGATTTGCCCTACGTTATTCCCCATCGGTGCCTGATTCGCGTCTCGGAACAAACGGCTCTGCGGCCCGATGTGGTGGTGCTGGACAAAACCCAGCTGGTGCATGAGCCGCTGTGGCAGTATCAGCCCGTGATCACCTCGGGCGCGGCCATCCGGCTGATCGCTGAGGTGGTCAGCACCAACTGGCAAAACGACTACGCCCGTAAGGTGGAAGACTACGCCCTCTTGGGCGTACCGGAGTATTGGATTGCAGACTATCTGGGTCTCGGCGGTCGAGAGTACATTGGCAAACCCAAGCAGCCGACCATTACCTTGTGTCAGCTGGCGGACGATCTCTATATCAAGGCGCAGTTTAGGGCGGGAGATACCCTCGCCTCCCAGGTTTTTGCCGAGTTACAGCTCCAGGCAGAGGCGATTTTTGCTGCTGGGCAGCTTGGGGCTAAGTAGAACGCCTTAATTGTCGTAGTTGTAGGGTGCGTCATCACCCGGCGTGACGCACCAAGCCCAGCCTCTGCGGTGCGTTGGGCTTCGCCACAACACACCCTACAGCAGAGGACTAATTTGCGGCATCAGTCAACCAACTGTTCCTAACACCCGACACCCGACACCCGACACCTGCCCCCCAGCCAAGATTGCCCTATTCCCGCCAGCCAGTACGAGACCGCTGTCGCCATGTGACGGTTTAAGACCAATTGTGGTCAAACCGTTAGAAACCCTCGACGGTGGAGGGGCCAAAGGCTAAGTTTGGGGTTGTTTTATCAGGCTTTAAGCTGTCTGCCATGACTGTGCAACCGCGTTCTTCGGCGTCGAACATTATTCTGACCAATATTGAGACCATTCCCGGCAGAACTATCACCCAGCACCTGGGGCTGGTGCAGGGCAGCTCGGTGCGGGCCAAGCACCTGGGCCGCGACATTGCCGCTGGCCTGAAAAACCTGGTGGGCGGCGAACTCAAGGGCTACACCGAGCTGCTGCAAGAGGCCCGCCAGGAGGCGACCGATCGCATGGTTCAAGAGGCCCAGCGCAAAGGGGCCAATGCGATCGTCAACGTGCGCTTTGCCACCTCGTCGCTGACCCAGGGGGCCGCCGAGCTGTTTGTCTACGGCACCGCCGTGCGGGTGGGCTAGCCATGGAGGGATGGATCTTTTTTGCGGTGCTGTTGGGTATTGGGTTTTTCTTTGGCACCCGGGCCGAGCAGCAACACTTTCGCGACTTGCAGCGGCGCGAGCAGGCCCTGGGGGGGCTGGTCATCAGCGTGGCCGGGGCCAAGGCGGCGATTCCCGACGCCGCTGGGGCGGAGCTGTTTGTGGGCAGCGTGGTGGTGTCGTCAGACTATTTCAAGACCTTTGCCGCCGGGCTGCTGAAGCTGGTGGGCGGGCGCATCGGCGTCTACGAAACCCTGCTGGAGCGGGGTCGCCGCGAGGCGCTGCTGCGGATGGAAGAGGCGGCCCTGGCCTGGGGGGCTGAGCGGGTGGTGAATGTCCGCATTCAGACCGCTGAGCTGGGGGGCCAGAGTGGCAAGGGCATAGTGGCCCTAGAGGTGATCGCCTACGGTACAGGGGTGCGGTAGGGCGATCGCTACTCGACCCGCTATTCGACCATGCCGAGGCGATCGAGGGGCCAAAACCGCAGCCGCGCCCGGCCAATGATATTTTGCTGGGGCAGCCCGCCCCACACGTGGGAGTCGTTGCTGTCGTTGCGGTTGTCGCCCATGACAAACACCTGGTCCATGGGCACGGTGACGGGGGCCAGGCTGTAGGCGGGGGGTTCTAAAATGTAGGGCTCTTGCAGGGGGGTGCCGTCGACAAATACCTGGCCCTGGCTCACCTGCAAGGTTTGGCCGGGTTCGCCGATAATTCGTTTAATAAAGGCCTGGCGGGGTTCGTAGCCCAGTCGGGTGAGCTGGGGCGGCGGCGCAAACACCACCACGTCGCCCCGGTGGGGTGGCTGCCAGCGATAGCTGATTTTTTCCACCAGCAGGCGATCGCCAATGTGCAGCGTCGGGTCCATGGAGTTGGAGGGAATGTAGCGGGGTTCGGCGATCAGCACCCGCACCGTGAGGGCGATGACGAGGGCGATCGCCAGCACCCGCAAATTGCCCCACTGCCCCGTCCACAGCGATCGCCAGCGGCCCCAAGCCGACACCTTTTCAGGAGCTGCAGCCGCCTTTTCCTGAGAAGAGGCCTCCTGAACGGGCTGAGCTGTGGGGGGTGGTGGCGGTAGCTTAGGATCCATAAAGTCGCAAAAGACAAGAGATAGGACGTTGGGTGAGGGTGATCACACCCTTCAACCTTACAGGGGATAGGGGCTGCCGGGGCGAGTAGAGCCGTAGCCCGTCTCAAACCGGAGTTCTCAAACCGGAGTTCTCAAACCAGGATTCTAGAACCGGAATTCTACAACCGCGCCCGTGTTTTCATTAAACTGCTCGTAGCTGGTGGTGGCCCGCACGGTAATTTGGTCGGTAATGCGGTAACGCACGCTAAACACCGCCGGGGTCACGTTGGTGAAAACTTTCTGCACCGACGCCGAGATCGTGGGCGAGAAGTTAAACCCGACCTCGCCCCCAATGTCGAGGGCGCCCCCCTGCTGCCCCGGCGGCGATGCCGAGAACAGGCGCAGCTCGGTGCGCTCTAGACCTGAGCCGAGAATATTTTGCAGGTTGTTTAACAGCGCCGAACCCGCAAAGGCCAGCAGCCCCTGAAAGCTGTCGCCCCCGCCAGAGACGCTGCCCAGGGTAGACTCTAGGGCGGTCAAGAACCCGCCGCTAATCAGGGCCACAATTTCGCCCTCTGAGCGGGGCGGCGTGCTCGATAGCTCAACTCCCTGGAGGTTGACCACCCGGCTGGCCCGACCGTCGACGACAGCGCGGATGCGCACGGTTTGCACCCCCGCCTGGGTCAACCCCAGCTGGTCGATTCTAGAGACGCTAATTTCGTTGCGGGGAAAGGGGCTCGCGGTGGATAGGGCAGTGCCTGCCGCCGCACTGTCGGGCACCGCCGCCGACAGGGTGGCGACCAGGTAGGGGTCAATGGTTTCGTCGAGATCGCTGAACTCGGCGTAGTTTTCGTCGCCGGTGAGGCGAAAGTCAGTGGTCAGCAGGTTAATGCGGCCACTGGGCAAATTGATCCGACCGTTGGGCTTGATGTTCGGGGCTGTACCCACCAAATCTAGGGTGCCTTTGGCCTGCACATCGACCAAGCCCGGAATGGCCAGCCGCACATTGTCGGCCAGCACCAGCTGAAAATCTTCTAGCACTGGGGGAATCGGGTCAAAGATGCCGGGCTCTCGGGTCGCAGCAAAGTTGGCCGGGGCATCGCCCCTAACATCGGCATCGGGCAGCGTGAGCAGCCCGTTAGAGAGCCTGACCTCGCCGTAGACCAGCGGCGGCAGTAAAAAGACGCTGCCGCCCACCACCACATTGCCATCCACCCGACCCCGGTAGGTGCCAGCGGGGCTGCGCAGGTCAAGGGCGATGTTGTCGAGGGTCAGCTCAAAGGGGTTGTCGCCCGGTTGAGGGCCAGCGGCTGGGGCAGAAAAGGCGGCGCTGCCGTTGTCAAACAGCCCCGGTGCCAGGTCTTGTACTGAAGGCAGCAGCTTGAGATTGCCGCCCGCCGCCACCTGACCGTTGCTAAAGTCACCCTGGAGGTTTTGCACATCGAGCACCAACCCGTTGGTGTAGATCGAGTTAGAAGCATTGCCGCCGGAGGCCTCCACCACCTGAATGCGGCCGCGCAGGTTGGTGAGCGGCTCAGGCAGGGCGCGGGCCGTGATAGTAACGCCGTCAAAGTCAGCGCTGCCGGTGACCTGGAGGGTAGTGAGGGCGTCTTGAAGGGGCTGGTCAATGGGCCAGCGGCCAGCCACGGCCAGATCGAGGTTGGCCTGGCCCGACTCCCAGGCAATGGCCTGGGTAAACAGGTTGATCAGGGCAAAGCCCTCGTCGCGCGCGCGCAGCGCGATGGTGACATCATCGGTCTCAGGCCGCTGATTGAGGCCCGGCAGCTGTAGAGGAACGCTGGCGACTAGCCGCAGCGGATCTTCGGCCTGGTCGTCAACGGCCACCCGGCTAATCAGCCTGAGTCGGGCATTGTCGTAGCTAAAGTTAGCGGTAGCCAGGTCGATGGCGTTGCGGTTGATGGTGGCTTCGTTGATCGCCAGCTGGCCGCGCACCTGGGGGGCGACCAGACTGCCGGTGAGACTGGCCCCCAGGTTGACCAACCCGTCAAAGTTGTCGGGTAGCCGCAGCGGCTGCCGCAGGGCCTGCACGGGCACGTCACTAACCTCGAGTCGCAGGGTGCGATCTACGGGGTCGTCGGGGTTGAAGCTCACCTCGCCGTTGAGGGTGGCCAGGGCGACCCCCTGCTGGGTGGTGGCCGAGAACCCAGAGAAGTCTGACCGGAGGCTGATCGGTTCCACCTGCAGCACGCTGTCTTGGTAGCTGCCCTGGGCGATAAATTCGTCGATCCGGTAGCTGGCTCCATTGGTGCCGTTGGGGTTGCCCCACACCCAGTCGGCCCCGGCGAGATCAAAGGTGACGTTAAGGCTGTCAGGAATCGCACCGCTGGCGGTAACGGTGCCCGAGATGCCGCCGAAAAACTCGTCGAGGGGCGGCAGCGGGGCGGTTTCGGCCTGGGCCGCAAGCATGTCTTGCAGCTCCTGCACTTCGGCCAGGCGGCGCAGCTGGTCGAGTAGGCTGGCGTTGCGATCGCCCACCTGACTGACCTGCTCCAGGGAGGCCAACTCGGCGGGGGTGGCGGGCCTAAACCACTCGGGGGGCCGCAGCAGGTTGGGGCGAAAATCGGCCCGTTCAAAGATCAGCAGGGTCTGCAAAATCTCGTTGATTTGGCCGTTGTCGACGGTCAGCTCGCCGTTGATCTGGGGGGTGTCGCCCAGGGTGTAGGTGCCGCTGGCCAGGTAGCGACTGAGGCCCGAGGCCGACTCCAGCACCCCGCCCACCAGTCCCACGACGTTGTTGGCGTAGGTGACGGTGCCCCGCAGGCGGCTGTAGCGGGTGATTTCGAGCGGCCGCTCGGGGGCGTCGGGATCGATGGCGACGACCTCAGTTTCGCTGGGCAGGCGGAGGTAGCCGACGCTGGGGTCTTGCACGTCAAAGCTGGCCCGCAGGGTGGGCTGGCGCAGGTTGGCGACAATCTCGGCGGTGGTGATCAGGCCGCTGACGGTGCCAATGCCGTCGGCCCCGCCCTGGGGCAGCCGGAGGTTTTCAACCGGCAGGTTGGCGATGGTGGCGTAGAGGTCGTCGCCCTGGGTAAAGCCCTGGGCCAGGGCCGCGCCGCCGCGCACCTCAAACTCTAGATCGCGATCGCCCCGGGAGGTAGCGACATAGACGCGATCGCCGCCACCGGTCAGATCGACCGCCAGGTCGCCCCCTTGGACAAAATTCACCGGCCCGCTGAGGGGTGAGGCAAAGGCCAGATTGCCGGCGCTCAGCCCCACCAGCGAGGCATCGCCGCTGAGGGCCAGGGCACCGGGTCGACCCCGCAGCCGCCCCTGAAAGAAGGCATTGCCCGCCAGGGGCAGGATTTCAGGCACCGGCAGCGCCGCCAGGTTGTAGCCGTCGGCGGTGAGATTGAGGTCGAGGTTGGCGATCGCCGGTGCCTCCGGCCCGCTGAGCTGGGGTGTGATCAGACCGCTGGCTTGGATGCCAGCGGTGCTGGCCCGCTGCACCCGCACCGCCTGTCCGTTCCAGGCCAAGTCGGCGGTGAGCGGTTCGCGCACCAGGGCCAGCTGGGGGGCCCGGCCCGCCGCTGTGGCCAGCCCGTCCGAGAGCGAGAGCTGGCCCTGCCCCCTGACCCCGGCCAGGGTGAGGTTGGCGGTGGTACCCGTCAGGCGAAAGCTGCCCGCAGCGGTGCCCTGCAGGTCGGGGGCAAAGGCGGCCATTTGCAGGTCGCGGCCCTGGAGGTCGGCGTTCCACTGGCCCCCCGCCAGGCTGGCGTGGGTGAGCACGGTGCCCCCAGCTAAGTCGATCGCCCCGTTACCCTGACCTTGAATGTTGGCCAGCCCAGGGGTTTGCAGACTGCCCGAGAGCTGGGCGACGCCGCTGAACACCCCATCGACCCCGGCCCCCAGCTGGCTGAGCTGCACCCCCTCGGCCCGTAGGTCGGCGTCCCACTGGCGGTTGGCGAGCATGCCCTGGGCCGCCACCGTGCCGCCGGCCACCTGCACAAAGGTATCGGTAAAGCGCAGGGCGTTGTCGGCCAGGCGAATGGTGCCCTGGCCCGGATAGGTGCCCATCGGCGCGCGCCAGCGGGCGTCGCCCACCAGCTGGCCCACAGGGCCAGCGATCTCGGCATCGATAAACACTGGCCCGACATCGAGGCCCTCGGGCAGGCCGTAGAGGCGGCCAATGGCCGTACCCGGCAGGCGATCGCCGGTCATGGTCAGCGATAGCTGCCTCGGTTGGTCGAAGTTAAACCGGCCACTGCCGACCAGCGATCCGCCATCTTGGGGAATGGCCTGAAAGCTATCGATGATTAGGTTGGGGGCCTGGAGGGTGAGGCGGCCCCGCACATCCGCAAAGGGCACCTGATCGATTACGACGGCGCTCTGGGAAACTATGTCGCTGGCTATAACCGGTCGATTTAAAGGCCCGGTCATAGTGACATCGGCTAAAAAGGTGCCCGTCGTCGCCACTGGCAGCGTTGCATCAAACAGCTCAACTGCCTGGGCCACGGTAAAGGGAGCGATCTGACCACTCAGGTCGTAGCCCTGATCAAAATCCAGGGTGCCACCCGCCGCCGCCGCCAGCGTGCCCAGACGAGCAGTGACCCCTTCAAACTCAATGGATCGGCCCCTAAACCGCATGTCCCCCTGGAGTTCTTCAAGGGGTTCTGGCAGCCCTGGGGCGATCAGAGAGGACTCGTCGACTCGCGCTGCGCCCACCATGCGGAAAGGCACCCCGCGGCCGCTTTCAATGTCAACCTGGACGCTCACCAAGCCCGTCGGAAACTGCACCGGCAGCGGATTGGCGAAAAAGGAGTCTACCAGCGGCATGATGTCGGTGGCCCGGGCCGCCTGGGTGCGCAGATTGATATTGGCCCTGAGGCCGGGGCCGGGCACCTCAGTGGCATCGGCGCTGTCGCTGGGAGCATCTTGGGGCGGCGGCAGCAGTACGGCACCCTTGAGATGGATGCTGCCCCCCTGAATGGAATTGCCGCTCAGGGTTAGGTTAAGCTGCTGGGTTTCTAGGGGAGAATCTGGATCTTCAGCTACCTCAAACAGGGCATCGCTGAACTGGAGCTGTCCCTGGAGATCGGCGATCGCCACCTGCGCCGGCTCTGGGTCGCCCTCTACGTAGGGCACCATGGTGAGCTGCCCATCGGTGACGTAGATGGTGTCCAACCTAACGTCAAAGAATGGATCGCGGTCCGGATCGCGATCGGGCAGATCGATATCCAGGTCAAACCACTGTTGGTCGGCGTTTTGCTCCAGGTAGAGATCCCCTTGCTCCAGGGTCAGGCTGATCGGCAGTTCTCGTCGCCACAGATCTAGCAGCCTAAAGCGCACCTCCACCGCCGCTAGCGAGAGCGTATCTGGATCCGTCGGCGTGGGCGGTATTGTCGACGGCCCCAGGCGCACCCCAGAGATGCCCACACGCTCCACCGGCCCCAGCTCCACCGGGCGATTTAAAGTTTCAGACAGCTGTTCTGACAGCCAGGGGGCAAGGTGGTTGCGGCTCCAGACCCAGCCCCCCAGGGCCACAGCCCCGCCCAGCACCAGCCCAGCACCCACTACGATGCCTACCGCTCGCCAGCGCCGACTGCCACCAGGCCCCGGCTCTGGCGACGGCTCTAGCTCTTCAGAAGGCTCTGGCTCTTGGGAAGAGGTCATACCCGTTTACGCCACCGCAGAACACCCACCAATAGTAATGAACTCCCTGCCATCTGCCTACCATCCCCAAAGAACTTATCCAGGTAACTTAATTCACTAGCCAGTGGCGAGAACTAGTGGCGAGGAGGACGCCCCCAGTTGCCCTGTCTCAGCCCCACTTCGGAAGCTGATGCCAAAGAGCACCGATGCTAAGGAGACAATCGGCAAGACGTTCTCTAGAGTAATTTTGTTCGCACAGGGCTGGCTTGTTCACTGGCCCGCTAAAGTAAATAGGTAGAGCTGCTGGTGAGATATGGCTATGGTGTACGTGCTGTTGTTTAACGCTCGCACCGAAAATGAAGGCATTCACACCCTCAATGTTGACGGGCAAGATGTGGTGCTGATGTTCGAACATGAAGACGATGCCACCCGCTTTGCCCTCATGCTAGAAGCCCAGGATTTTCCTGAGGCCGCCGTTGAGGGCATGGATCAGGCAGAAATTGAAGAATTTTGCGAGTCTGCGGGCTATGGCCACCGTCTAGTGTCTGAGGGTTCTCTGGCGATGCCCCCCGAGCAAAACCTGGAACAAACCACCTGGAACCCCAATCAGTCGCCAGAGAATCTAGGTGCCCGTGCCCCAGAAACCCGTGCCCCAGAAACCCGTAACCCAGAAACCCGTAACCCAGAGACCAGCGGCCTCTCCCAGGCCGAGATTGACCGCATGCGGCAGCAGCTTGAGAAATTGCTCTAGGTCTAGCGCCCTATGTCTTCACCCTTCTCGGCCCTGCCTCTGTCTGCCCTGATAGACCGCGCCCGCCAGGGCGATGCCCAGGCCATTGCCTACCTGCTCAGTCAGTCCCTGGCCGACCAGGGTATTGTCGCCCAGGGGCAATGGCAGGGTGCCCAGCTTCAGCTAACCCTAGAGGCCGAGACCGCGATTCCTCAGCCTGCGGTGGTGTCGCGCATTCAGCGGGGGCTACAGCGTCTTGGGATCGCTGTTCCGGTTGCGTCTGTACAGGTGACCGCGCGATCGGCAGGCTACCCTACCGCCGCCTGGCAGGCAAGCTTTGACCTGGAAGAACCCGCTGGGCCAAAGCTTGCCGAGAATCTAGGCGCAGCCAGCCAGCCCGGCGCGGGTAGCTCTGGGGATGGGGCAGCGGGGCCAGCCTCTTTCCCAAACCCACGACCAAATCCGCAGCCAGATCTGCGCCCAGAAGCTACGGCGACCAGCGCCGGAACCCAGAAGACAACCCTGTCTGACACCACCCTGGCGACCCTGGCCCATCTGATTCCGCTGGTGAGCTACCTGGTGGTGGGCAGCCAGTGGCTGGGGGGCTGGCCGTTGTTTTGGGGTGGATCGTTTTTGCTGCCCTGGCGGGTGGTGCTGCCCCTGGTGCTGCTGCTAGCCAAAAGGGGCGGGGCAGACCCTGCCCTGGGGCCTGCGGCCCTGCCGAGCCAGGCCAAGGCGGCGCTTAACTTTCAGCTGACGATGATGATTGCCTGGATGCTGACCATTGCGCTGATGTTTGTACTGGTGGGCTTTTTGCTGGTGGTGCCCCTGGCCCTGCTGGAAATGGTGAGCTGTATTGTGGCAGCGGTGCGGGCCTCGGAGGACAAACCCGTTCGCTATGTGGGGGCGATTCGGTTTGTGAGGTAGGTCTAAGTTTGTATCCGGGGGGCAATTCCTCTAAATTGTCTCCAGTGTCTGTCGCCGTTTACTGCTTTTACCGCCTGTGATCGCCAATTCTGCCGCTGAACCCCATGACCGGGGCCACCTGCTCACTGAGCAGGCTAACCCCCGCAGTGCGGCTCTCGACCAGCTCAGCGCCCTAGAGCTGGTTGACCTGTTTAACCAAGAAGACCAGCGCACCCTAGAGGCGATCGCCGCCGCCCGCGCGCCCTTGGCCCTAGCGATTGAGGCGACGGCCCAGGGGCTGCGCCAGGGGGGGCGACTGTTTTATGTGGGGGCGGGCACCAGCGGCCGCCTGGGCGTGCTCGACGCGGCAGAGTGCCCCCCCACCTTTTGCACCCCGCCGGAGCTGGTGCAGGGCGTCATTGCGGGCGGGGCCGGTGCCCTGGTGAAAAGCTCTGAGGGGCTAGAAGACGTGGCTGAAGATGGGGCGGCGGCGATCGCCCAGCGAGCCGTGCAGCCTCAGGACATCGTGGTGGGCATCACCGCTGGGGGCACTACGCCCTACGTGCGAGGGGCGATCGCCGCCGCCCGCGATCGTGGTGCTACCACGGTGTTTATCGCCTGCGTGCCCGCCGACCAGGTGCCCATAGAGGCCGACATCGACATTCGCCTGCTGGTAGGGCCAGAGCTGCTGGCCGGGTCCACCCGGCTGAAGGCAGGCACCGTTACCAAAATGGCCCTAAATATTCTCTCTACCGGGGTGATGGTGCGCCTGGGCAAGGTCTACGGCAACCGCATGGTCGATGTGGCGGTGACCAATACCAAGCTGCGCGATCGCGCCCTGCGTATTCTCTGTGACCTCACCGATTTAGACCGGGCCGCCGCCGCCGGCCTGCTCGACCGCAGCAATCAGCAGGTCAAGCTAGCTCTCATGATGCACCTTGGCAAACTCGACGTCGCCGCCGCTGCCCAGCGATTGGAGGAGCATCAGGGACGTTTGCGAGAGGCGATCGGCGCTGAGGGGTGAGTGGGTGGGGGAGGTGTGTCTGTTATGGCCCGAAGGGTTTTAGGCAGAATTGATCACACGCCCTAGAGCATCGGTGCAGTATGGCTAAAACCCGGTTTCTTTATCGCTGCTCTAACGACATGACTAGCCGCCTGCCCCAGAAACCGGGTTTCTATACCGGCGTTCTAAAGGGCCGCTGACGACAGCTCAGGGTGGGGGGGTTCTGCTTCGTCGAGCCAAACGCGGTCGAGGCAGGCTCCTTCAAGGTTGGCGGTGGCTAGGCTAGTGCCCCGCAGGTTGGCCCCGGTCAAATCGGCGCCGCGCAGATCGGCCCCGGTCAAATCGGCCTGGCGCAGGTCGGTGTAGCTCAGGTTGGCGTGGCGAAGGTCGGCCCCGCGCAAGATGCCCTCGTGCAGGGTGGCCAGGCGCAGGTCGGTGTAGCTCAGGCTGGCCTGGGTGAGGTCGGCGCGGCTGAGGTCGGCGCGAATTAGCACCGCGCGGGCCAGGTTGACCGCCGCCAGGTTGGCCCCGGCCAGACTGGCTCGCCACAGATTGCAGCCGCCCAGCTGTGCTCCCGCCAGCACGGCATCGCTGAGGTTGGCCGACACCAGGTTGGCCTGGGTCAAATCAGTGCCCGGCAAAACCAGACCAGGCATCCATGCCTCATGAAAATCTAGGCGACTGAAGTCGCGACGACCGTTGGCGTACAGGGCCAACACCTCAGCCATCGTGATGACAATGGACTGCGAACCCATAGGATTTACTTTAACCATCAGATGCTGCTCCAACCTGTTCTGCTACCCTGGCGAGGCCAATATACTTGTCGCTAGCCCTAGGTCACATAGCAATAAAGACTCAAGAGTGTTGCGAAGTGTTGCGCACCTGTAAATTAATGTAACAATTTCCCATGGCCGTTGCAAGCCTAAGGGGCGAATATCTAAACGTGGCTAAAGCTTGAGTTTTTAGCGGTTTTTGTGTTTAGTAGGGGAACGAACTGGAATTTATAGCGATGGCTGTTGCTCTTAAGGCAGCGCCTCCTATCACTAGCAGGAACCGGGGCGGCGCAATGGCGTATGGCTATCGCTCCGGGCAGGTAGGTCATGGTCTAACGGTTCTGGCGACGGCTATATCTGCCGATTTATAGCAGGCGTCATCGCGGCGGGGCGCGTCTGTAGCTAGCTGGCCAACGCTATATATTGGGGGTCTGTTGCCATGATTTTTCGTCGCCGACCAAAGGCCTTTGGCTCAAAGTCACCCCAGGGGGCTGGGGTGCGGCCCCTGCTCCACGTGCTGCCCCCAAATCAGCGCCCTAAAGATTTCAAAGACCCCATTGAGCATAGCTTTCGCGATGCCGATGTGGTGATCTCGCGGGCCGAGCTAGACCTGCGCCGGGCGTTGCAGGCGCTGATGATTCACACCGGCTCTATGGTCAATTCCTTAGAGGTGCTGGTGGCTCTACAGCTGCCGGGCAACACCGCTGCTCTGTTTTGGGCCGCGCGTCTGCTGCTCAACGAAGCCCTGGTGGGCGACCTCTACGCCGACAATGCGGTGCGCCGCACTAATCACGACGCGCGGCTGCTCTACCAGGGCATTTCAAAGATAGACCTCGACCCCTGGTACCAAACCGTAGTGGGCACTGCCTCGATCGCCGCGCTGCCGGCTGGGCTACAGTTTTTGCCGGGTCACCCGGTGCCTCAGCGCTACTATCGGCAGCACCCGCTGCCGGGGCGATCGCAGGTATATCTGCCCGTGGCCACCTACTTTGCCGACCTATTCTACGAGCGGCGGCAAGAGTTGGTGCGCCTGCTGGTCAATCTAGGGGCCATCCGAATTCAGTTTGAAAACCTGGCGGAGGCCAACCCCGGTCCCCCCGAGGTGCTCACCTATCCGGCTCGACTGTGGCCGCCTTTCAACCCCGCCGACTACCCCTGGCTACCTTACGAACCCCAGTGGCAGAGGCTAATGGGCGATCGCCTCAGCTACCAGACCCCCACCCAAACCTTCGACCTCACCATTGATATCAACGGTTTGATTGCTGCCCAGGTCGCCGCCCTAAAAAACCTCATGGCCCAGCTCGACTCGGTGAAGGTTGTGCACAACGACGTAGTCGACCGCGACTATTTGCAGCCCCAGCGGGTGACGGTGGTGTTTGCTGAATCAGGGTGAGAGGGTGAGAGGGTGAGAGGGTGAGAGGGTGAGTGGGTGAGTGGGTGAGTGGGTGG
>DAIPYU010000003.1:58691-68496 GCA_036782635.1 Nodosilinea sp. CTOTU7353
AGGGTGAGAGGGTGAGAGGGTGAGAGGGTGAGTGGGTGAGTGGGTGAGTGGGTGGGTGGGTGAGTGGGTGAGTGGGTGAGTGGGTGGGTGGGTGAGTTAAAACTACAAAACTCTAGAAATCTTCAAACCGTTCACGCTATCCGCCCACCCACCTACCCACCTACACATCTACACATCCACCCCTCTACCCATCCACTCCCTCCGCTTCCACGGTGACCTCGTCGGGCTGGCTAAAGAGCCCAAACAGCGGCCCCACCAGTGCCCCGATGGCGAAGCCCCCGGCGTGGGCCCAGTAGGCAATGCCGCCACTTTCCATACCGATCATGGTCGGGGCACTGAGGCTGGCGAAGCCGTAGAAGGCCTGCTGCACAAACCAAATGCCCAGGTAAAAGATGGCCGGGATTTGCAGCGGCAGCGGGAATGGCCCCAGGGGAACCAGGGTGAGAATGCGCACCTGCGGGAATCGAAAGATATAGGCCCCCATCACCCCGGCGATCGCCCCGCTGGCCCCCAGGGACGGGATCTCTGATCCCATGGCAAAAAACCACTGCGCTAGATTAGCTAGCACACCACACAGCAGGTAAAACAGCAAAAACCGCAGGTGCCCCATCTGGTCTTCGACGTTGTTGCCAAAGATCCACAGGTAGAGCATGTTGCCCGCCAGGTGCAAAAAGCCGCCGTGAAGAAACTGGCCCGTCACCAGCGTGAGCCATTCCTCTGCATTTAGAACAGACACCCCAGTGCTCAAGCTGGTAGAAAATTCTTCAGGCACCACTGCCCAGGCGTGAAAAAAAGGCGTCAGCTCAGAGGCAGGCAGGCTGAGCTCATAGATAAACAGACATATATTCAGGACAATCAACCCGTAGGTCACGTAGGGGGTGCGCTGACCGGGGTTGTAATCTTTTAGGGGTACCACCAGCTACCTCATCCATGCTGAACACAGCAACACTATTGCAGAGTCCTCCAAAAATGAAAATCCTCCGTTAGAAATGCAATAGATATTAGAGGGCTTTGTTTGGCGCGTAACTCGCTACTGTGCACTCCCATGACTATGACTAAACCCCTGACGTCTCGTACTGGGCTAGCGGCATCACTGCTGCTGAGCGTGGTGTTGACCTGCTGCATCAGCCGACCTGGCCCGTCCGCCACCCCCGACGCTCGGCCAGCCGTGACTCATGCCAGCAGCAATTCTGAGGTCGCCGCGTCGCCCGCCCCCGGCCCGCCCCCGGCTGACCCCTGGTATCAGGCCGTTGGCACCGCCAACCAGGCGGCCCAACTCACTACCGCCGCCACCACCGCCGCCCAGTGGAACCAGGTAGCCGGTGCCTGGGGTCGGGCCGTGGCGCTGCTGCAAGACATCCCGGCCGACGACCCCAGGCAGACATTTAGCCAGCGCAAAGCCCGAGAATATCAGCGAAACCTGGCCCTGGCTCAGCAAAAGGCTGACCAGCAGGGGTTAGCCAGGGCGTTCCCGGCCCTGGGCAGCGATGTGTTCGATGAGCAAATCAGCCTCTACCGGGCCTACGTGGCGGCCCTAGGGCCGCCCGATGTGCTGATTTTGGGTAGCTCACGCGCCCTCCAGGGGGTAGACCCCCAGGTGCTCCAGCAGGCGCTGGCTGTGCAGGGCTACCCCGGCCTGCGGGTCTATAACCTGAGCGTGAACGGTGCCACTGCCCAGGTGGTGAGCTTTATCACCCGGCAGCTCTTGGCCCCCGACCTACACCCCCGGCTGATCGTTTGGGCCGAAGGCTCCCGCGCCTTTAACAGCGGCAGGTTTGACCGCACCTTTGCCGAAATTCTGGAGTCGCCCGGCTATGCCGCCGTGCGCGATGGAGCCGCCCTCACCCTGCAACCCCCAGAGGATTTAGCCCGGGCCGCCGACAACCCCGCACCCGATGCCGCCGCCGCCGATGCTCCCGGTGAAGACTATGGCACCGTGCCCCTCAGCGCCATCAACTCCCAGGGCTTTTTGGCGGTCAACGACCAGTTCAACCCGGCGGTGTACTACCGCAGCTTCCCGCGGGTGCGGGGTCAGTATGACAACGCCTACCGCCCCTTTCGGCTGACAGGGGTGCAGACGGTTTCCTTTGAGGCCACGGTCGAGTTTCTGCGCAGCCAAAATATTCCCCTGGTGTTTGTCAACCTGCCCCTCAGCAACGACTACTTAGACGGCGTGCGCCTAGGCTATGAGCGGCAGTTTCAGCAGTTTTTGCAGAACTGGGCCAACCGGGGCACCCTGACGCTGGTCGACCTGCTCGAAGACTGGCGCTGGCGATCGCACCTGTTTGCCGACCCCAGCCACATCAACCGCTATGGGGCAAGAGAAATCGCTGGCCTGCTGGCCGCCGATGAGCGGATTCCCTGGGGGCTGTTGGTTGAGAGTGAGTAGGTGGGTGAGTGCAACGTTCAAATTTGAACGTTGCACTCACCCACCCAACTGACTACAGCGGCTCAGCCGCAACATCATGGCGTCGAGCCGGGCCAGATCGCCGTAGCCGGCCCCCTGGCCGGTGAAAAAACCGCCCATGCGCAGGGAGGCCAGCCTCGGAATTTGCCAGTACCACAGGGCGGGCAGGTGGCCTCGGGGAGCTTCGAGGTCAAACTCTAGCCAGCTATAAAACCTGAGAAACCCCAGGGGTCTGAGGGGGAACAGCATCAGCCAGCCCACTTCTTCAAAAAACGGGTGGGGGGTAGACCAGTTGTGCAGCGCGGGGTCAAAGGCGACTGAGCCCAAAATATCTTGATAAATTTGCAGCTGGGTTGAAAAGCCAAAGTGCCCGGCGCTGGCCCCCTGCCAGCAATCGTCGATGGCGTGGATCAGCTGGCAGGGGATGCCCGCCAGGGTCTCTGGGGTCAGCTGGAGGTGGCGCGGGGCCTCGCTGGCATAAAAACTCTGCTCGACCGCTGTGAGCAGCAATTGGGCGGTGAGGCGATCGGCCGTTTCCCACTCTTCGTCGTGGAGCAGTAGGGCAAGATCGCTGAGGCTCTCGTCGAGTTCGCTGCGGGGGGCGTTATCTAGCACTGGCCACCCCTCCGACAACTAGGGTTTGGTCAAAGGTCGGTATCGACACGGCCTCTAGGGGCATGCAGGTGTTGAGATGGGCCATGACGGCTTCGACCACCTCAACCCTGAGGTCGTAGCGATGGCTGAGGCTCGGACAGCACCAGCGCCAGGTGGGCAGGTGACCGGCGGGGGCTTCGAGGCTAAAGTCGAGATCGTAGTAGGGCCTAAAGCCGCGAGATAGCCAAGTCGACTGGTCGCGCCACCCCAGCCCCTGCTGAAAACCCAGCCATCGCTGAGGCTCGTCTTGTTGAATTTGCTGCTGACTGCGATACACCTGCTGCTGGGCCTTAAACCCAAAGCGGCCGTTGCTGTGGCGCTGCCACAGGGCATCGATAGTGGCCAGGTCAAGCGCTGGTAGCCGCTGCACCGTGGCGGCGGTGACCGGCTGCATATCGAGGTTGAGGGCTTTGAGAATGGTGGTCTCTGTCTCTAGGTCGGCGGCTTGCCAGTCCTGCTGCATCAGCAGGCCGCGCAACCGGGTGTAGTCGACCCCGGCAGCAGAGTTTACGCTACCGTACAGCTCATCGCGCACCGCTGCTTCAATGCCCACGGCATCTGCCGGGGCAATGCCGCGCAGTCGCCGCGCCTGGTCGAGGCGGCCCTGGTCAAACTCGGAGGGGTACAGGCCCTTGGCCAGGGCCTGGTGGCACAGAGCTTTGTAAAGATCGCGCTGCTCTTGGGCTTGGCGGACTTGCTGCTGGCGATCGCCCTCAGCCTTAGTCTCAGCAGCCAAGCGAGTGTCTTCGGCGGCTTTGAGCGCCTGTTGATCGGCTTTGAGCCTGATGTCGTCGCGGTAGCGCTGCAAATGCTGTTGGTAAACGGTTTCGGCTTCGGGGGTGGGCAAGCCCAAATTTTCGACTAGCTCTTGTAGCACGGGCCAGATATCTTTGGGGGCAATGGGTTGACCGTCGTGGTGCGATCGCAGACGGCTAAACTCCGCCCGGACGGTTTCGTCAAAGTGGCGCTGCTTCTCGGCCTGGGTGGGGTAAGGCCCAGCGGCCCGAGCGTTGAGCAATTTAGCGACTTCCTCCGGGAGGCCCAGCCGCTGGCGCAGCAAACTCAGGTTGTCTAACTCGGTGGATGACAGCTCGCCCTGAGTTCGGCTGTAGGTTTCGGCCTCGGCCAGGTAGTCGCTCACGGGGGAAAACAGCAACCCGCTCCGGGCCGCCAGCATCAGGCCCACTAAGTCGTCGGCCTGGTGAGTCTCAATTCGCAGCCTGATATCTGAAATTTGGAAGAGAAACCAGGTTTTGATGGGGTTGTAGTGGAGGCGATCGCGCAGCCGCCGCAAAATTGACCCCAGCTGCTCGGTCTCGACCTCAAACCGAATGCCGACCTGAATTTCAGCCACATCTCTAATTTCTGCCCAAGGCTCAAACCGAATCTGGCTCATGCCGTCTAGGTCGCGCAGGTCTTCGATTAAATAGCGCACCTCGGTGACCACCTCGTCGCTCTTGAGCTGAGGGTCGACCACTTTGATTAAACATCTCACCTTCTGCGTCAAGCCAACACCTCACAGACCCACCCAGCGCTGGGCTATAGCCCATGGTTTTGAATTCCTATAGTAAGCCAGATAGCAAATACAGCTCATCTAAAACCGCCTGCTCCAAAACCTCGACCTCGGGCTGGCTGAGGTGATAAAACTCCCGCGCTTGGGTCAGGCGGCCCCGGCTAAACTCAGTCGCCGACAGGTGCGCCATCAGGCCCTGGCGAAAGGTCGCCGCATCGAGAGCAGAACTTTGCGGGGTTAGGTTGCCCATGACCACATCAATAAAGGTTTGGCGGTAGTTGGCTAGACGCTGCTGCTGCTGTCGTTGCCGCTGCCGCTCGGCCTCTGCTGTGGCCTCGGACTGCTGCCGAACCTGCTCAGCCTCAGTGCGCAGGGCGTGTAGCCGCTCAGCCTTGAGAAACTCGGCGTCAGCCTTGGGCAGGCTCATGGTAGCGGCTTTATCCTCCATCACCTGCCAAAAATCACCGTCTAGGGCAATCTCTTGCTTGCAGGCCAGCAGCTCTTTGCGAAAGTGCTGGTATTTCTCTGTAAGGGTCTTAAATGGCCCCATCGACTGAGCGTTGAGATCATCAGCCACCTCCCTAGACAGCCCCAGCCGATGGCACATAATTGCCAAATTTGCCCGTGCCGCTGGAGTAAAGTCGCCAAAGATATCGATATAGGTCTCAGCCTTAGCGAGATAAACGTCCTGAGGTGGCAGCAGCGCCTCTCCTAAGGGCAACAGCTGGGCAAGCACCTTAGCCTGATCGGTTTGTAAAGTCAGGTTGTAGGCCGGCGGAATTGCGATCGCAAACAGACTCTTCTGCTTCGTGCGCTCTAACCAATCACCCACACACCGCAACACCACGGTGAGCTTGTCGAGGGGGGCCTCAAACTGAAGCTCGGTGTACATTGTCTCCCCCGGAGTTTTAGCCGCGAGGAGATTGTCGGTGGGCTGCTGAGACCCATAAAAAAAAGAAAAGGGCGTTTGCTCAAGCTCGCTCAAGGCAGAAATGCTGCTGCGTAAGACCTGAACCGCAGCGTGAATAACTTTTGGGTCTAACCCAGACTCTAGAGACTTAATTGAGAGCTTAAAGCCGTTGGCTAAGCCAGGATCTTCGACCATTACAGGTAGGGGCGATATTGATGAGAAGCGCTGGCCTATTATAGCCATCGCCCTTAATCAACGCCCCCACAATGGCACCCAGAATGGCAAACAATCGCAAATCTGCTCTTTAATTGAGGCACAGTTGTCAGATCAGGGTTAAGGTATGCCGCTGATATTTCTCTCCTACCGTCGTCGCGACAGTCAAACTATCACCCGCAAAATCCATGGGTATCTAGCAGAAACCTATGGCAATGAAACCGTCTTTCTCGATGAAGCAAGCATTCCTAAGGGCACCGACATTCGGGAATATATTCGAGACACGTTGAGTCAATGTGCGGTTGTGTTGCCCGTGATTTCGGCAAAATGGCTCGACAGTATCGCAGCGTTTGGGCTGAATGGCGGTGACTGGGAAACCCCTAGCGACTGGGTCAGAGTCGAGCTAGAGGAAGCCTTAGCCTGCAATGATGTTCGCGTAGTGCCGCTGCTGATTGATGGGGTCGAAATGCCCAGGGAAGACGTGTTGCCTGAGGGGCTTAAAAGGCTGCCCTATCAAAACGGAATTTGCATCAGCTCCGCAGCCTTTCATGAAGATAGACAGCGGCTGGTTCGCGAGCTAGACCGCCTGATTGAGGGCACTGTCTTAGAGCTGCCCCGCACCCTATCGAGTGCGGCAGATGATGAAATAATCCGGCAAGATCAGTACCGCCATGAGGTGCGCTACTGCCTTGAGAGCAACAATGGCCAGCTGGATACCGTCAGCCAAATTTATCTCGATGCCCTCCGGCAGCATTTGCGGCTCACCCGCGAGACCACTAAGCGCATTCAAGAGGCCGCCCAGCAGCCCTACCATCGCTATACGGCTGCGGTTAGGCAACTGATCGCCCACCAAACGAGCATAGCCAGCGAAACCGGAGGTACGCCGGTTGCCACGCTGGATAGACGAGCCATTAACCATTTGCGGCGGCTGCACCACAATCTGGCCCTGCCCCGATGGAAGGCGCTTAAAATTCAGCACCAAATTGAGAAGGAGTGGGAAGACCGTCACGCCAAGGCAGACGGTGAATCTAGAGCTAGCTAGCTTTGCCCACAAAAAAACCCCATAAACAAAGCCCCGGAGCTAGCCAAACCCCGAGGCTTGATATCTTAGAGACTAGAAAGACTTACTTAAAGCCGACGGAAGCCTGCCACACAAAGGCCAGCAGCAGGAAAAATATAGGAATAATAGGCAGCACATCCACCAGGGGGTCAAACAGGGAATAGGCCTCGGGCAGATTAGCCAGCAGCATTGCGACTTCCATTTGATGATATCCTCTCATGACACAGCCGAAACCAGACTCAGAGGCCAGCGGAGCCATGGGCTGAGCACCCGAGCTGGAATCTGAGAATTGGTAAATTTTCTTCGCATTTTATCATGGCGAGGGGTCGTCTGCTGGGGTTGCTGCCGGGTTTGGTGCGAGCCACTGGGCAAACTCGTCGGTGAAGCGATCGCCCAAAATCGCCTCTCGGATCCGCTGGGTAAACCGCACCAGCTCCGTGATGTTGTGGATCGAGATCAGCGTAAAGGCCAGCATCTCCTTAGAGTGGATCAGGTGGCAGAGGTAGGCGCGGCTGAAATTCTGGCAGGTGTAGCAGGGGCAGGTGGCGTCGATCGGGGTGTAGTCGCGGCGAAAGCGCTGATTCTTCAGGTTCCAGCGCTCCCCTGCCACCAGCGCCGCCCCGTGGCGGGCCAGCCGGGTGGGGATGACGCAGTCGAAGAGATCTACCCCAGCGGCGATCGCCTGGGCCATCTCCCGATAGGTCCCCACCCCCATCAGGTAGCGGGGCTTGTGCTCGGGCAGGCAGGGGGCGGTGGCCTTGACGATGGTTTCGATCAGCGCTGGCGGCTCCCCCACGCTGACGCCGCCGATCGCATAGCCGGGCAGATCGAGCGTCGCCAGCTGCTGGGCCGCTGCGGTGCGTAGGTCGGGGTAGACGCCCCCCTGCACAATGCCAAACAGCGCCTGATCGGGGCGTTTATGGGCCTCGACGCAGCGCAGCAGCCAGCGCCAGGTGCGGTCGGTGGAGGCTTTTACCGCCTCGCGGCTGCACGGGTAGGGGGGGCACTCGTCAAAGGCCATAATCACATCGGCCCCCAGATCGTTTTGGATCTGAATCGAGGTTTCGGGGCGAATGTTGATGATCCGGCCATCCTTGGGCGACTTGAAGGTGACGCCGTCTTCGGTGATGGTGCGCATTTTACTCAGGCTAAACACCTGAAAGCCGCCCGAGTCGGTCAGCATGGGGCCATCCCAGCCCATGAAGCGGTGCAGGCCGCCCGCCTCGGCAACAATGTCTTCCCCCGGTTGCAGGTGCAGGTGGTAGGTGTTAGACAGCACCATCTGCGCCCCGGTGGTGGCCAGCTGGGCGGGGGTGACGGTTTTGACGTTGGCCAGGGTGCCCACGGGCATAAACCGGGGGGTGTGGACGGGGCCGTGGGGAGTGATGAAGGTGCCCGCCCGCGCCTGGGTATGGCTACAGCGAGCGTCGCAGCTAAAGGAAAATGCCTGGGTCAAGGGAGCGAACCGAAAAGATAAAGCGCGCTTTATCATATCACCCGGCTTCAATCGATACCGGTGGGCTGCAACCGCTTGAGCCAGCGGCCCAGCGATCGCTACCAGCTGGCCGCCCGCTCGCCACAATATAGACAGTTGCTTAGGTTGAGGTATGTTAAGAAGGGCAAACGCCCCATGCTAGGCTCTCTTTTGCAAACGCATCCAGACCTACCCATGGGCGATCGCCATCTCTCGGCAAACTCAGCTAGCCTCAAAGCTGATCACCGCGCACCTCTAACTCCGCCCTAAGCAAGATGCGGCTCTGCCATCGCTCAGCCGATGATGCCGAATGGGTGACGGCTCAGATTAATGATCTCAAGATGATCTCAGTGGGATGTTCTCAAAGGGCTTTCTTCAAGCCATGTGCGAGTGCCTGTAGCGCCGCCAGCTTGGCAGGCTTCAAATATGCCAGCCACAAAATTTCAAAAATAAGCATTTCAAGAACTGATTGTTTCAAGACTATTCTGCGCCCGATCTTCGCGATCTGGGAGTAGAGGCTAGAGGCCCAACCGTTATTAGAAAATGGATTATAAAACAGATTTTTTGCGCGACATTTGGTACTACGGCTTGCCGAGCAAAGCCCTAAAGCCGGGCCAAACCATGGCCAAAACCTTCTTGAATGAGCCCATGCTGTTTGGCCGCACCACGGCGGGGGAAGTGTTTGCCGTAGAAAACCGCTGCCCCCATCGGTCGGTGCCCCTAGATCGAGGGAAGTTTGATGGCAAAGAGGTGAGCTGTGGCTACCACGGCTGGCGGTTTGACCCAGCGGGGCGCTGCACGGCGATTCCCTCGCTGAAGGATTGCCCAGCGCAGTACTTAGAGAATTTCTGTGTCCGGTCTTACCCGGTGCAGGAGGCCGACGGCAATGTTTGGTTTTATGCGGCCTCAGAGGTGCGATCGCAGCCAGGATCGCAGGCTGCGCCCAGGGTCGATATCCCCAAGGTGTGGGGCGGCAACGACCGCGACTACCAGCTGATCACCCAGCTGCCCTTCGCCTGTGGGGTAGACCCGGCGGTGGTGCTGCTGGTGGACCCGGCCCACATTCCCTTTGTGCACGACTCGTGGTGGTGGGCGTCGCAGCGAGAGCTGACCGAAGAGGTCAAAACCTTTGACCCCAGCCCCTATGGCTTTACCATGCGCCAGCACCAGCTGCTAGACGGCAACTTTTTCTATCGCCTGCTGGGCAAAGCACCCCAGGTAGAAATTTCGTTTTACCTGCCCGGCGTTCGGGTAGAGCGGATCACGTCATCAAAGCACATGGTGTGCAACGTAACCATGGTGACGCCCGTGACCGAGACCCACACCGAGGTCACAAACCTGCTCTACACCACCTTTGCCTGGCTACCGCTGGTCAGACCCCTGTTTTCGCTGCTGGCCAACCAGTTCTTAAACCAAGACCGAGCGGTGATTAGAGAGCCAGAGCACCCGTGGCCGTCGCCGAGAGCCGAAATTTTCATCAAAGATGCCGACCAGCCGGTGCGGTGGTACTACCAGCTCAAGCGAGAGTTTGCCCACTCCAGGGCTGAGCAGCGCCCGTTTGTAAACCCGGTGAA
>DAIPYU010000004.1:0-64935 GCA_036782635.1 Nodosilinea sp. CTOTU7353
CTGCAAATTTGGCCTCGATATCCTCAAGAGCATTTTTAGAATGAAATAGCCCTGGTAGAACACCATATCGGCGGCATCAAACGATGCCAAATTCTAGTTCAACCATTTTGTAATTGGGTAGATCATTATCTCGATGATGTGACGGAAACCGCCTGCGGCTTGCACAATTTCCGCCTGACACACCGGGCCAAGAAAGGGAGTCCTCTATTCCAGGCTGCTTAGCCCCAAACCGGTTAGGAGGATGGTGGCTTATAGCAATTTCTCTCCTATTTCCGATAAAGTCTACTGTAGGTATCGCTGCTGTGCGTTCGCACGCTAAATGTCGCGGCTCGCAGATTGGTGTCGTTTTTCGCACAATCGTGCCTCTCTAACGGGAAAGTTGGGAAAGACGCCCTTCGCGAATTAGATGTCGCAAAACGTCGTCAGGCTAACCTCTGGGTATTCGTAGATTACGAATCGAGTGCTCCTTTCAACCCTCCAAATTGAGAAAAGCTTTACCAAGATCTGTCGTTTCACCACCCTCTAAGCCTGCGGCTATGGGCGGAGCACTGCGACGGATCGGCCCCTGAGCAGCCCTTAATGCGACTAAACCTCCCAAAACTGAATATGGTAGCGATAGCCCTGTTCTGTTAAAAACAACTGGCGATGCTGAGCAAATTCCTCTTCACAGGTGCGCAGCGAAACCAATGTATAAAACTGAGCCCTGCGGCCATCGGACTTGGGTCGCAGCACTCGGCCTAACCGCTGGGCTTCTTCCTGGCGAGACCCGTATTTACCAGAGACCTGAATTAAGACATCGGCATCGGGCAGGTCGAGGGCAAAGTTGCCGACTCGCGAGAGAATGAGGCCGGAAATCTCGCCAATGCGAAAACTGGCATAGAGGCGATCGCGCTCTGGCTGACTGGTCTTGCCGGTAATGATGGGGAAGTCGACTCGCTGGGCAATGGCCTTGAGTTGATCCAGGTATTCGCCAATAATTAAAATTCGGTGGCCCGCTTCTTGCTCTAGCACGGCTTGCACCACGTCTAACTTGAGGGGGTTTTCGGCGGCGATGCGAAACTGGTAGCGTCGTCCCGCCGTGGCATAGTCCATCTGCCGCTCCTCGGTTTGGGGAATGCGGATTTCGGTACAGTCGGCGGCGGCAATAAAGCCCTGCCCCTCCAATTCGCGCCAGGGCACATCGTAGCGTTTGGGGCCAATCAGGGTGAAGACATCCCCTTCGCGGCCATCTTCACGAATCAGGGTGGCGGTTAACCCCAGCCGCCGCCGAGCCTGGAGTTGGGCGGTGATGCGAAAGACCGGCGCGGGCAGAAGATGAACTTCGTCGTAGATAATCAACCCCCAGGATTGCTGATCAAACAACCCCAGGTGCAGAAAGTCGTCGTCTTGACTGGCCCGGTAGGTGAGGATTTGGTAGGTGGCCAGGGTAACTGGCCCGGTGGCTTTTTGTTGACCGCTATACTCGGCGATTTGGTCGGCGGTTAGGGTGGTTTTATCCAACAGTTCCCGCTGCCACTGGTGGACGGAGGTGAGGCTGCTGGTGAGAATCAAGGTTTTTTGCTGAATCGCCGCCATCGCCGCCATGCCCACCATGGTTTTACCCGCACCACAGGGGAGGACGATCACCCCGCTGCCGCCCCTGGCCTGCCCGGCCTGGTAGAACAGATCAGCCGCTGTTTTTTGGTAGGGCCGCAGGTGAAAGGGTGCGCCGCTGTGGGTCAGGGGTAACAATTCTAGGGGGAGTTCATCTCCGGTCAGGTAACCGGCCAGATCTTCTGCCGGGTAACCCGCTGTCAGCAGCGCCTGTTTGAGCAGGCCGCGATCGCCCAGGGCGATCGCAAAGGTGGTGGGCGACAACCGTTCCCCCAGCAGTGGCCCCACCTGTTCTTGGCGCTGCAATAGTTCTGCCAGGGGTTTATCGGCCACCTCTAACAGCAAATCTCCACCGGTTCCTGCTTTCAGAGTGGTGAGACCATACCGTTGACCGAGGGCTTCCAGTTCCTGGGCCACCGACTCGGGCATGGGGTATTTGGCATGGTCTTGCAGCGCCGTCACCATGGCGGCAACGGGCATGCCGGCGGCGCGGGCATTCCAAATGCTGAGGGCACTGAGGCGGTAGGTGTGGATGTGTTCGGGGCTTTTGACCAGCTCGGCAAAGGGCGCGATCGCCGCCTGGGCCGCTTCAGCTTTGGGGGCGTGGACGTCGAGCAGAACGGTGCGATCGCTCTGGATGATCAGCGCATTGTCGGGAGAATAGGTCATCAGACGTATCTTTGCTTGGAGGAGAAAGGCTGAGACCGGCTCGTCTAGCCAGTTTCGCTGTGCACTTGATACTGGGCATAATTTTGGGGTGATGCTTAACGACCAAGCTCACCGGATACAGACAACCTTGAATAATCAGCCGACTAGCTTGCGGTGTTCTGGTGCGGCGACTTGCTAGCTGGCGTTGTTACAGATACAAAATTGTTCGTAGCCCATCATCTATCTCCTCCTGCAAGTCGTTTGGTAGGGAACCAATACATTCAACCAAAAATGTTTTATCAACTGTGAGAATTTGAGATACATTAGCGACTGAATCCCTAGACAAGCCTGTTGATTCTTTCGGTAACAATACATTGCCTGGGGCTTCTGCCAACTGAATATTGGAAGTGATAATGACAATGATGACTGTATTGATACGGCTTTGAGTAAAGGTATCATCTTGAATGACTAAAACGGGACGACGGTATCCAGGCTCTGAACCGACTGGATCAGGTAAATTAGCCCACCAAATTTCTCCCCGATGCATTACCAATCCTCATTAGGGAGAGACATAAATTGCATCTTTGCCATCACAGGATCTAGTTCAGAGGACTCTTGAGAGTAAACTTGGTTCAGTTTGTGCAAGATTTGATTGCGATTGTACTTTTTCAAATACACTTGCAACGCTTTCGTGTAAAGCTCACTGCGTGACAAGCCCAACTGCTGAGCCAGGGATTCCGCCTCATCAAAAACTGAATCTGGAAGGGAAATTGCAGTTTTCATGGTGACCTCAACTGTAATTCCTACTCTTCAGTTATACCTTGGTTATACCGAAGCTGCAATAACCAGCGCAGGCAACTCAACCAGATAACCTTTCTGTAGCTCTATTTCATCCGAACCAATGCAGTGTTGGGTGTCGGTCTCCCGATAAACCTCAATTTAAAATCGGAACCCTTTCACAGCGGCAGATACAATACGATGCTCTTCCATTCTGCTTGTTCGCTACAATCGGCCAAAAGCGATAACTCATCAATCGCCTGTCGCATAGGCGTTCGATCATTGACCACAAACATCCCTGCCATCGGTTCTCCTCTAACCAGGCGGTTGTAAGCAAAATCTGGCATCGTTGCCCGATCGTGAGTGAGCAGGATACGCCCATAACTTGCGGCCTAGGCTAAGATAGCTGGATCGTCTACTTCTCGCAAACCAACATCCTGAACTCGAAGCAAGTCAAGATTGGGGTGACGCAGCAGTAATCCCCGAACGATGTCGCCATTGAAATTTTCGTCACTCAACAAGCTCAACATATTCGCCGCTACGAATTCCGTTGAGACAGTAACCGAGCACGGATAGAACTCAAATCGGGCTGAATATCAGATAAACGCTGCTGTACAGATTCAGCTAACTGTTCTCTCTGACTTAAATATGTCTCTACAGCATCTTGGTGCCGAAGGTAGTAGCCGATTGTGTTGTAGACATCCGACAAGGATAGAGTTGAATACCGATTCACAATAGACTCAGGGGACGCACCATCTTGAAACGCTCGAATTACAGTCTCCAGCAAAACTCTTGAATTCCCAACGCGCACAGATCCTGTTTCATCCTCATGGAGAGGTGGTGTCTCGCGCTCTAAAACAAGATTCATAAGTTTTAAGTACCCTTACTTAGATACCAGATGATCGTAACTTGATTTAAGGCTGTAGGTGTATTCAAGCGGCACTGGTCTCTAAAGCGGTAGTCAATGCCTGAAAGGATTATCTTACAAGGGTTGTATTCGTTGTATGAGGAACCAATGTGGCTAAAGCTCTGTCCTGCATCCGAGCTGAGATGCTACCAGACATGGTCTAACTTTCGCTACATAGCCCAAATCGACAAGCCAAACTTCACCGTGATCGGGGCTGCTCATGATCTAACTCTTGTTGATCTAGCCCCAAAAACAGCTTCTCAGCATTCAAGACTAAGTCCTCATCATCCAAAGAAGAGAAATCAAAATGAATGAGCCGCTTCAGGATTGCTAGTGCAACCTCAATTTGGTCTGAGTCAGGCAACTCATCAAAGGTCTTAAGGATTTCCTGAGTTATGGCAGTCATAGCTTCAAGCTAGCGTTACATAAGCAAATCATATCATGCTCAATTAAATTTCATAGGGTTATTGGTGCTCAGCTCACCAGTTATTACATTGCAGAATGACTGTATCCATCGCTTCTTCAGTCACCTTGAGCTTAAGAGGTCCTTTTCGTTTTATAATTTCCCCGGCTAAGTAAGAAGCTAACCGTCTTTTTGCAGAAGACGCATGTTTTGTTGTTCAGTGCGACCGGCTATCTGCCTCTCCGATGAACGACAGGAAGTTCCTGCCCAACGAGGTCACACACAACGGTTTAGGCCCCGAACTCTCCGTCACAACAGCGTCTTGACCGGTCGCAAATTCCGGCAAGTCTTCTATGTCGACGGCCAACAGTAATGACCGGGCCTCCAAATCCTTGGTGGCGGCGCGAAAGTGAGAACGCTCAATGCTGACTCCGAGATGCCGTTCAACTTCAGCGAGCACTTGCTCTAGCTTTTGCAGACTGGCGAACTGCCCCGCGTGCTTGCTCAAGCAACCCAGTATGGTCAGATGAGTCACAGACAACTCGTCCACATACCTCAAAAACTGAAATGCAATGTCCTCTTCCGGCATGTCGCCCTTTCCCACTACTTCTAAGGCGTGGCGCAACGCTCGGATCTTCTCTTCGCGGTGGTTTCTCAGCGCTATCTGGGTAGCTTGAAATAAGAATGAGATAAAGCGCTCGTCTTTTTCAAGAGTTTCAGCAACTATCCCAACCTCTTTCTGCAGACGTTCAATGGCCGACGAAACCTCGATTAACCACCGTTCTTTTCTCTTCTCTGCCGGATTGACGAAGAGATTTAATACCTCCGAAAGTGCTCCGCCCGCAAAGGGCACCGCCTGCAGCGCTCCTTTGACAAGAGCAATTGCAACCTCGCTTTTATGTGCTTCAGGTGGAATCAGCGTCACACTAACCTCCGATACATTCCTGTGATATTGACGGAGAATATGGCTCCGGGCTGAGCTGCATTGTCATAGGCTCCGAACGTTCCCAATCACCCGCCACAGATAACCTCACACTCAAAACCAATAAACTCTCATCGGCCGGTGTGCATTGAGTTTGTCAGCTTTTTATCATAGTCTAGTTCTTGATTTTCCCGTGGCGTTGTTCACATAATCTTTCAAGAGGAATCACATTATTGATGCGCCACTCGTTCGAGTTAAGAAATCTGACATTATCATCTGTAGCACTGTGCCTGGCGTCAATTCTTCTTGAAAATGGAAACCAAATTTTGATGGAGTTTCCAAAAACTATGACGACAAGTTCATCATCTAAAATTCCTCGAATCCACAAAGCTCGTAGATCAACAAAAATGTGACACTTGTATAATCGCATTATAGATCTCTCGTTCTTACTTCTCATCTAAGCAAGAGATTTTGCCCAGAAAAATTGTCTCTTTCGAATCTGGAGTACTTTTAGGGTGTGAATAATTCCAAGCTAAGCTCCTTTCCTTGAGTAAATGCTCTGAGCTCCAACGCTAAAGTAGAGATAAACATAAATTTTGACGTTCTTTTTGGAGACTTCCTTACGGTATCTCACAGAGCAACAAGGTCGGTGAATGACACTATCCCTTACTCATCGGCAAACTGTACCCCAGCTTGCGCAACCCATTGCGAAACCGAGTTTCGTCATCTAACAACACCACCAGATGCCGCTCCCCCGCCAGCTGACAATATTTCTTCGTACGCGAGTCGTGGGCAATCTGTACCGCCAGGGTGGCATCGGCGCATTCAATCAGTCGGGCCATCCCCTGATCTTGCAGACTCTGGGAACGGCTGCGGCAGTCGGCAAAAAACTGCTCAACGGTCTTGGGCAGAGCCTCAGCACTGACCTGGGTTAAAAAGTCGTAAAACTCCTGCAGCGAATGCCCCGCCTCAGCCGCTTTCAGGGCCACCTCTCGATCCAACTTCCAGACCGCATCACCCGTTTGCCGAGTGAAGGTCTCCATCATCAAAAGTTCTGCCGGGTTGAGGGGCGCTCCGGTCATCACAACGTCGAGATTGGGCAACACCCGCAGGGTACTTGCAGTGGTAATCGGAGCAGCGGTGTAGGTGTCGCTCAGCCCCAGACAAAAGGCTCCCAGGGGGTTGAGCCGAAACGAGAGCAAACCATCGTAGCGACTCAAAAACGAGAGGTCGTCAGTGCCCCAGAAGTCATTGAAGTCATCTCGGGGGGCATCGTAGGGCGTGATGTAAGCCACATCCAACAGCCCCAGGGTGGCAGCATATTCAAACAAAAAACACTTCATATAGGCATCTTGCAGAATGCTCCAGGAGCCCCCGGCCTCATACAGATTGCCGTAGCCAGCCTCGCTAATGTAAAGACTCTCGGGATTGCGGCTGACGTCGAAGGTCTGGTCACTGGCGATCATGTAGCGCTTGAGGTCGTCATAGTTGACCCATTTCCCCACCGGGCATTGCCCCAGAGCCGCCACAATCTGAGCCCGGCGGCCGCTGACCGCCGTCAGGCTGCGTTTGGCCTTACCGGTTTGGCCTTTGATCGCCTCCACCCGGCGCAACTCGTCTAAAAAGGTGGTTTTGAGCCACTTCTTCCAGATCGATTGGAGCGTCGTTGCTGGGGCCACCCCCATCGCTTTTTGGCCCGCCTTGGTCAGTTGCAGCTTTTTGCCATCGAGGCTGGCCAGCCCGCCCCCCTGCACCAGCATCACCCAGGCAAAGGGTTTGATCGCCCCAATCGGGTCGCGGCTACTGAAACCATGGCTCTCGGGTTCATCGGCGGCGCTATAGTAGTCACCGCCCTGCAGCAGAGGGGCAATGGTGGTCAGCGTGGCCTTACTGGGCATTAGGGTTTTGTCGCTGACGCTGACCTTACCCAGGTGAATCAGCCGCAGCACCGCCAGCAGATCTTGCTGGGCCGCTTGCTCCGTGGGGCAGCACACCACCGGCACATCTTCCGCTGTCTCTACAGACTGACGCTTTTGATAATCGTAGTACCGATGCTCGACCCGAAAGGTCTGGGGCGGTTGTTCAGCGCTGGGCAAGGTCAGGGTCTTAGGCTCAGGCACAAAGGTTTTGAGCTTGAGGCGCAGATCCTCGGGCAGTAGGTTTGGGGCTGTGTAGGTGCCGATGGGGTAGAAAAACAGGTCAAGCTTGGCGGCAGGACGCCGAGAGCTATACATGGAACTGCGATCGCGCCATTGGGGCAAAGACCCATACTTGGCCTGGAACTGCTCAGCCTGGTGGCGGCCCTCGGTCAGATAAACCGCTTCGGCCACAGCCGCCTGCTGTAGCTGATCTAGCTCTTGCCAGAGTTTTTTCAGGCCTGGCCCTAGCAGGTAGTCTGCGATCGCATCAACGAGTTCCGCTTTACGGGTCGGTCTCGCTGGCATCGGCAGCAGTTGGAGCATCTTTTTGAGGTCGTCCACCGTGCGGATGTTTAAGCCTTCTGCGACGGTTTTGAGAAAGAGTGGGTTAGCAGTTTTCATAGGTCAGGATCATGAAGGCGGATTGCGCTGTGTTTTTGGCATGGGGTAACAAACCATCCTCCCGATTGAGACTCGACATGAATCCATGGGATTCTCCGCCAGCATTTCTGCATCGGCAGACCGCTATGATGTGCAGACTAAATAATGCTCTGTGCCTCGGGGAGTTGACCCCATGATAAAACCTGCTCTGCTTCAGTCGTCGTCAAAATACTTTTGCAGGTGCTTACGTCATTTCCACGCAGAGTCCGCCCCCGCGAAGGCGTGGGGTAGGAATCCATTCGGGGCCAGATATCTGCTGTGGATTCCCGTCTGCACAAGAATGACGGGCTAGCTAACCGTTAAAATGATGAACTTACAAACTTGGGATGCCCTCCAACCGGGGCTAGCCCCAGTAGATTCAGTAATTAGTTGATCTACAACATCTGCTCAGCCGAGGGAAGCTGGGCTGAGCTAAGGATGGAGCCTAAGCCCCATCCTTTTTAAACGCAACGTTGCTTTGCCTAAGCCTCGTCGAGGGCGGCGATGCCGGGCAGCTCTTTGCCTTCAAGCAGCTCAAGGCTGGCGCCGCCGCCGGTAGAAATATGGCTCATTTTCTCAGCCACGCCCACTTTCTCGACCGCCGCTACGGAGTCACCGCCGCCAATAATGGTGGTCACGCCTTGACCGGTGAGTTCGGCCAGGGTGTGGGCGATCGCATCGGTGCCCGCCGCAAACTTGTCGAACTCAAACACGCCCATGGGGCCGTTCCAGATCACCGACTTGCACTGCTTCAGCGCGTCTTGAAATACCTTCACCGAGTCGGGGCCAATATCCAAGCCCATCCAGCCGTCGGGGATGGCCTCGATGCTAACGGTTTGGGCGTTGGCGTCGGGGGCAAAATTATCGGCTAGCACCACATCGGTGGGCAGCAGCAGGTCAACCCCTTTCTCTTTAGCTTTAATTTCGAGCGCTTTGGCCAGTTCCAGCTTGTCTTCTTCCACCAGCGACTTGCCCACGTTGAGGCCGCGAGCCTTGTAGAAGGTAAAGATCATGCCGCCGCCGATCAGCAGTTTGTCTACCTTGTCGAGCAGGGTCTCAATCACGCCGATTTTGCTAGAGACCTTTGAGCCACCGATGATCGCCGCCAGGGGCCGCTGGGGGTTTTCGATCGCCGCTTGCAGATACTGAAGCTCTTTTTCGATCAGGTAGCCTGCCACCGAAGGGCTGAGGTACTTGGTGACGCCCTCGGTGGAGGCGTGGGCGCGGTGGGCGGTACCAAAGGCATCGTTCACGTAGAGATCGGCGTTGGCGGCCAGCGCTTTGGCAAACTCAGGGTCATTGGCCTCTTCACCGGCGTGGAAACGCACGTTTTCGAGCAGGGCTACCTGGCCATTTTGTAGCGAGTTCACCGCCGCCGCCGCCGCATCACCGATACAGTCATCGGTTTTAACCACCTCCTGACCCAGCAATTCGCTGAGGCGCTGGGCCACCGGGGTGAGGCGCATGCTCTCGACCACCTGGGCCTTAGGCCGACCAAAGTGGCTGGCAAGAATCACCTTGGCCCCCTTGCTGGTGAGGGCTTGGATGGTGGGCAGGGCGGCCCGAATGCGGGTGTCGTCGGTAATCGCACCCTGGTCATCAAGGGGCACGTTGAAGTCGGCCCGCACCAGTACCCGCTTGCCCGAAAGGTCGGCTGCCGAAAGGCTCGCCACCGATTTTTTAACCACTGAGATATTCTCCTAAAAATAGTTTAAGGTTCTGCGTTTATTACGTTATGCAGCGTGCAGATGGCAGCAGCCCCAACCTTGACTAAGGTAGATTTGAGGGAGCGGCCCAGCTAAAGCGCTGTGTCTGTCGTAATATTTACCTGTTGTCGCCCTCATTTTACCGGAGTGTGAGTTCTCTTCGATACGCCATGTTTAAGACGGTTTTATTTCCCATCGACATGAGTTCTGAGGCGCAGCAGGCGGCTCCCAAGGTGGCAGACCTGGTAAAAACCCACCAGAGTCGGCTGGTTTTGCTGTCGGTAGTCGAAGCCGGCACCGCTGAAAACCCCCAAACTGCCGGGCAGTCCTCCCCAGAGGCGGTGGCGCAGCTGTTGGGTAAGGCGAAAGATTTGTTTGCCTCCCAGGGCATTGAAGCTGAGGTCATTGAGCGCGAAGGCCAGCCCGCCTTTGTGATTTGCGATGTGGCCGACGACCTCAACGCCGATCTGATCGCCATGGGCTGCCGGGGCGTGGGGCTAATCGAAGACATTCAGAACGAGAGCGTCACCATGCGGGTGATCAACCTGTCGCCCTGTCCGGTGCTGATTATTCCCTAGGGAAGATGTGGGTGAGTGGGTGGGTGGGTGAGTAAATGCGTAGGGGCAGACCCGTTTGTCTGCCCGACATTTGTAGGCGGGTGGATGGGCCTGGAGGGTGGGCACTGCCCACCTAAACCTTTAGCTTCCTTCGGATCACCCTGGCCGATCTATCTCATAGGCCTCAGCGAAATTCCTCTAAGCCCAGGCGGACGATCGCCAGCGGATTCTCTCAACTGAGTTTAGGGGAAAGGCGATCGCGGCCAAATAATCGCGGCAAAACAGTTGCCCTGACGTCAAAAGTACCCGCTTGGGTAATAGTCTCTCCAGCGAATATTTGCCAAACTCCTAGGAAGTTTGATGCGCCCGCTGTCGGGCACCGCTGGCCTCAACCCCAAGGGCAACCTATGACGTTCACTGCCTCTACCTACGCCAACTTTGTCTCCGCTGTATCCCCTGCCCAAGACCGCCTCTTTTTGCAGTATGCTGGCCCGCGCAACGACTTCGATATCATCGTGGTGGGCTCTGGCATCGGCGGCGGCCTGCTCGCCGACGACCTGGCCGATCGCTTCGGCCGGCAAAAGCGCATTCTGGTCTTAGAGGCCGGGGCGTTTATCTACCCCACCCACAGCTATAATTTCTGCCGATTTCCCAACGCCAGCTTGGCCCAGCACTTTGCCTGCGACACCTTTTGGCAAAACGGTAACGCCAACTCCCAAAACTTTATTGGCGAGAAGCCGCAGCTCAACTTCGGCGGGCGCTCCATTTTTTGGTCGGGCCTGATTCCCAGCGTTCAGGGGTGGGAGCTAGATTTTTTCCCCGCCAGCGTGCGCCAGGCCCTGGCCGGAGGGCTGCTAAACCGGGCGGGCGAAATCATGAACGAGTCAAGGTCGCTGGGAACCACCGCCCAGGCGATCGTCACCCAGCTGCGGCAGTCGCCCCTGGCCTTTGACTTCTCTATTCAAGAAACCCCTCGGGCTTTGCACCAGCCCTATTTAGAGGCCGACGGCACCCCCAAAGACCAGTTCTTTACCGAGCCTACGGGGGTCTTCAACACGGCAGAGCTGCTGATCAACGAAGTGGGCCTCACCCCCGGAGTCAGCCACGGCGACGGGCCAGGGCTGCACCTGCTGCTCAACCACTTTGTCGAAGACGTGCAGCAGCAGGGCAATCGGATCGCCCTGGTGGCTCGCAACACCCTGACCGGGCAGGTGCGCA
The DNA here is from genome assembly GCA_036782635.1 of Nodosilinea sp. CTOTU7353. GTDB lineage: Bacteria > Cyanobacteriota > Cyanobacteriia > Phormidesmidales > Phormidesmidaceae > Nodosilinea. The sequence goes on from DAIPYU010000004.1 coordinate 11,290, forward strand.
TCTTTAACGCGGGTCAGGTGGTGCTCGCCGCCGGGTCAATTGAGAGCCCGAAGCTGCTGCGCCGATCTAGCCTCTACTCATCGCTGCCCGCTGAAACCCAGAGTCTGGTGGGGCGCGGGCTAACCGACCACCCCACCTCCACCGAGATCACCACCTTCGCCACGGGCCTGGGCAACGTCAGCCTCAACTCTGGCCACCACGCCAAAATCGTGCTCTACTCCCGCGGGTTGCGCGACGCCAACGGCCAGATTCGCTATCCATTCAACGTTGAAATGAACATCAACCACGAGTACTGGCACCTGCGAGAAAATGACCCCACCGCCGCCCCAGCGATCAACCCCGCTGGCCCGGCCCGCATCGACATCAAGTTCAGCTTTGGCAACTGCCTCGACGATGGGAACGAGGTCAAGCCTGCTCCTCCCTTTGGCTATGTGCCAGAGGTTCAGTTTGGCAACCTGAGCTGGGCCGACCACCTGGCCAGTTCACGCTTCCCGGCCCTAGCCGGGTGGGACAAGAGCACGCCGGAGATTTGGGACGTACTCAACCAGGTCACCTTTCAACTTTTCTCGCAGTTTAACCACAATGGCCAACCGGCCCGGCCCGTCGACGAGGTCTGGTATGGCCAGGGCGGCAAGGGGTTTGGCTGGGGCACCGTGCACCACGCCGCTGGCACCCTGCGCATGCCCTACAGACCCCGATTTGATGCTCCCTTCGCGGCCCACTCGGTGGTGGATGAAGACCTGCGGGTCAACGGCACCCAGGGCCTCTACGTCTGCGATATGTCGGTGATGCCCTTTAGCTCTGCCGCCAACCCGGTGCGTACGCTAGCCGCCCTGGCCCTGCGCCTCTCCCAGCACCTGGGCTGAGCTGCCCTCGGGTGGGAGTGCCTTGCCGCTAGTGGTGGTCGAAGAATTTCCCCAACCCCAGCTCCTGGCGGACGATCGCCAGCGGCTTTTCCCAGTTGAGTTCCGGCGGGTAGGCGATCGCCGCCTTCCCCTTCATACCCATGCGCAAGCCCCGCCCCATAGCCCGCAGCAGCGGCAGCGTCCACAGCGGGTTAGTCAAACTCAGGGGCACAAAGGACAACACAAACACATTCAGCAGGTCGCGGTACTGCACCAGGGTGTAGGCCGCCACCCCAAATTCCCCAATCGGCGAAGCATCGAAGCCGGTGTAAATGTGGTAAATATCGTGGCTGATGGCGGTGCGCTGGCGCAGCCATTCACCACTGGCCTCGTCGGTCTTAAACACTTCAGGGTCAAATCTATAGTGCATCATATGGCGAGCGTAGGCTCCCCCCAGGCTGTCGGGCGGCAGCTGCGCCAAAGCGTCTAGATCCACAGAAATAGTGCGATAGGCCAGATGGGCAGCCTGGCGTTCTAGACGCTTTTCGACCCAGCGCTGCCACTGACTATGGCGTCCAGCGGCAAGAATATGCAAAATGCCTGCGGCAGGATCGCCTAAAAAGGCCCGGTAGGCGGCCCCCAACTCTGCCCAATTGATGCCGCTCAGGGGCAGGCGCTGACGGGGCTTGGAGCACTGCTGAACTCGGCTGATCATGGCGTTTCTCCGACGAGGAAGGGATGTGAACAAGTACAACTCAGCGGGGGACAACGGCCCCAGAGCAGACATAATGAAAAATGCAACTTAGTTAATATGCAACTTAGTGCATTCATGAATGCATCGTATGTGCACTTTTGCGCATAGTCAATATTTTGCATATTTAGTTTTGTGAATTCTGTCTATGGCTCTTTCCCACGCAATTCTCTCGGCCCTGACTGATCGCCCTTGCAGCGGCTACGACCTGGCCAAGCAGTTTGACGGCTCGGTGGGCTTTTTCTGGCACGCCAGCCACCAGCAGATCTACCGGGAGCTGACCAAGCTAGAGCAGCAGGAGTTTGTTACCGCCGAAGCTGTGGCCCAGGAGGGCAAGCCCGACAAAAAGGTCTACCGCGTCACCGAAACTGGCAAAACTGCGCTGAAAGATTGGATCGCCCAGCCCGCCAAATGCGCACCGACCAAGGACGACCTGCTGGTCAAGTTATTTGTGGGCCACCTGGTGCCGACTGAAACCTTGCAGGCTACGCTTCACCACGAACGCGCCCAGCATGTGGCGACACTGGCGGCCTACCGCGATATCGAAGGCAAATATTTTTTGAATTGCGAAACCCTACCCCTATCGGCCCGGTTTCAGTACATCACTCTGCGCAACGGCATTCACTACGAAACCAGCTGGCTTACCTGGTGCGACGAAACCCTGGCGACACTGAAAACCCTGGCGATGGAGTAGCCCCACCCCCGGCCAGCGGGCGATCGAACGGGTCTCGGAGGCCTAGGCTCGTTCGATCGCCCGCTGGCCGCCAAAACGTTCGGCAATGACGTCATCGTAGGTGTCGGCGATGGTCACCACCGACAAAATGCAGGTTTGCAGTTCCCTTAAATCCATGTTTTCGCCGCCGAGCACGCTCTCGGCAAACAGCACCTGGTTGGCCTCATCCAGATGAAACGCCCCAAAGCGCATGCGGCGGTTTTCGGTGAGCAAAAAGTGCATCAGTTCTTTGTCGATGGTGCTGCCGACGGTGACGCAGCTGGTGGCCCGCACCGTGGCCAGATCGGCTTTTTCCCAGGGATGCACTTCCCAGGGCAGTACTTCGACTTCGATCAGGGTGCTGCCGTAGAGAATGTCGAAGCGGGGGATATCGGCGTAGGCCCGCAGGCGGTCTTGGAACAGGGCGGCGGTTTGCAGGTAGTCGGCGACTTTGGTGTAGGTGAGGGCTTGAACGGTGCTGGCGAAGGAGATGGCCATGGGTGGGGGAGTGGGTGGGTAGGTGGATGGGTGGGTAGGTGGGTGAGGTAGAAACCGGGTGTCTTCTCGGGGAGTGTCAGGCTAGCTGCCACGGTGGCAAAGACACCCGGTTTCTGATCCCTACATGATGAACATTTTTTGGTCGAGGGCTTTGGGGGCGTGGCTGTCAATAAACTGCTGGGGGCTTTCGTCAGACTCAAGCCGCCCATCCACCAGGTTGATGATCCGATCAGCCACGTCGAGGATGCGGTTGTCGTGGGTGACCATGAGAATGGTGCAGCCTTTTTCCTGGGCCAGGTGTTGCATCAGAGTGACCACGTCGCGGCCCGACTGTTTGTCGAGGGCGGCGGTGGGTTCGTCGGCGAGAACTAGTTGGGGCTGGTTGACCAGGGCACGGGCGATCGCCACTCGCTGTTTTTGCCCCCCCGACAGCGCCGCAGGCTTGTAGTTGGCCCGATCCGCCAGCCCCAGCTGGCTGAGCATATCCACCGCCTGCTGGCGCTTGCCCCGCAGGTTGCTGGTCAGCTCCACCGCCATTTCCACGTTTTGGGCGGCGGTGAGCGACTCAAACAGGTTGTGGGCCTGAAAGATAAAGCCAATGTTGCGGCGAATTTCGACCAGCTGGCGATCGCCCAACCCCACCAGTTCTTTGCCCAACACTTGCAGACTGCCCTCGGTGGCCGATCGCAGCGCGCCGATCAGCGTCAGCAGGGTGGTTTTGCCCGACCCCGACGGTCCAGTCATAATCACAATCTGGCCGGGGTGCAGGTCGAGGCTGATGTCAAACAGCACCTGCTTGCGCAGCTCGCCCCGACCAAAGAAGTAGTTGAGGTCGCGCACCTGAATCGACGCCTCGACGGCAGCAGGTTGCACAGTGGATGGAGGTGCATTCATAGCCCAAATACCTCGGCGGGGTCAGTGCGCTGCACCTTGCGGACGGCCACAGCGCCAGAAATTAAGCACATAGTGAAGGTCATAATGTAAATGTTAGCGACTCGCTGGAGGGTAAGCTGAAACACCAGGCCGGTGACGGCGGCCCCCAGGTTGTAGAACAGGGCGCTGATCAGCAGCCCCGGCATAAACCCCAGCACCGAGAGAATGATCGCCTCCTGCATCACCACCCCAAACAGGTAGGCATTGTTGTAGCCGATCGCCTTCAGAGTGGCGTACTCCGACCAGTGGTCGGCCACGTCGGTGTAGAGAATTTGATAGACCAAAATAATGCCCACCACAAAGCCCATGGTGGTCAGCAGCGAAAACACAAAGCCAATGTTGGTGTTTTCTTCCCAGTAGGTGCGCTCGCGGGCAATAAACCCCTCGGGGCCATCCATCGGTAAAATCAGCACATCCTGGGGCAGGCTGGCGCGGAGGGTTTGCACCAAAACGCCGATGTCGATGCCGGGGGTGACCCGCAGCAGGCCAATGTCGGCGGTGGCAAAGCTGCGCTCGGTTTCCTCAGGGCCACGATTGGCAAAAAACCGCAAAAAATTTTGGTCGCTCATGATCAAGTTGCCGTTGCCCGAGGCAAAGTCGGTGCCCAGGCTAAAGGTGCCGACAATGCGAATCTCGCGGTCGGCCAGCTCGGTGATCACCCCGGTTTCGCGGGGGCCGACCTCGGCGCGCGATCGCTCGTCGATCAGGGCGGTGTTGGGCAGCCGCAGCGCTTGCTGGTGGGCCAGCACCTCGGCCATGGGCAGCACCGGGTCGGAGGGGTTGTAGGCGATCACCCGCACCGGTCGCGTGCGCCTGGTCTCGGGGTTTTTCCAGCGGGCGTCGCTGAGGTAGAGGGCGTAGGCCCCCTCCACGCCGTCAAAGGCCTGGGCCTGGTAGAGGCGGCGGCGGGCAAAGGCGCGGGGCACAAACATATTTTCTTTGAGCCGGTTGATGATCACAATCTCGCCGTTGAGCCGCTCTAGCAGCTGGGTTTGACTGTCGTAGAGGGCGTTTTTGAACCCGGTAAACAAAAACATCAGCAGCACCGCAAAGGCCACCCCGGCCATGGAGGTGAGGAATTTTTTGCGATCGTGCACCAGATTGAGAAGGGCCAGAGGGGTGCGCTGCATGGGAGGAGGAGGGGGGTGAATGTTCCGGTTCCCCTCTTGGGAGGGGCTAGGGGTGGGTCAGGCACTGCCCACCATTAAACTCTGGGACTGATCAGGGTCTCGGCGGGTTGGGCGGGGTTGGGTGGTGGGCAATGCCCACCCTCCGGGGAGGCTGGTCGATGGCGGGAAATAGCGGTGGGGGAAATCGTTTTGGCTGCAATGCTGGGGGAGGATTCCCTCTGCCCTCCTGATTAAAAGGGGTATGTGAGTAGGGGTAGGGTGGGCACTGCCCACCATTGAACTCTGGGATTGATTGGGGTTTTGGCGGGTTGGGCGAGGGTGGGTGGTGGGCATTGCCCACCCTACTAAAATCCCAAATCCAACGTCTAAAATTCATGCGAATACCTCCGCTGGGTCAGCGGTAACGGCCTTACGGACAGAAATCAGCCCCGACAGGGCGCACATCAACACTGTCAGAGTGAACACAAAAATCACCCGAAACAGCGTCATCCGCATGGGCAGGGTACCCGCCGTGGCGTTGTAGGCCAGTTCATACAACCCCAGGGCAAGAATTAGCCCCGGCACGTAGCCCATCAGGGCCAGCAAAAGGGCCTCTTGCAGGACGGTTTTGAACAAATAGCCGCCGCTGTAGCCGATCGCCTTGAGGGTGGCGTATTCTCTCAAATGGTCGCGGATGTCGGTGTAGAGAATCTGGTAGACAATCACGGTGCCCACCACAAAAGACACCAGCACCCCCAGGCCAAAAATAAAGCCAATGGAGGTGGTCTGGATCCAAAACTGGCTCTCTTTGCGAATGATTTCGGCCTTGGTGTAGACCTCAACATCGGCGGGCAGGCGGGCTTGCAGGGCGGATTTTACCCGCTGAGCGTCGGCCCCAGGCTCTAGCAGCACCAGGCCGAGGCTGATCTGGTCGAGGGGTCGGGGGGCAAAGTAGCGGCGAAAGTTTTGATCGCTCATGATTAAGGTGCCGTCGGCGGCAAAGCCGCCGCCCAGGTCGTACTGGCCGACGATGGTGATGCGGCGGCGGTCGGCCTCGGTCTCTAGACCCAGGGTTTGGGGGCCAAACTCAGGGCGCGACAGTCGGTCGATAAAGGCGCTATTGGGCTGCTGTAGCGCCTGCCGTTGCTCTAGGGTGGCAAACTCGGGCATGAGAAACACCGGGTCGCTGGGGTTAAAGGCGTAGACAAACAGCGCCCGGCTGAGGTTGGTCTCGGGGTTTTTCCAGAGGGCGTACTCGGCGTAGAGGGGCATGGTCTGCTGCACCCCCTCAATGCCCGCCGCCTGATACAGCCGCTCGCGGGGAAACGCCTTAGTGGAGCTGATTTCTAGTGACTGGGGCGAGATCAAAAAAATATCGCCGTTGAACTGGTCGTAGAAGTTGGAGGTGGTGCTGACCAGGGCACCGAGAAAGCCCAGATTCATGAACATCAGCAGCACCGCAAAGGTGACGCCAGCCACGGCCACCAGCAGACGGGGGCGATCGTGGCGCAGGTTGTACCAGGCCAAAGGAATGCGGGGCAGGGAGGGAAATTTCATCGCTACCGCTCAATGTCGATGGCGACATCAACCTGGAGGTTGGTGAGGGCGGCCACCGCCTCGCTCTGGTCGACCGCCACCCGCACCTCGACTACGCGGGCGTCGGCGTTGGCGGCGGGGTCGTCGTCGAGCACGTCGTTTTTGGCAATTTGCAGGCCGATCTCGCTGACGGTGCCGGTGAGGGTGTCGCCAAAGGCCCCATTGCGGCTGGTGATGGTGGCGGGCTGCCCCAGCTGCACCAGGCCGATGTCGGTTTCGTAGACCTCGGCGACGACGACCATCTGACGGGTATCGCCCAGGGCTAAGACGGGGCCATCGCCGGGGGATACCGATTCGCCGGGGTAGGCAAAGATATCGAGCACCTGCCCGGACTGGGGGGCACGAATAATGGTGCGGGCCAGCTGGGCCTCGGCCAGAGCCAGGCTCTGGGCGGCGGAGTCAACCCGGCTGGCCACCTGGGAACGGGTGCTGGTGGCCTGGGCCGAGACCACCTGGGCCTGGGCATTGTTGATGTCGCTGAGGCGGGCCTGTTCAAGGCGCTGCTTGGTGGCGGCGGCGTTGCCCAGGTCGGCGGTGAGGCGATTGACGGTGGCCTGCTGGCGGTCGAGGTCTTGGCGGGAGATCGCCCCTGAGGCGTTGAGCTCTTGGAACCGAACCAGGTCAATCTCGGCCACGTCTAGCTCGGCCTGGAGGCTGTCAATGGCGGACTCCTGGGCGGCGATCGCCAACCGCTGCGGCCCGTCGATCTGGCTGACGCGGGTGCTGGCCTCCTGCACTTGGGAGTTGCCCAGGGTAGTTTCGGCGGCGAGCTGGGCGCGGGCTTCAGCCAGCTGGCTGGCGGCCAGGTCGCGCTCGGCCTGGCGCACGTCGTAGCTGTCGAGGTAGGCGAGAATTTGACCGGCCTCGATGCGATCGCCCTTTTGCACCTCCAGGCGATCAATCCGCCCAGCCTCGGCGGTGGCCACATTGATCACGCGGCTGGCAGGCTCGACCCGCCCCAGGGCCACCACCTTGACCTGGCGGGGCGGCGGCAGCTCGGCCTGCTCGCGGGTGGCCTGGCGGGTTTGCATCACGTTGCGCACCGCTAGGGTAGAGCCAGTGCCCACGATCAGCAGAGCGCCGATCAAGAGCCAAAAACTCGGCTTTCTCCAGGGTTGATCAGAGTTGATAGACATAGGCGTTGCGGGGGCAAGGACAGCGAAGGGAGGCAAAATGCGGTGCCAGCCAATCGCCCGAAACAGGGGGATGCATCTCTAAATCTGAATTTAACTGAACGGTGTAGTTTAGTCAATTCTCATTCTCGTTTTTGAGGACTCGACCCTGAGCTACGCCGAGCTGGATGAGGCCGAAACTCTGAACGACAGCAACCCCGCCGAACTAAGCCAGCAGAGCCGCGATCTGCGCGCATTATTCCCCCAAATCACCGTGTTGGGCTCCCAACGCCCTCACTCCATACCCCCTCCCGCGTTAGCACCGCCCTGGCGTTGACCTTACTTACCTTGCAACCATAGGCCTGGCTCAGCAGCTTCCAAAACCGGGGGCCAAAGTCGCGCTGGCGATTTGAAACCGATATCTTGTAGGGGCAAACGGTGTTTGCCCAGCCCGGCCAGCCAAGGCAGATTTAGTACGAGAACTGCTATCGATGCTGTCGATAGATTGGTGAACCAGAGTCGATACCTGCCGTCAGCCCTGACCGCTAGAATTCCTGTCGATAGCCTAATGAACCTGCGTTGCAGCATTTGCCTTGACCTTACCTACCTCCATTACACCGGCCCCGCCCGAGACTAGGCTTGGCCCAACCTACGCCCTGCTGGCCTACAGCACCTGGGGCCTGCTGCCCATCTACTGGAAGTTTTTTGGCGCGACCTCCGCCGTGGAAGTGCTCAGCCACCGGATGATCTGGTCGGCGGTGTTTTTGGTGGGCATTTTGCTGGTGCAGCGACGACTGGGAGATTTGGTAGAACTGCTGCGATCGCCCCGCAAGGTGCTGGTGCTGCTGCTCACCGCTAGCCTGCTGACCTTTAACTGGGGGCTATACATCTACGGGGTCAACAGCGATCGCGTGGTCGAGGCCAGCCTGGGCTACTACATCAACCCCCTGGTGACCGTGCTGCTGGGGTTTATCTTTCTCAAAGAGCGCCTCTATCGGGGGCAGCAGGTGGCCGTGGCCCTGGCGGTGGTCGGGGTGGGCTACTTCATCTGGCAGCTGGGCACGGTGCCGTGGATTGCCCTCAGTCTGGCGATTTCGTTTGCGTTTTACGGCCTGCTGCGCAAGGTGGTGGCGGTGGCCCCCCTGGCGGGCCTGGCGGTCGAAACCCTGCTGATTACCCCCCTAGTGCTGCTGTTTGTGAGCTGGTTGGCCGTCAACGGCCAGGGGCGTTTTGGGGAAAGCCTGCCCATGACGCTGCTGTTTATTGGCGCTGGGGTGGCAACTTCGCTGCCCCTGCTGTGGTTTAACAAGGCGGCCAAACGGCTGACGCTGGCGACCCTGGGCTTTTTTCAATACCTGGCCCCGTCGCTATCGCTGCTGCTGGGGGTGTTTGTGTACGGCGAACCGTTTACTCCCGTGCATGCAGTCACCTTTAGCTGTATTTGGGCGGCGCTGCTGCTGTATTCGGTGACGGCGATGCGGATGAGGAGGTGAAGAGGTGAAGGGGTGAAGGGTAGGTGAGTGGGTGGGTGGATGGGTGGATGGGCAACACCACATCCAAATCACACAACCCTGATTTCTAAAAGGCCAACTCGTAGGGGCGTTGGCGTAGCCGAGCCAGAGGCTCTACGGCGTTCGCCCAGAGGTATCGGGTTAATCAATGGCGAATCGTAGGCTCTATGGCATGCGCCCAGAGGGAACCAGACGGTGACCGGTGCAGGCTCTTAGGGCAAAAATTGGCGGTTGAGGCCGGGGTGAGCAGTCTGGATGGGCTGAGGGCCAGGGGCGGTTGCCCTGGGGTGCCTGGGGTAGGCTGTCCCAAACGGAGACTGCATCAGCGGCTCAACAGCCCGAGGGGTGGGGAATCGGGCCTGAGGCAGACCAGATTCCCCACGGTGAAACAGCCTAGGCAGGGTAAACCTGGAGCAGCTGCTTGGCGATGTAGCCGTAGCCGAGAATGTGCTGGCTGCACTTGTTCTCAACGGGGCCAATGGAGGCTACCGCAGCGATCGCGTACAGTCCGGGCACCAGGTGGGCGTCATCGGGGGTCGACTTGAAAGTCAGGGTGTACTCGAACTCATCCTTCTCGGTGAGGTCGGTAACAGCCCAGTCGACCTCACTAGCCCGACCACCGAGACCTTCGAAGGCGAAGTCAACGGTCAGGCGGGTACCGAGGCACATCAGCAGAGCCGTTAGGGGCGTCTCGTTAAACTTGATGTCAACCCGAACGTAGAACTCTTCATCAGTGGCGATGATGTAAGGCGACTGGCTAGGAGCCACAACCTTATCTTCGGGCATGCCGGCAGCGCCAAACACCCGTAGATTAGACAGCTCAAACGTAACCGGTCCCAAAATATTATTGGAGTAGGTTTCGGTGGTAGAGAGCTGCTTTTTAGACTGAGGGCCAACGACCTTAGTCTCTACGAGTTTGGTCGCGTTTTCGACAATTCCTGCACGTTCCATGATAATCAATCTCCTAAAAGGTGGTATTTTCTATTAGTTGAAAAGCCCGTAGAAGGGAATGCAAAGCGTTTAATGTTTGCTTGCCTTGTCAACTGAATTCATCATGTCATTTGCCTTTCTGAGTCGCCATTACCCGCGCGGGTAGTTCTAAATAATTTTGCTTTTAATAAATATTAAATTCCTGCTAAAACGCACTTATCCAGGGATTTTTAGCTGAGATTATTTGACGCAATTAAACTCTTGATCGCCGAAAAATTAGCCCTGACTATATTGCCAAGACAAAAAAATCTCAGCTTCACCAACTTGCAATCGAGTTAGAATAAATCGCGGTCTTGGGAGCCAGCGCCCCCTGGCCCTGTTTGATTGTCTTATCCACTCTCCTGAAGGTCACCATGAGCAACCCTGTATACCCCACCCGTTCGTTTATTCGCTTTACCGCCAAAAGCCAGCTCACTGCCGATCTGGCGGGCCGTGCGGTACCGGCCTTTGTCAACCGCAACGGAGCGATTGATCAAGCCGTTGAGTTTCAGCCCGCGGAGGATGGGGTCGGCGCTTACTGCGACGTGTTTGAAGCCTCGGGCGACTGTTTAGATGAGGCACTGCTCCAGCGCATTGCCCAGAACTTGTTTGACCCCGACCGGCACCCCGAAGTCTACCGTCCCTACCCCACGGCGGCGGCGGCGGCGGCGGTAGAAGCCGACCTAGCCCAGGCCATTGTCGATGCCTACAAGCAGGCCAGTCTAGAACAACGCCAGTCGGTGGTCGCCCAGTTCAACGCCCTGCTGGATCAGTAACCACTTCAGTCATTAGGGCCTTGGGCGTAATCTGCGATCGCAATCTGCGAGAGCACAGCTCGCACAAACTCGCCTTTCGCGGCGGTATACCCTTCGCGATCGGTTGCGTGGGCTGTTGCGAGCGATCGCTTGAGAGTTGCATAGCGAGTGGCCATCGCTGGATGGGCGCACAGATAATCCCGAAACCTCAGTGCGGCTTGGGCATCTTCAGGGGTGCGCACATGGACGTGGTGCGATCGCCCCTGGCCAAAGGGCGGCATTCCCTTCACAAAAAACATGCGCTGTCGGTTGGGGTTATCGGCCCAGTAGACATACCCCAGCGACGCCAAGGGATCAATCAGCAGCGGCCACTGCGACTGGTCTGGGGCAATCAGCAAGATGTCTATGATGGGCTTAGCGGCTAGGCCCGGTACGGCTGTGCTGCCAAAGTGCTCAAGCCGAATGTCGCTGTCGGCGGCGATGACGTTTCGAATGGCCGTTGCTTCCTGCTGAAATGCGATCGGCCAGTTTGCACTGTACGGCTTCACCACGATGCGGTCTTCCAGGGCGTTGCTCCAGGTGCCGTCATCTCGTTGATTGACCGTCATAGCTTGTTCCATGGACTGTGCTATTGCTAGGTGCTCAGAAGAACCTAGCAGGAAGGCGCAATCTAAATATAAAACTTTCGTAGGATGGGCAAAGCAACGCGTGCCCATCATCAGAGAGATGGGCACGGCCTTGGAGGCCTTTGCCCATCCTACGTTTAATGACTAGGTGTTCAGAGGAACCTAACACTTGACCAGGTTGATTGTGACAGGGGTTAGTGGACTTGGGTTTACGGTCTAAGGTGTGCGGTCTAAGGCAGGCCGTGAACCGCAAACCGTAAACCGTAAACCGTGAACCCCACTGACCCGCCATCTTTGGTTTGGCGGAGTCCTAGCGCCAGTTCTCACGCCGCTGCAGCGGATTCATCAATTCGTTCAACCCCTCCCCCACCAGCGACAGCCCCGTCACCATTAGGGTCAGCGCCAGCCCCGGAAACAGCGCCGTCCACCAGATGCCCGTGGGCAGTGCGTCGAGGGCCTGGCGAATGTCGGCCCCCCACTCGGGCACCTGCTCGGGCAGACCTAGGCCCAAAAAGCCCAGGCCTCCCAGCACCAAAATGGCGTCGGCGGCGTTGAGGGTAAACAGCACCGGCACGCTCTGGATCACGTTGAGAAATAGGTAGCGGGTCAGCACCACCCAGGTACTGGCCCCCATGGCCTGGGCGGCTTCGATAAACAGCTCGGTCTTGACGCTGACGGTGTGGTTGCGCACCACCCGGTAATACTGGGGAATGTAGGCAATGCTGAGGGCGATCGCCGCATTCAGCACTCCCCGGCCCACCACAAAGGCTAGGGTGACCGACAGCAGCAGCCCCGGCAGGGTGTAGATCGTATCCATAAAAAATAGCAGGGCGCGGTCGAGCCAGCCGCCCAGGTAGCCGCTGACCATGCCCAGGGGCACGCCAATGGACACACTTAGCAGGGTGGCCAGCAGCACCACCTGCCAGGCCGCGCGGGTGCCAAACAGGGTGCGAGAAAACACGTCGTAGCCCTGGCGGGTGGTGCCAAACCAGTGGTCGCCGCCGGGGGGCTGGTGAATTGGGTTTTGCAGAGCGGTGGTGGGGTCGGCGATCCAGCCCCAGCTGGCCAGCAGCGGGGCCAGCAGCGCGATCGCCACAAACCCCAGGGTGATAGCGATGCCCACCCACATCAGCACCGCCGAGACGCTGGCGGCAGACTTGGCGGCGGGGTGGCGCAGCAGGGGCGATCGCGGAGTGGTAGCCATGGCAGCACTGTACAGAATGGAGCTTCATTATGCCAGAGCGCTGGCGGCCAGAATGTCGGGCCTAACCCCAGCAATTCTCCCCTGCTGGGACTGGCCCCAGCCCAAGGCTTGTCATAATGGATGCAGCGATCGCCCACCGAACCCCGCTGCGCCCTTTTCGGAGAGACCCATGACCGCCACCAACAGCGCCACTACACCCGCCACCGCTCCGGTACTAGAGGCTGCGACATCGACAACGGCGCGGCCCGAGGGTAAGCCCCCGGCGGCGGCCCTCGTCGCCGCACTCTTGGAGACTGAGCGCCAGACCAAGCAGCAGCGGCGGCAGCTTTCCCCCGAGGCCCTGCTGGGTACCTGGCAGCTGCGGTTTACGGCCCCCAAAAAGCCCGCCTACAAATCTGGTCAGCCCAGCGGCAGCGGGTTTTATATACCCGGTCTGGCGGTGGCCACCCTGGCCTTTAGCCGCAGCGACGACACCGACGATCTGTTGACCATTCAAAACCAGCTGCGGGTGGGGCCGCTAAAGCTGCGGTTTACCGGGCCAGCGAAGTTTCTGCCCAAAAAGAATCTGCTGACCTTCGACTTTGTGCGCCTCCAGCTGTTGGTGGGTAGCCTGCCCCTAGTCAACCTGCCCCTGCCGGGCAAAGCCGCCAAAACCGAGAATTTTTTGGCTACCCCCGTGGGCAAGCTGCCGTTTTTTGCCTTCTTCGCCGCCCAAGCAGACTATGTGGCAGCCCGGGGTCGCGGCGGCGGTCTGGCGCTGTGGGTCAGGGCCGATTAACCCGGTTAGCCCCTCATCAAATAGAGCACCAAAAGAAAGGTCAGCGCTCCCAGCAGCACATTGCCAAATCCGCTTAGGTAGGGGCGCGACAAATCGCGGCGGTAGTCACAGTTGAGGCAGACGTACTCACTTTCGCCATGTCTGACGACGCTGTGGCGGCGGCAGTGGGGGCACTCAATCTGGGGTTCAGGGGGATGTTGATAGGGAATAAGCATGGGGGCATTCTCCAGATGGATGTACTACATATGTCATATGTATTTCACTTTCGTGAACTGGCTTTACCTTATGGGTTAGCGCAGTTTCGCGGCTCTATTGTTTAGTGCAGAAACTACAAATTGTGTGACAAGGCAGGAGGAGAATAGGCCGAGAGTAAACCCCTAGAACGCCGGTCCAGAAACCCGGTTTCTGGGGCAGGCGGCTAGTCCTGTCGTTAGAGCAGCGATGAAGCAACCGGGCTTTTAGCCATAGAGCATTCGTCTAACAAAATCACCTGGGGGAGATTAGGTGTTATACCAAGTCCGAGTTCAAAAAAAACTGATCAAAACAGGTATCCCGTAGGGGCAAACGGTTGTTTGCCCTTAACCAATCGGGGGTAGGCAACTAGGATCTAGTATTAGGTGTCGGGTGTCGGGTGTCGGGTGTTGGGCGTCGGGGTGATGACATTAGAACCGCAGAGCCAACAAAAAAGGACAGGTGGCCCTGTCCTTTTGGGGAGATACATGGTGGAAACAACTGGCTGGGGGCGCTGGCCCTAGGCTAGGGTTTCGGGGCAGTAGCCCAGACCCATGACAAACTGACGGCGAAAGGCTTCGATCTCTTCGCGATCGGGCTTACCGTGGGAGACGATCGCCACCTGATAGCGGCGCATGACATCAATGGGCGACTGGCCGGTTTCTAGGCCCCACAGCGCCATCCGCACTCGAATGCCGGGATCGTAGGCGATGCCCAGCTCGTTCATGTAGGCGCGAAAATTTTCGGCATCGTAGACGCCAATGTTGTCATCCATTTTGACGCGAATGACCCACCCATCGATCTGATGAATCACCGTCATAAATTCTAGGGGTAACCGGTCTAGGGGCAGGCGATCACAGCTCAGCAGGTGTTCGACCACACGGAGGGTCAAACTAGCGTTGGCGAGATAATAGGTGTATTCCATCTTGACCTTGTTGACAGGTGCTACAGTTCTCTTGTTGTTCTTATTGTCTTGGATTAGCCCCAGGGCCGTTAGGGTTAAGTCCCCCTACCTGACCTGGGTGTATCCCCCCAACCTGGCTAGGCTATGCGCGATGGTCAAAAACCGGCCTCAGAAGGATTGATCCCAGAGAGACTAGATCCAGAGAGACTAGATCCAGAGAGCCAGGTCCGCTCTCCTGAGCATTCCCTCTCGGCCTATCAGTATTTTCTGCCGCCAGAAAAAATAGCTCAAACCCCCGTTACCCCAAGGGATGCCTCGCGCCTGCTGGTGGTCGATGGGCCGACCGCCAGCCACCACCACTTCCGCGACCTACCCGCGCTGCTGCAACCCGGCGACCTGCTGGTGCTCAACAACACCCGGGTAATACCGGCCCGGCTGCGGGGGCACAAGCCCGGCGGTGCCCAGGTGGAAGTATTTTTGCTTGAAGACCAAGGCGACCATCACTGGCTGGCCCTGGTGCGCCCCGGCCGCCGCCTCAAGCCGGGGGCGACGGTGCATTTTGGCCCCAACCCCGACCGGCCCGACCTGGTGGCTTTGGTGCTGGATACTGACCCCGCCACCAGTGGCCGAGTAGTCAAGTTTGAACCCCAGGGCGGTGAATCGCTTTTCGACCTCTTCGAGCGGCTGGGGGAAGTGCCCCTGCCCCCCTACATCACCGACACAGCGGCCTCCCCCGACCAGTACCAGACGGTCTATGCCGATGCGCCGGGGGCGGTGGCGGCCCCCACCGCCGGGCTGCACTTCACCCCAGAGCTATTTGAGCGGCTGGAGGCAATGGGGGTAAGGCGATCGCACATCACCCTCCACGTGGGCGTGGGCACCTTTCGCCCGGTCGAAGCCGACAACATTCTCGACCACAAAATGCACGGCGAATGGATCGATGTCTCCGCCGAAACCGTGACCCAGATCAACGCCACCAAGGCGCGGGGCGGTCGGGTGATTGCCGTGGGCACCACCGTCGTTCGAGCACTGGAAGGGGCCGCCCAGGGGGGCGAACTTCAGCCCTGGCAGGGCAAGGTCAACCTGTTTATCTACCCCGGCTACCAGTACCGAGTGGTCGATGGGCTGATTACCAACTTTCACCTGCCGGGGTCTAGCCTGCTGATGCTGGTCAGCGCCCTGATCGGGCGAGAGCGACTGCTAGAGCTGTACGAGGAGGCGATCGCCCACGACTATCGCTTCTATTCTTTCGGCGATGCCATGGTGATTTTGCCCGCCGCCCGCCAGTAATTGATGTTGGGGCTGAGGGGTGGGTGGCCTATCCTAAATCCTCCTTGGCTACCCCCGATTCAGCCGGGCAAACAACCGTTTGCCCCTACGGTCAGGCCTTTTGGGAATTGGGGCGATGGCACTCGGATTTGGCATTAGAGGTGGGTGGCTTGGAGGTGGGTGGCGATCGCCCCTAAAAACTCTTGCTCGAGGTAGGGCTTAGAAAAGTAGTCGGTGGCCCCCAGTTGCAGGGCTAGCCAGCGGTGCTTGTCATTGCTGCGCGAGGTCAGCATCAGGGTGGGAATCTGGGCTAGGGCCGGGGTTTCGCGGCGCACGGTGAGAAATTCAAAGCCATTCATGTTGGGCATTTCGATGTCGCAGACCACCAGACCCACGGCGGGGTTTTGGGCCAGCTGTTCGAGGGCGGCCTGGCCATCGCGGGCCTGGAGCACCCGGTAGCCCGCCCGCTCTAGGGAAAGCGCCAGGGTGCGGCGGGAGGTGACGGCGTCGTCCACCACCAGGACGGTGGTGGCTGGGTGCAGGGTCGCCTGGGAGATGGCCTGCGGGGGAGCGGCGAGGAGCCCTGGCCGCTCTAGCTGCTCGGGGCTGTCTGACCGCTCGGGGCTGGCGACGGACGGTCGGCTGAGCAAGTTATCTAAAAAGGCCTGACCATCAATGACCGGAATCACGCTGCCATCCCCCAGCACGGTGCAGCCGTAGGCGTAGGGGGGCGGACTGAGGGCCGGGCCAAAGGACTTAATCACCGATTCTTGCTCGGTCACCAGACGATCAACCTGAATGGCAAAGTGGCGGTCGCCTCGGGCCAAAATCAGCACCGGTGACTCCCAGTCGGCGGGGGAGGGCACCGCCGCCAGCACCTGACTGAGGGGCAATTCGGGTCGCAAACAGCGGTAGGACAGCAGATCGCCGAGGTTATAGAGCGGCACCCGCTGATCGTGCCAGGTCAGCCAGGTCTGGTCGGGCTGATGGTCGAGCTGGGCCGATTGGGGCACCAAAATTTCGATAATGCTGTCGCTGCGAAAGGCAATGGGGGTAGACCCGACAAAGCAGATCAGCAGGTTGACAATGCTGAGGGTCATCGGCAGCGACAGGGTAAATCGAGTCCCTTCCCCTGGCACCGACTGCACCGTTACGGTGCCCTTGAGGCGCTGCATTTGGTCTCGCACCACGTCTAGGCCCACCCCCCGCCCCGACAGCTCGCTAACCTGCTCGGCGGTCGAGAAGCCGGGCTCAAAAATATAGCGGCAGAGCTGGTCGGTGGTGGCGGTGCTGGCCTCTGCCGCCGAGAGCCAGTCCAGGTCGATCAGCCGCTGGCGCACCCGCTCTAGGTCTAGGCCCTGGCCATCGTCGCAGACTTCGATTTCGATCTGGCGACCGCGATAGCAGGCCCCCATGGTGATCTGCCCTTGGTCGGGTTTGCCCTGGCCAGCCCGCTCGGCGGCCGGTTCTAGGCCGTGGTCAAAGCCGTTGCGCAGCAGGTGCAGCAGGGGGGTGTAGAGCTTTTCGAGTACCGCCTTGTCGACCAGGAGGGCGGTGCCCTCTAGGGTAAGCTGGGCCGGTTTGTCGTAGGTATTGGCCAGGTCGCGCAGCACCCGAGGAAACCGGTTCAGCACCTGACCCAGAGGCACCATGCGGGCGTACATCAGGTCGTCTTGCACCTGGGAGAGCATTTTGCGATGCTGCCCCAGCAGTTGATCGGACTGGCGGTTAAACAGGATCACATCGGCGGCGGCTTCCTCGAGCTGCACCATCTCTTCGAGCAGGGTTTGGGTGTAGGTGTAGAGGGCGGTGTAGGTGTCCATTTCGAGGGAGTCGAAGCCGGGGGGCCGGGTGGGGGCGATCGGGGTAGACCTGCCGATCACAACCGGCTGGCGCTGGCGTTCGGGGGCAATCAAAATTTGATCCGAGACCCCTTGCAATTGCTCGACGGTGGCCCGCACGCGCTCAAAGCGGCTGACCAGCTCCTTCAGGCCGAGGCGAATTTGGTTGGTTTGCAGGGCCAGACCATTGCGGTTAATGGTCAGCTCGCCGAGCTGGTTGTCCATGCGGGCGAGGCGTTGGGTGTCGACTCGGACGGTGAGGCTGGGGGGGAGTGGGGGAGTGGGGGAGGGGGAGAAGGTGGGTGGAGTGGGTGAGAGGGTGAGAGGGTGGGTGGGTGGCGTGTCTTTGGGGGTGGGGGTGGGGTCAAGGTTGGGGGTGGGTAGATCGTCGAGATCAAAGATAGATTCAATGCCTAGGGCGGCCGCTGGGTTAGGGATTTCGCCGCTAGGGTGGATGAAGGTCAGAGGCGATGGGGCGGGAAGTTCCAGACTGGCGGGGCTGGGGGGAGGGGGCGAGGGTGCTGCCCAATCGGTGTCTGTCTGGGGCTCGGTGAGCCAGGCGAGGGCTTCGGCCTCGACTTCGGCCTCGGCTTCGGCATAGAGCGCATCCCACTCGCTGTCGTCCCCGGCCTGATCGCCAAACACTGCCGTTAAAGATTCCTCGGCCAGGGGCTCGAGGGATAGAACGGGGCGATCGAGGGACGGGGCTGAGGGCTCTGATGGGGCCAGGTTGACCTCGGTGGCCAGGGCTTGCAGGGCGGCGGAGGGGGCACCGCCAGTGGTTGACCCGGCGGCTAAAACAGCCGCTCGACCCTGGCTAAAATCTGCGATCGCCAGGCGGGTAATCTCTACCGCCTGGGCCGGGTTGAGCGCCAGGGCCTGGATGGCGGTCTGGGCAATCAGGGCAAACCCAGCCAGATCCAGCAGCTCGGCAAAGCCCATAAAAATTTCCGCCTGGGCCCGCAGCTCACCCGCCATTTCTTGGGCCTCGGGCTGCTCGAGCAGCCGGGTCAAGTGGTCTAGCCCCTGCTGCACATCGACCTCAAAAATGGCCGTGGCCATGTCAAACCCCAGATCCGAGGAACTGGGGATGAAGTTCTCGGTTTCGGCGATCGCGCTGGCCAGGCGCTGTTCCAGGGTTTGCAGCACCGGTTCGGCCAGGGCCAGGGCCTGTTCTCCATCAAACGCCCCCTCGGTGAGCTGCTGGGTGAGGGGCAGCCGCAGGCAGTCAAAGGCCTGGAGCAGCTGACCCTCCAGCTCGTCATCGATCACCACCGATTCGCTGTAGAGGGATTTAAATAGGGCCTCTAGTCGGTGGGCGATCGCCTTAATCGGCTCTAGACCCACGCTGGCCGCCCCCCCCTTGAGAGAATGGGCCGCCCGCATAACCTCGTGAATTTCAGCGGTGTCCCGCTGCTGCTGTAGGACCAGCAGCCCAGACTCGATGGTTTGCAGCAGCTCCGGGGCTTCCTCAAGGAAGAACTGGTAAGCCTGGTCACGGATGTGGGGAGGGTTGGGCATGGGAGGGGGAAGGTTTGGGGTACGAGGTTTTGGGTTTGAGGTATAAGGTTTGGGGTGCAAGGTATAAGGGTTTGGGTTTTGGGGAGAGGCCGAGGCCTAGTGGGAAAGACCTGACACCTTGCACCTTGCACCCCATACCGTTCCCCTAGCTGACCTTGAATCGGCCGACTTCCTCCTGCAACGCCTGGGCTACGGAGCGCAGTTCGCTAAAGGCATCGGCGACCTGGTTGGCGGCGCTGGAGTTTTGGCTGGCGGTGGTGGCTACGTTGGTCATGGTTTCGCTGGCCACCTCAGAGGCTTGGGTTTGGACGACGGTGGCGTCGGCGATCGCGGCGACCAGGTCGCTAATCTGGCGGCTGACGGCGGTGATTTGGTTGAGGCTCTGGCGGGTTTCGTCCACCAGCTGGGTGCCGGTGACCACCTGCTCGGTGCCGGTTTCCATGGCGGTGACCACGGCGTTGGTCTCGGTTTGAATGCTGGCCACCAGCTTTTCGATTTCGGTGGTGGCTTCGGCTGACTGGCGGGCCAGTTCGCGCACTTCTTCGGCGACCACCGCAAAGCCTTTGCCCCCTTCCCCGGCGCGGGAGGCCTCAATGGAGGCGTTGAGGGCCAGCATGTTGGTCTGGGCTGCGAAGCCGCTGATCAGGTTCACCACGTTGGAGATTTTCTGGGAGGATTCGCCCAGTCGTTTGACTTTTTTGGCGGTGTCGGCCACGGTTTCGCGAATGGCGATAATGCCGTCGACGGTGCGGTTCATGGCGGCGTCCCCCTGGGCGACGGTCTGCTCAGCCTGCACCACCGCCGCCTCGGCTTTTTCGGCGTTGGTGGCCACCAGTTGCACCGAGGTGGTCATCTCCTGGACGCGATCGAGGGCGATGGTAATGTCGGCGGCCTGTTGATTGGCCGACTCGGCCAGGGTGCGCACGGAGGTTTGGCTGGTGTCGGTGGTGTCGGCTACCTGGCGGGAGGCACCTTGCACCTGCACCACAATTTTGCGCAGGTTGGCGATGGTGGCGTTGTAGGAGTCGGCCAGGGTGCCAATTTCGTCGTCGGTCACCTGGGCGCGCACGGTCAGGTTGCCCTGGCTGACGGGGTCAACATCCATCAGCAGTTGCAGGGCGCTGCGCTGGAGGCTCTCTTTAATCTGCCGCTGCTCTTCGGCCAGGGTGCGGGTGCGGTCAATCAGCTGTACACGTTCAATCACCAGGCCCAACTGCAAGCCAATCTGTTTGAGGAAGTCGACTTCGCTCTCCTGCCAAAGGTGTACGCCCTGGCAGTGGTGGGCAATCAGCAGGCCATAGAGTCCTCCCTGGCCGACAATGGGTACCCCCAAAATCGATTTAACCTGAAGGTTCTGCAACAGGGCCAGGTGCTCGGGGTGGAAGGTGGCGGTGGCGACATTATTTTCGAGCAAAATGCCTTCAGCCTGGTATTTTTCGCGGGTGGCGGCGGGGATGCAGGGGTCGCCCAGCTGTTGCTCGTAGGCGCTAGGTAAATTGGCCTCGACCGATTCGGCCACGATCTTGCCGCTCCAGTCGGGGTTGAACCGGTAAATCACCACCCGATCAGGAGCGAGAATATCGCGGGCTTCGGTGACCAGGCGCTCATAAATGGGCGGCAGATCGGTGGGGTCAACAATTTCGACCCCGGTAATGGCGGCGGTCAGGTTGGCGCGACGGGTATTGAGGGTTTGCTCGCGCAAAAAGCCCCGCACCTGCACCACCAGCTCGTTAAGGGTTTGACCCAGGGTTTGGGTTTCGAAGGATCCGAGCAGGGTGACTTGGGTGTCAAAGTTGCCTTGGGAGACGGCCCTGGCCTGGCCTGCCAGGGTGTCAAGGGGAGCAGAGATTTGTCGGGCTAGAAGTCCGATCAGGAGGGCCGACACGCCGCCCAGCACTACCCCCAACAACCCCAAGATCAGCAGATCGTTGAGACCAGCGGCGCGAATTTCGGCGACATCCATAGAGGCGATCGCTACCCAGTTCAGCTTGGGCAACTGGGTTAGGGAATATTGTTTGTCCTGGTGGGTAAAGGCCACCACGAAGATCTCTGAGCCAGTAACGGTGATGGTAGAGACCTCCAAGTTTCTAACCGGGAAGGCCGATCTGAGCTGCTGTTGCAGATCCTGCGCGGCCGGGGGCGGTTCGGTTAGGGCGGCGGTGACCACGGCGGTAGCCAGGTCAGTGATCACCTGGCCCCCCACCAGGTCGAGCGATTGCGCGGCGAGGGCTTCTTCTTTTCCCTGTTCTGTGAAGTTTGTCAGCACGAAGTTGGAGTTGGGGTCGAGCAACTGCACCTGCTGAGAGCCTTGCAGACCAGCGTTGACCAGGTAATCGTTGAGCAAATCAAACTGGAGGTCGGTAATCAAGAACTTGGTTACGCCCAAAAATTCGTTGCTTTTGGGGTCGCGAATGGCATGGCTAAAGTCGATGCCGACCCGACGGGCCGAGTCATTGTAGACGGCGGGGCCAAACCAAAAGCCGTCACGTTTGGCCAGATCCCACCAGTCTTCGCCCGCTTGCACAAAGTCAGAGGGGATGCTGTTGTAGCCCACGTTAAGGCCATTGGCTTCGGTGACAATGATCTCGGCGAATTGCTTCGTCGCGGCAGCCTGGGCTAGGTAGTCGTTAAACACCTCATTGGGGGCCAGTTGCCTGGACGCATTAAAGCGATTTTCCAGGTCTGCTTCGGGAATGTCCATCAGATTTAGATCGGCCACCAGTGTGCGATCGCGCCGCACCTTATCTAAAATCAGCGGGTTTTGGGTAAAGGTTTGGGCGAAGACAAGTTGCTCCACCAGGTTGCTGGTGATAACTTCACTGGCCAACCGAGCCTGTCCCTGGAGATCCTGGTTGACGGCCGTGCGGGTACGGCCCTGGGTCAGGCCATAGGTAATCAGCCCCCCCATCACTAGAGGTAACAGACTCAGGGGCAGCACCGTAGACAGCAGTTGCTGCCGCAGGGTGCGGCCCGTCAGGTAGGTTTTGATCAGGCCGCTGCTAGGCAGAGTCGCACCGGGGTTGGGTTCGACCCGGCCCTGAGCCTCAGCCGATGGAGCGCGCTTGGGGAGCTTAAACAGAGACGGAACGTGGGTCATAGCAAGTCACCTTAGGGATTTGTATAGCGGGAACAGTTTGGGGGTAGGGGTGGCGGGGTCAGGCCTGGGTCTGGGCCATGGCGGTTAACATGGCCGTGCCGTTTAAAATCAGCTGGGGCTGGCCCGAGCTATCCATACAGCACCCCTGGAGCAGGGGCAAAAGGTCAGGCGTGAGGCGCGCGGCGCTCGTCTCCGGTAGAGCACCGAGGTCGGGCACTGGCTGCAGGGCGGCGGCGGGGTAGGTCACCATGGCGTCTACGGCGCTCACCACCAGACCTAGGGTCAGGGGCGACTCATCGACCAGCTGGTTGGCCCCCTCGGGCGCAACGTAGGGGGGCTTGATCACGACCACCGTGTGGCGGGTGGCGGCTTCGGCCTGGCGGTACCAGGGGGCCAGCCCCACAAAATGCCCCCCATCGGCCACCCACAGTAGGTCGCCCCGCCAGTTGTAGAGGCCCACTACCCAGGGGGGCATCTGAAACATGGGCACCACCTGACCCAGGGGCAACTTCATGATTTCGACCAGGTTGGTGCCGGGCAGCAGCAGGGGCAGATCGCCGTCGAGGGTGATCTGCAAGAAGGTGGCCTCCGGTGCCAACCCAGCCAGATCCGTAGAGAGATCGGTCTCCTTTGGCGGAGGCGCAGTGGTCACAGACGGGCCCTCACGGCCCACGGCAATCTCAGACGTCATAGCTCAGGCTCCTTTTCTAGCGACTATGCTGCTGCTGGCGAATCGATCATCTAATCCTTGAAGGCATCCATAAAGCATCCATTTACCCCAGCCAAACCTTTGTTTCACAAGGGTTTTCCGTCCTGTCTTCTGCCTTTCGCCTTCTGCCTTCCCGGCCTAGGCTTTAACCAGTTGATCCACAGCCCGTATCAGTTCATCCTGGTCAATGGGCTTGGCCAGGTAGGCATCGGCCCCCTGCTTAAGACCCCAGAACTTATCCATTTCGGTGCCCTTGGTAGAACACATAATCACCGGCACCTGCTGGGTCGCGGCGTCTTCTTTCAGCTCGCGGCAAATTTCAAAACCGCTGCGATCAGGCAGCACCACGTCGAGAATAATTAGATCAAACCGATGACTTTTGACCTGCTGAAAGGCCTCTTCGGCGCTTTTAGCGGTCAGTACGGTAATGCCGCGATCGCGCAGGCAGAGGGTGAGGACTTCTTTATCAGTGAGGCTGTCTTCAACAATTAGAACGGTGCTCATGGGTTAAACCTGGGATGGGTGGATGGGTGGATGGGTGAGTGGGTTGGTGAGTTGAACGGGGGTGAGGTGTTTGCGAATGACGGAAAGAATCACAATTGGCTCCATGGGTTTACTTAAAAAATCGGTGGCCCCCAGCAGCCGCGCCCGCACCTGATCGACCAGGCCGTCGTTGCCGCTGAGAATGACGATGGGAATCTCTTTAAAGCGAGATATTTTGCGCAGGCTGGTGCAAATTTCATAGCCGTTGGTGTCGGGCATCACCAGGTCTAAAAACACCAGATCGGGCTTTTGGGCCAGCAGGGTAGGAATCGCCTTTGACCCCTCGACAATGGCCACAAAATCGTACCCCGCCGACCGAATCACCTGGCCCATGGCTTTGCAAATCATGGGGCTGTCGTCGACACAGGCAATTTTGAGGGGGCGCTGGGCGCTGCGATCGCCGCCCACCACCAGCCCACCCCGCCCATCAATCGGCGGAAAGTCGGCCACCTCAACCAGGCTGATCCAGCCCGCCTGAATGTAGGGCTGGAGGGCCTGGGTGAGGTTCAGCACGTCTTGGCCTAGTTTGACCGCCAGGTCGCGCAGGCTACGCTGGCCATCCAGCAGTTGCATCAGCGAGGCGTATACCCGAGGCGACACCGCCTCCTGAATCGGCTCCGGATGCTGAATCACCGGGGCTAAATTGGGCGAATAGGCCTCTAAACCAGCCTCGAGCCAGGCCTCCCACAGCTCCGTCACCGAGGGCAGCAGATCCGTGTCATCGATACCCATAGGCACTTGACTAGGGTCAAGGGGCGAGTGCCGAGCCAGCTGATATTGGGTTTCGCGGGCCTGCACCACATCAAATAAGATGTCAGTCACAATCTTGGTGCTGACGGTTTGCAGCGCCTGGTTAGAGAGCTGCCCCTGGCTGCACCAGTGCTGAAACAACTGGTAGTCTGAGCTGTGAAGCCAGCTCGACTGAGTACTCGCCCCTAGGGATTTCTGCAACGACTGATAACTTAGCTCCGGCTCCGGCAACCGGGCCTGGGCCTGGCGATACCACTGCCGTACAGGATGTACCCCGCCAGTGCCATAGACCACCTGGCCCCGGTTAAAAAATAGCGTCCACTGATGCCCTGCCGGAGCTGACCAGGTGAGCTGACCGCTAAAATTCAGGCGTTTAAGAACAGGAAAAACCTGCAAACTTTTAACGCGCAAATATCGGGCTATAGGCTTAGAATATTGTGACGCCTGGCTACTCATAGTTAGCCCCTGAGTATAGTGATGGCTTGGGTGTTGTCGACTGAGTTGAATCCGTCCTGATTGCGGATTGATGTTGCGGAAAAAGCCATCCATGAACTGTCATTAAAGTAATCATTATTCATAGAATATATTCCGTATAAAGCGTTAGATAATCAGATTTATTTTGATGAAAAATCAATGTAATTTTGACCCGTTTTTATCTTTAATTAAGATGTTTTGTTGAATATTTTTGACCAGCGCGCTTAAAAAACTAGAGCATCCACCTCCAGCAAAAATAGAGGCGGCTCGGCATCATCAACCATGACCAGGGTGTTGATGCCCTGCAACCGGTTGATCATCAGGTAACTGGCAGGCACGGGGCGAAAGGCCGACTGCCGCGCCCGCTTCAGAGCGGGAATGCCGTCTACCAACAGCCCCAGCGCCCCAAAGCGCGACGAGTCAACCACCACAATGGATTGCAGCCGCTGGCTGTTCCCATCATCGGGGGTGGGGTCATCGGGCCTCGGGCTAGAGCCCGGCAACAGAGGTAAGGGCTGATATACCCGGTCGGCCAGATCCAAAATCGGCACCGTCTCCTGGTGGAGCAGCGTCAAACCCAAGCCCCGCGCCGCATCGTCCGCCGCCGTGGGCAGCACCCGCCGCGCCATCACCAAGGGCAAGCAGAACCAGTGGTGGCGCAGTTGAAAGGCAATCAGCTGCAGGGTCGGTTCCTGGACCGGGCGGCGGCGGTAGCGGGTGATGGTGGTGGTCATGGGGAGTGGGTGGGTGGGTGAGGGGGTAGGGTGGGCAATGCCCACCATTGGCCTGAGTCGGAGTACGTGGTCTGAGGAGATGGTTGAGCAAGCAGAGTTCGGGATAGTTTTCTCCTTCGCAAAATCAGGCTAACCGTCCTCTCCTCGGAGGGGTCAGGGGTGGGTCAATCTGAGCCGGGAGGAGCTTATCCGTCGTCAGAAGCTCAATTTTTGTCGCTGGTTTAACCCACCCCGCCATTCGGCTGAGCTCACGACGAAGCCCTTTCCTTCGGAACACTCCGCGAACGGGCACTCCTCCTTAGGACTCAGCGCTTGCGTTCTGGGGCCTGCGCCCTCACGTCACCAAGGCAGGCTGAATCATGTCTTCGAGAGTCCTGAGCAGACTCTGCTCGCTGTAGGGCTTGGTAAAGTAGGCTGCGGCCCCCAGATTCATGGCCAACTGTCGGTGCTTTTGGCTGCTGCGGGAGGTCAACATCGCCACGGGGAGATGTTCGTGGTCGGTTTCGGCCTTGAGCCGGGCCAAAAAGCCGTAGCCATCGAGGCGAGGCATTTCGACATCGCAGATCACGGCCTCGACCGCTAGCCCCGCCACCAGTTTGTCGAGGGCATCTTGGCCGTCCTTGGCCTGGGCCACCTGGTAACCGGCTTTTTCCAGGGTGAGGGCGAGTAGGCGGCGCACGTTGATCGAGTCATCGACCAGCAGCACCGTGGGTCGCCGGGAGCCGGTGCTGGCCTCGTAGCGGGAGCCGCTGGTGACCAGGGCGGGCAAGGTGGTTTGCTCAAGGCTACTGGCTCCGGTGGCTTCGCAACTGGCGATCCAGTACAGCAGTTCAGAGGTGTTGACCAGGGGTACCACCTGGCCGTCGCCCATGATGGTGCAGCTGTTGAAGCCCTGGGGCATGGGCAAGTTGCCCACCACCCGGCGCAGGGCGACTTCTTGCTCTCCCCAGGAGCGCTCAATCTGAAGGCCGACCCAGCGTTGGTTGGCCCACACCAGCAAAACGGTGGGAATGGAAATGGCGGGCGCGGTTTCGGGGCTCTCCAGGGCCACGGGGCAGTTGAAGTGCAGCCAGTCAGCCAGACGCACTAGCTGCACCAGTTCGCCGTTCCACTCAAAGCTTTCTCGCCCGGCGGTGGACAGCACCGCCTCGGGGGGCAAGACCATAATCTCTTCAATCGCATCGACCGGAAAGGCCAGGCGCAGGCCCCGACTCTCAGCAATCAGCACCCGAGACACCGACAGGGTGTAGGGAATCGAGAGCATGAACGTGGTGCCTTCACCGGGCTGGGTCTCGACCTGGATGTCGCCGCGAATCTCTTTGAGCTTGGTGCGCACGACATCCATGCCGATGCCGCGCCCGGAGAGGTCGGTGACTTCGCTGGCGGTGCTAAAGCCAGGTTCAAAGATCAGCGACAGGAGTTCCTGGGTGCTGGCGATCGCCAGTAAGCCATCGTCGAGGCCCATCTGGCGGGCCCGCTCGCGAATCTTCTCTACCGGGATGCCGCCGCCGTCGTCACTGATGGTGATGAGCGTGCGGCTGTTGTGCTGCTGGGCGGAAATCGTGATCGTGCCGGTGGCGGGTTTGCCGTGGAGCTGGCGGGTGGCGGCGTCTTCGATGCCGTGGTCGAAGCAGTTGCGGATGATGTGCATCAGCGGCTCTTGGAGCGCTTCGAGGACATTGCGGTCGACGAGGGTGCGCTGGCCCTGGAGCTTGAGTTCGACGGGTTTGTTGTACTGCAACGACATTTGCCGCAGGGAGCGGGGGTAGCGATCAAAGATATCCGCCAGGGGCCGCATGCGCAGTTGGGTGATATTTTTTTGCAGTTGGCGGGCGGTTTTGCGCAGGGTACGGGTGGTTTGCTCGGTGCCATCGAGGGACAGCTCGACGTCGGCACCCACCTCTTGCAGCTGAATGATGGTTTCTACGATTTCGCGAAAGGGTAGGTGCAGATCGCGGTAGTGGTCGAGTTCGAGCACGTCGAACTGGGGGTGGGTAGTATTGGCTCCGTTGGTTGGGACTGCGTTGGTTGGGACACTGTTGATTGGGGCAGCGGGCAGCAGTGGGACAGCTGTGTCTTGGGTGGCGACGCGATCATAGGCGGCGCGCAGATCGTTGTTGACCTGGTCGAGGGTGCGCATGCGGGTTTGCATTGTCCCCACCAGGTCCCGCAGGCGGCTGACCTCCAACTCGAGGCGGTGGCGCTCGATGGTGAGTTCGCCAAACAGGTCGCTGAGCTGGTTGATCTGCTTCACCGGCACCCGCACGGTGCTGTCGTCATCCAGGTCATCGGGGGCTGTGGGCGAGGGGCTAGACGGGGCGGTACCCTGCGGTGACTCCCAGCCAGCGGCGGCCATCTCGTCGAATCCGCCGCTGCCCACTGACTCGGCCCAGGGGGCGGTCACTTCATCGGTCACTTCATCGGTCACGTCGGAGTCCAGGGCGTCGAACTCCAGGGCCAAATCCTCCTCCAGAGAGAAGACTGGGACGGTAATGTCGTCATCCTCCAGGGTCGGCATGACATCCCTAGGCAGGTCGGGGATAAGGATTGTCCCGGAGGGGATCGCGGCGATCACCATCTGGTCTGGCAGAGTGTTGAGATTGCCGGTGAGCACCAGCGCCTGGCAGCGCCGCCATACCCCCAGGGACTCCTGCACCACGGCGACCAGGGAGTCTTCTGGAGCGGCGGTGACCTGGGTGGACACCGACTGGCAGAGGCTAATGAAGCTCTGGAGCTGCAGCATTTCCCCCAGGCCACCCAGCTCCTGGGCCAGAATCTGGGCCTCTTCCCGCAGGCAGGGAGAGTCTTCGGCCAAGGCTTTTTCTAGCCGATTCAGGCAGCCCTCGACCTCGCTCTGAAACAGCATCGGAATAATGTCTTGGCCCTCCTCCGGCGACAGCATGGAGTAGGCATCTTCGTCGACCGGGTCGCCGAGGCGCTGGTGGAGCTGCTCAAAAATCGGCCCGGCGTGGTGCTCGAGCCAGCCAGCATCGACCGGGGGCTGGCTCAGGGTGCCCTGGTTGAGGCACTGGCGCTGGCCCACCATCACCTGGGCCAGACAGTCGACTGCAGCCAACAGAAGCTGCTCGAGGTCATTGTCGATGGTGAGCTTGCCCCGCTGCACCTTGAGCACCTTGAGGCTGTCTTCCAGATAGTGGGCCAGGTCGCTGAGGGCCTGAAACCCCATCAGGGCCGCGCCGCCTTTGATGGAGTGGGCTGCCCGCAGGGCTTCGTTGATGGTGCTGGCCTCAAAGGTATGAGACAGCCCCATCAGGTGGGTGCCCAGGGTCTCGAGGTAGTCTTGGGCCTCGTCGAGAAACTGAAGCCGGATTTCAAGTTCCTTTGCGTCGGACATGGGGGTGAGTGGGTGGGTAGGTGGGTGGGTGGGCGACAAGTAGAACCGTGATATATCCGGTTCTACTTGTCGCCGGTTTTAAAGGTGCCGACGGTGGCTTGGAGGGAGCGGGCTACATCGACGGTTTCCCGTAGGGAGGTGGAGATCTCGCGGGAGGATTTGGAGGTGCGGGTGGATTCCTGGGCGATGCCTTGCATCAGCTGGGTGACGGTGGCGGAGATTTCGACCTGGGAGACGGTGGCATCGGAGATGGAGCGCACCAGGCTATCGATCTGTTGGGAGACGTCGAGGATGCGACCCAGGTTGTGCTTGGCGTCTTCGACTAGCCGGGTACCGGCGACTACTTCGGTGGTGCTTTGGTCCATGGCTTCGACCACTTCGGCGGTTTCCCGCTGAATGGTTTCGACGATGCGCTCGATCTCCTTGGTGGCGTCGGCGGAGCGGGAGGCCAGTTCACCCACCTCTTCGGCTACCACTGCAAAGCCCTGGCCTTCTTCCCCGGCTCGGGCCGCTTCGATGCCGGCGTTGATGGCCAGTAGGTTGGTCTGCATGGCAATCTGGTTAATCAGCGACACCGCCTTGGAGATCTGCTGGGAGGATTCGCCCAGGCGCTTCACTTTTTTGGAGGTGTCGCCGATGATTTCCCGCAGGCTGAGGATGTTTTGCACGGTTAGATCCATCGCCTGACCGCTGTTCGCGGCGGTGGAGGAGGCGCTGTTGGCGACCACGGCAGCCTGCTTCGCACTGGCGGCGACCTGCTGAATCGAGGCGGTCATGGCTTCGACCGAGGCGAGGGTTTGGGTGACCTCGTCGGCCTGGCGCAGGGCCTCGGTGGCCAGGGCTTGAATCGCGCCTTCGTTTTCCCCCAGGGAGGCGTTGACCTGGGCAGCGGAGGTTTTGACCTTGGTGACAATCTGGCGCAGGCTTTCCACGATGGCGTTAAAGAAGTCGGCAACGGTGCCTATTTCTCCCGCCGTCACGTCGGCCCGCACGGTCAGGTCGCCCCGTGCGGCCCCTTCTACCTCGCTGAGCAGATCGACGAGCTGGCGCTGGAGCACCTCTTGTTTTTGGCGACGCTCTTCCGCTAGGGCGTCGGCCTCGGCGTACAGGCGGGCCTGCTCAATGGCAAAGCCCAGCTGTACCGCCACCTGGCGGAGGGCGTTAATATCTAACTCGCTCCAGTCTCGAGGGCCAGAGCACTGGTGAACAATCAGCAGCCCAATCAGCTGGTTGTTGGCGACAATCGGGCCAACCAGATTGGCTCTAACCTTCGCAGGCTCTAACTGTTTCAAATGACAGTCGGTTAACCCAGCTTGGTAAATATCTGTGGTGGCCTGGATGCGGCCCTGACGATATTTTTCGACATAGCCGTCGGCGAAGCAGGGGTCATAAATCTGAGCCCCGAGGACGGTGGGCCAGCCAGGCTCAACGGCCTCTGTCGTGATCGTGCCCTGCCATTTTTCATCAAATAGATAAATAATGGCTCGATCAGCTTGCAGCGCTGATCGAATGCCTAGGGCCGCAGCCCGGTAGATGCGGTCTTCCTCGAGGCTTTCTCGCATTTTAAAGACGATGCCATTGATCTGTTGTTCTTTGGTCGTGCTGCTTTCTAGCTGCTCTACCAGGTTGGCCTGGCTGAGGGTGTACCCCATTTGAGTGGCAATTTGCTGCATCAGTTCAATTTCGTCGGGTTGCCATTGACGGGGGCCAGAGCACTGGTGGACGCAGATCAAGCCCATGAGTTTGTCTCCAGCGATGATGGGGCCAACCATGTTGGCATGAACCTGCAATCGCTCTAGAATTTGGCAGTGACAGCTGGTTAATCCCTCTTGGTCACGATCGTTAATGTAAGCAATTTTTCCAGAGTAGAAGTGTTCAACGGATTCGGGAGTCAAGGGATCTTCAACGGTTTGCCCCATGGTTTGCTTCCAGCCTTGCTTAACCGATTCGGCGGTAATAATGCCACTCTTCAAGTCAGAGTTGAAACGATAGACTACAGCGCGATCAGCGTTGAAGATATGGCGCAAATTTTCGACCGAAGTATTGAAAATATCGTCTACTTTAAGGGTGCGCCGCATCTGACGAGTCAGATCGACAAGCTGCTGGGCCTGCTCAGTTCCTATCCGTTCCTGATGAGAGCGTTGCTGCCAATTGGCCTCGGTCTGGGCTATGTTTTCGGCCAATTGGTTAAAGGCATGAGCCACTCGACCCACTTCATCGGTCGCAAATATGTCGGCGCGGGCCTGGCGATCGCCCATGCCAAAGCGCCAGGTGGCCTGCTGTAGGTTTTTCATCGGGCGCAAAATCGAGCGGCCCAGCAAAACTGCGATCGCCACATTGGCGGCCATAGCAGCCAGGACAACCAGCAATTGCAACCGTAGGCTCCTGCCAATCATGGCGTTGAGGCCCGCTTCGGAACTGCCCCGCACCATCACCGCCACGGGCTTGCCGTCAAAGCCTTTGATGGCGCGGGCGGCCAGGGTGTAGGTCGTGCCATCAATACGATCGCGGCGGGTGATATTTTGGTCGGGCTGGGCCACGGCCTGCTCCAGCAACGCGGTCGAGTCGAGGGGCACATTGGCCGCCGCCTGGTCGAGATTGGTATTATCCCCGGCGTAGAGGGCCGTAGCCAGCTCAAAGTTGCCGTCTTGATCTCGCTGGTACAGGGCGCTGTAGCCATTGCCAAAGGTGGCGATCGACTCTCGGGGGATGGCGTCTTTGCCGTTGACGATGTCGCCCGAGACCAGCGCCCCCACCACCTTCCCCGTGGCCGGGTCATTGACCGGGGTGACGGTGTAGCGAATCAGCGCATCCTGATCTGCAAAGTCGGCGGGTAGGGGCGGCGCTTCGTTGCGCAGTTCATCCCAGCTAACAAGGGCGCTGGTTTTGATCTGGCGGGGGTTTTGCAGCACCGTGCCCACCAGCCCGTTGGGGTCAAAGGATTGGCCCCGGCGATCGCGGTTGGCGTTGGCAATGATCTTCAAGTCATTGCCAACCAGGGTGGCGTACTCGATGTTGTAGGCTTCGATTTCGTTCTCTAGAATTTGCTGCACAGCATTCACAGCTCCCGGCGACACAGTTTCGCCGCGGGCATAGGCGGCCGCTGCATCCACGATGGCGCGGTTGTCAGACTGACTGCGAAAGCCAAGGCCCATCTGGTTGATTTTGAGGTTGTACTCAATGTCGGTGACCGCTAGCTCGGCCTTGGCCTGGTTGAGCAACTGGTTGCGCCCGCCCGCCACAATCAAAAACGACCCCACCCCCACTAGGCCCAGCACCGAAATCATCTCCGAGGTGAGTAGGCCGGCTAGCTGCTTTCGTCGCACGCTCAGGTTACTAAACCACTGCATCAGGCCAACTTGAGCCCGGTGGTTAATCTCAATCGCCTTTTCGGCATTAACGCGGTCGTACATTGGCTGCCCAGAGCCGTTGAGAGCGCCATTGGGCTGGGCCGAGTCATCAGCGGCCTGGGGCGGGGTGTAGGGTCGAAAATTTGTGGTCATGGGTCAACTACCTGGGTGAATAAAGCTGGATTGACTAAGGTCAGGGCGAGGGCAGCCGGGATATGCCATCCGTAGGCTGCCAAGGGCAATACAAAAATCATTGAGGATGCAAGGAGAAACCACTGATGGTAGGGAGGAAGACCGGCTTGATCTTTGTGCTGGCCCTGGTCAGGGTGAATGAAATGTAGGCGGCTAAGCGCACTATCAGTTAACAAAATCAGCCGATGAAATTTAGGCCGCGAGTCAGCAGCACTAGCTAAAGCGCTTGCAACGCCGGTGCCCGCAGCAGAGCGTCGCCGTCGAGGCTTAGCAGCACATCGCCGTCTTGCCGCACACAGCCCTGCAAAAAAGGCACTAGGCCAGGGGGCACATGGGGCGGAGTAGGCTGCAATTGGTGAGGCGCCACGCTCAAAATGCCATCGATGTGGCTGACCCGCAGGGCGACGGCCACCGTGCCCACCTGCATCAGCACCAGGTTGTACTGCTGGGAGGTGGGGTAGGCCATAGGCAACCCCAGCAGCAGGGCCAAATCCACCACCCACAGCACCCGGCTGCGGCGGTTGATCAATCCCAGCATGGCCGGGGGCAGGTTGGGCATGGGGGTAATGCGGGTCACTGGGGTGGCGATCGCCTCCTGCACCTGCTGGGTGGGCAGCAGCGCCGACTGCGGCCCCAGGCTAAAGCGGAGATAGCTGTGGGTCTGGGGAGAGAGCGTCTGGGGGGCCAGGGTCTGGCCACCACGAGATTGGAACTTAGTTAATGGGTTACTCATCGGTTCACCCGCATCACGCTCATCACCGCCTGCACCAGTTGATCGCGGGTGTAGGGCTTGGTCAGGTAGGCATCGGCCCCCTGGCGCATGCCCCAGAGGCGGTCAATATCTTGATCCTTGGAGGTGCAGAGCACGATCGGCACCTGGGCCGTAGCCTGGGCCATTTTGAGCTGGCGGCACAGCTCAAAACCACTCATACCCGGCATCACCACATCGCTGACAATCACGTCGGGAGGTTGGTGAGCCGATTTTTCTAAGGCCTCCTGGGCGGTTACTGCACAGATTACCGTACAGCCGCTATCGCGCAAATAGTGCACCATCAGCTCCATTTCGGAGGGGGTATCTTCAACCACCAAAATGGTGCCTGACAGAATCGCTTGCATCATACAATTTACCTAAAGAAAATTAGTGGATTGTGGCGATCGCCATAGTCGCGCAGAAACGGTTCCTAACCGTAACACTAAGATTTTGGCCTGCTTTAAGCAGGCATTGGTGCTCTAACTAAAATCGGAAAAACTCGATCTAATTCAAATATTTGAAAATAAATTTGAGCAGATCAGACTGGTTAAAGGGCTTGGTCAAATAACCCGATGCCCTGACCAGTTTGGCCTTGGCGCGATCAATAAATCCCGTATTGCTGGTCACCATGATGATGGGGGTAGTCTTAAAGTCTGGATGACGGCGCAGCAGCGAACATAGCTCGTAGCCATCCAGGCTGGGCATGGTGACATCTAGCAAAATCAGGTCGGGCTTAGTTCGAATTATCTGCATCAACGCTTTAATCGGGTCATCGATCAAAACGACCGAAAAGATTTTGTCGTCTAAGAAGCTATTGATCGCTTGCAGCACCGTGGGGCTATCGTCGATGCAGGCAATGGTGTAGTGGGCCTTAGCCCCAGATCGGGCTGCCCCAGGCTGCCCCCCCTCCCCTGGCGGGGGTACCGCCCGTACCCCCGCCAGGGGAGCGGGCGTCCCCTGGTAGCCGCCGCTGGCTGGGCCAAACCCAGGGCGGCGCTGCTTGAGGCGGGCGTAGCATTCTTCCACCGTGGTGCGCAGGTTGAGTTGGCAGTACCGAGGCAAGTCGCCTAGGCCGTTGTCTTCCACCAGCTCATAGCTGCCCTGGTGCACATTCAGAAACGCTTCTAGGACTTCTTTCGTGAGGGCTTCAACCAGGTTCGCAGCCTGGTTAGGGTGCAAGTACTGCTGCTCCACCAGCCAGCAAATGGCCTGGTAGTCGGTCAGGGTAGTAGCCTGCTTGGCCTGCTGCTCAAACAACAGCCGCACCTGTACCCGCACGGCGCTGACCAACGTGGGGACTTGACTACTCAGCCGCCGCAGATGACTATCGAGTCGCTCAAAGGCGCGATTGACGGTTGAGACATAGTTGAGCTGTCCCTGCTCTAGGCACAGCAGCCAGGTGTTGGTAGGCGTCATCACCTGGAGGCAGCCGGTTACCTGGCGGCTGTTCATCTGGGCCAGCAGACTCAGGGGGTGTAGGGGGCTATGGGAATGCAGAGAGACCGTGGGAACAGTATCTGAGAGTGATGGTTGCATGACGATTAATCAACATAACTAAGTATCAACGAGATGTAAAAATCTACAGGGAATAGATGGGCCACCCGGCCCTAATCGTATAGAACCTGGCCTGTGACGGCTGCAGGGCTAAGGCGCACTACAGCCCATCACTATCTGTGCTGGGAGGCGATGTCAATAGAGAGAATGGCAGAAGTGCAAATCTAATCCGGTCTGGAGGAGGATTAAATTTAGGATCGACTAAAATTTTTCTCAAAAATTAAAGAATCAAGCTCGTCAAAGTTCACAAAATTGATGGCACCTGGAGATAGCTTTTGGGCCTTGAATTTGACTTGATGTAGAAGCACTCTGGAAACATGTAGGAATTCCGAAATGTCTAGGGAAAGCCCACACTATTTTCCTAGGAAAGCTGAGGGCTAGAGAAGCTCGCTCAACTACCCATAATTATAAAATCGAAATGTGACATTCTTGTGACGGGCACTCCTAAATTTGGGTGAAATTACCCACGACAAGACTCTAGGAATGTTAGGTACTTAAGCGCGCCAAAGTTCACCACCACCTATGTGGTGAATAGATGACAAAAAGAGAGTCTCAGCAGCCGCAAATCCGACTTGATCTGGAGGGGAATCAAGGTCTAGGCTTGCCAAAATTTTCTTTGGTAACTAAGTCTTATAAAGTCCACAAAACTGATTGCACCCTAAACAGTCTTTAAATTTTGACTGTGACTCAATGGAGATCAACTCTGGGACGCGAGCGGTAGACGCAAAGAAAAGGCAAGATTTTTATCTTGTGACTCAAATTTAATGGGTGAAATCCGTAGACACGCAAAAATATAAAGAATAAATGAATGAACAGGCGATAGCCTGAGATTTGCCATGAAGCAGCCATAAAGTTATTTGCTGTCAGGAAGTTTTGAAGAAGAATCTCTATTTAGGTATGGTCGTTTTTCGTAGTTCTGACGCGTCATCGCCCGGCATAATGCACCGCAGCTAAACATGAATGGGCCGCTGCGATCGCCCCTGCTAAGCCAGCGATCGCAGCAATGTCTGAATCTTGCG
Source organism: Nodosilinea sp. CTOTU7353 (assembly GCA_036782635.1). GTDB lineage: Bacteria > Cyanobacteriota > Cyanobacteriia > Phormidesmidales > Phormidesmidaceae > Nodosilinea. The sequence continues at coordinate 46,983 of DAIPYU010000004.1, forward strand.
CCGCTGCTGGGCGGCCAGGGCGTTGGGGAAGGTCAGCTCTAGCACCAGCCGTGACTGGGCCACATTGAGGGTAGGCATCTCGATCGCCTGATTGACCTGGGCCACCAGACTTTGGGCCTGGGTCAGCGCCTGCCCCGCCGGAAACAGCAGCCCCACGGTGGGAAAGGTCTCCAGCAGGGTGGCCCGGTCGAGCTCGGTGACGGCCTGCACTTCGAGGCGCAGATCGCGGCTGCCCATTTCCACCACTCGGGCCTGGTAGCTGTCGCTGTGCCACCCATCCCAGGTCAGCTCCACCGGGGCCTGCACCTGCTTGCGCATTTTTTGGCCGGTGGCCGGCTGTAGGTCAGTGAACACCCGCCACAGGGTGGTGGCGATGAATTGGAGCGATCTCAGCGGCTTATCCACCTGGGGGCGGTTTTGGGAATACCATTCCTTCACGTCAGAAAACAGCACCAGGGTGAGGTCGTCGGCCTGGCTGGAGCTGAGGTCAACAAAATCTACCGTCAGCTCGGTTTCTAGGCGGCTGGTGGCCGTAGCTCGAATAATTTGGCCATCGAGCAGCGCCCGAGCGTCGTAGTCGCCCACCAGCTCAACCCGCACCTGGTCGGCCACGTTGGGCCATTCGTCGAGCTGGATCTGGGCACCGTTCTCGCTCACGTCGATGGTTTTGCCCTTCCAGCTGTGGCCGTCGCTGTGGAGAATGGCGGTGAGCTGCCGGGGCAGGCGGTGGGCGCGGCGCAGCTGGGGTTGTTCGAGCGCCACCAGGCAGGCGGCCAGTACCAGCACTAGGTTAAAGCTGCACCACAGGGCGTTGATCAGCACCGCCTGGGTGTCTTCGGGACTGAGCAGCAGCCAAAAGGGCACCGCCACCAGCGAGGCCGCCGTCAACAGACCCAAAATCAGCAGGTAGCGCACGCTGTTGGCGTCAAAGGTGCGCTGGTTGACCATCAGACCTTTTGCGGTGACGTTAAAGCTGCCCAATTTAGGATTCACCAGGGCCAGCAGGGTGACAATGCCCGCCTGAAACGACAGGGCAAACTCGTAGATTTCGTTCCAAAACGAGAACCGCACCCGCTTGTAGGGAATGTGGTTGGTCTGCATCGACAGCACAATGTGGGGCAGCGCGTAAAACAGCGTTTCAATGCCCAGCCCCTTCACCGAGTTGATGCTAAACAGCAAAAACAGCGTCGGTGCCAGCGCATACATCAGCCGGGGGAAGCCAAAGAAAAAGTGCGAGGTGGCGCTAAAGTAGCAGACCCGCTGGGCCAGCGACAGCTTCAGCCGCCGGTTAAACAGCGGATTCTCTAGGCGCAAGATCTGGGCCATGCCTCGCGCCCAGCGCACCTGCTGGCCTACGTAGGCAGAGAATTTTTCCGGGGCCAGCCCCGCCACCATGATTTTGTCGTAGTAGATGGTGCGATAGCCCAAGGAGTGCAGCCGCAGGGAGGTGTGGCAGTCTTCGGTAACGGTTTCGGTGGCAATGCCGCCGACTTCTAGCAGATGGTGACGGCGCACCACCGCCGCCGAGCCGCAAAAGAACGCCGCATTCCAGGCGTCGTTGCCCTTTTGCAGCACTTTGTAGAACAGCTCGTTGCCCACGGGCACCTGGCCCTGGGTCATCAGGTTGCGCTCAAAGGGGTCGGGGTTGTAGAACCAGTGGGGGGTCTGCACCAGCGCCACGGTTTGGTCTAAAAAGAACCCGACGGTCTCCTGCAAAAAGCCCCGCACTGGGATGTGGTCACAGTCGAGAATCAGCACCAGATCGCCCGTGGTGCGCCCTAGGGCGGTGTTGATGTTGCCCGCTTTGGCGTGGTCGTTGTTGTCGCGGGTGAGCAGTATGGCCCCCAGTTCATCACAGATAGCCTGTAGCTCAGCCCGCCGCTCGGGGTACTTGCGACCGTCGTCGAGCACGTAGACCCGCTTCTTCTCGTGGGGGTAGGTGATCGCCACCGAGGCCACGATTGTCTTGCGCACGATCGCCACGTCTTCGTCATAGGTGGGAATGTACACATCCACCGTGGGCCAATGGTTCTGGGGCATCGGGGTGAGATCGACAGACTTGCGATCGCGCAGCCGCAGGGTCTGAAAATACGACAAAAACAGCGTCCCCAGGGCGTACAGCTCAGCGGCGTAGAGCAGCAGCGAAAAAAAGCCGTCTAGCGGCGTGTCGAGGTTGAGGGTGTAGCGGGTGCGGTAGTAGAGGTAGCGCAGCGTCGTCAGGCTGCTGAGGGCAATCATGAACAGATGCAGACGCTCGCGATCGCGGCGGCTGTCAGTATTCTCATTCTCTAAATGCAAAATGCTGTAGCCCAGCCCAATCAGCAGCACCGCCACAATACCCTGCTGCCAAATCGCCGGGTGAGCCAGCAGCAGCGGCTTGGTCATCAGCCCCAAACAGCCCAGCAGCACCAGCAGCTGCCAGCGGCTCAGGTAGCGGGTCAGGGCGTAGGCGCGATCGGGCAGCGTCGTCGTTAGCCAGTGATGCAGGGGCGGAGTGGGAGGGGATTGGAGCATGGGTGGATGGGTAGGGAGGGTAGGGGGTGGATGGGTAGGGGGTGGGCGGGTAGGGGGTGTCAGGTGTCAGGTGTCAGGTGCAAGGTGCAAGGTGCAAGGTGCAAGGTGCAAGGTAAAGGCATTGAACCACCCATCCACCCATCCACCCATCCACCCATCCACTCATCCACCCATCCACCCATCCACTCATCTACTCCCCACTCCGCCGCAGTATCGACTGCGCCGCACCGTAGAACAGCAGCGCCAGTGCCACCGTCGCGGGTACGATAAACAGCCAGTTGTTGCGGGTCACCTGCCACAGCCAGGGGTAGGGGGTGGCGGTGGCCAACTGCACCTGGGGGGCCTGGCGCAGGGTGGCGAGGCGGTAGTCGGCGCTGTTGTAGGGGTCGGGGTCGCTCACCTGGGCGCTGACCAGCACGGTGTCGCCTTCGATCTGGTAAAAGAGGGGGTCGTGGCGCAGCAGGTCGGCCACCTGGGCCAGGCCCAGGTCGTCGCGACCGCTGAGGGCCAGCACTACCCGCTGAGCATTCCAGGGCGAAATCACCGATTTCATTAGCCCTTCGCCGTCGGGCAGGAGTTGCACCTGGGTGTTGCCCCACTGGCGGGTGCCGCTGCCGCGCAGGGCAAAGCCGTCATCGGTGAGTAATTCGGGCAGGGGGAAGCGGGGCTGAGCACCGATCGCCACCAGATGGTTTTGGTCTCGCACCGCCTCGGGCAGGTCGCTTGGTTGATAGACCGCCAGATGCACCGAGTCGGCCACACTCAGGCGACCCAGGCGCTCGGCCAGCTCTAGCAACACCGTGACATCGTTAGCGGTGGGGGCGTCGGGCAGCACGACGGCGGTGGTGGAGAGATCTTGGGGGGCGGTGAAGGGGTAGCCGGTTTTGAGCAGGTCTAGGTCAGGCAGGCTGGTGACGGCGGTGCGGTTGAGGCTAAAGCTGGTGTCGCTGTGAATGGTGCCCCAGAGCTGCTGGTCGGTGACTCGGCTGCACGATCGCCGTTCGCGGGGGTCAAGGCGAAAGTTGACTTGCAGCTTGGAGGTGGGGGTAACGCGATCGCCCGGCAGATCGACCACCAGGGTGCGGTGGTTCGCGCCTTTGACCTGGGTCAGCCGTTCGCCCTTGAGCGAGACTCCGTCTAGCTCCACATCCACCAGCGAGGTCAGGGGGTTGACCTGGGGGCCGTAGCTGTAGGAAAGGTTCATGGTGCTGCCCCGCAGCAGGCGATCGTCGGGCAGGGCCTTAAAGTCAATTTCGAGCGCCGGGGAGTGGGAACCGCGCACCGTGACCTCATCGAGGGGCTGACGGGTGGCGCTGGTCAGGTCGCTGAGCAAAAAGCTGTCGGCCTCAGGCAGGTAGCCCGGCCAATGGCGCGGCGTGGGCGACGGCACCGCCGCCGCCTGGTTGACGACCAAGCCGTGGCCCGTGGCAATTTGCTGATCCTGCGGCTGAATCAGGTACTGCACGGCCTTGGTCACCCCGACGTCCCCGTTGCCACTGACCACCAGCACAGGCGATCTGTCCTCAGCGGCGGTGGCCCACATCAGCAGGCCGGCATCGGCGGGCAGCGGTTTGCCCTCACCGTCGACAAATTGACCGTCCACTAGGGCAAAGGGCAAGGTGAGATCGGCCAGGCTGGGCTGCTGGGCTGGGGTGCCCAAGATCACCAGCCGTTCCTCCGGCTCCAAATCCTCCAGGCTATTCACCAGGCGGCTGTCGAGGGGGCGGTAGTGGGCGGTGCGGCCCAGGTAGGTTTGCAGCCGCGCCGTCGCCGTCAGCCAGGGGCTGTCGGTGGTGGTAGGTTGCAGGTAGCTTACCTGGTTGGGCTGTAGGCTCAGAACGTCAAACAGCGGGTAGGGAAACTGGCTAAAGTCTGGGGTCACCACCTGGGGCTGGTAGTCGAACACCAGCTTGGAGTCGGGCAGCACCTCAGTCCACAGGGAGGGGTCGAAGGGGTCTTGGGTGCAGGTGGGGGAATTGTTTTGCAGGGCCGCCACCACCAGCTCGTTGTAGTCTCGCAGCAGGTCGACGGGCACCTCCATCACGGCGTCGCCAATTTCGCCCATGGGCTGGTTGAGGGGCAAACTGCCAATGCTGGTGCCGTTGACCAGCACCGTCAGGTTTGAGCGGGTGGCGTAGAGGGCGGCGGAGTGGCGGTAGCGCAGCAGCACCTTGACCGACTCGGGCGACCAGTTGCGCGGGCGGGTAAATTGCAGTCGCTGCTCGTCGTAGATGCCGCTGAAGCGCAGGCGGTTGCCCACCACCGGGCTGCGGTTAAATTCCAGCACGTACTGGCCCGGTTCGCCGGGGGCGATCGCCGGGGCGGCGGGCAGATCGGTGGGCAGGGTAATCTCAGCCAGGGGTGCCGCTGCCTCACCGGGGGGCTGGGCCACCTGGGCCAGCAGCGGCGAGCTGGCCATCAGCAGCAGCACAACCAAATACAGGGCCATGCGACGGCGGGCACGGGGGGAGAGTGGGGGGATGAGCATGGTTAGGGGGTAAGAATAGGGGGTTTGGTATAGGGGAGGGTGGATGGGTGGATGGGTGGATGGGTGGATGGGTGGATGGTAGGGGCAGACCTATGTGTCTGCCCTGGGGGAGAGAGGGTGTTTAGGGGGTGCAGGTGGGGACGGCAGCGAGGCGATCGGGGGAGACTTCCAGGGGCAGCAGGCCAAACCAGGCCAGGTTTTGGGTGTAGTAGGCGATGTCGCTGTCCCAAAAGCCGTCGCTATAGGCGGGCTCAAGTTTTTGGCTGAGGATTTCGGCGGCGATCGCCGGCTCGGCCCGCAGCAGCGCTGGGTAGAGCATGGCGTAGTGGGCGGTGGCCTCAAAGCTGGCCTCAGCGCCACCGTCGAGGGTTAGGCGGGCGGGCAGGCGATTGTCTCGCTGCCAGCGGTCAATCAGCTCGGGCAGGCGGGCCTCTAGGTAAGCCTGGGCGCGGGGTTCGTTAAACCAGGCGGCATCTTGAGACACCCGCCACCACACCCGAAAGGCATCAAAGCTATAGCGGCTTTGCAGCGGGTGGTCGAGGGGTAGCTGGCGATAGGTGCCGAGGTCAGGGGTATAGGCCACCCAGTCGGGGGGCAAACCCGTGGCCGAAAAGTCGGCCAGGTCGTCGAGCATGGCATAGCCGCTGTCGATCAGGCGCTGCCAGTCGCGGTCGGGGTCAACCTCGGCAAATAGGCGAAAGCTGGCGGGGGCAAAGTACGACGGGTTGAGAATAATCTGCCCTGGCTCTAGGCGAAAGGCTTCGTCGGGACCGGGAATCAACTGTCGGCTGCCGTCGGGTAGCTCCAGGGTGCCGTAGGCCCAAATGTCAGCCAGCAGGGCGCGGGCTTCGTCGAGGTATTGGGGACAGTTCCAGCGCTCAGCGGCCATGATCAGAGCCGTGGCGGCATCGATGTCAGCATCGGTGGCGAAGTTCGCATCGAGGGTGCCCCAAGAGCCGTCGGGCAGCTGTCCCCACTTCCAGGCCCAGAGCAGGTCGCTGGGCTGACCTTCGCCATCGAGGCGAATCAGGTTCTCTTTAGCCCAGCTGTAAGTGCGCTCAAAGGTGTCGGGGTCGTTGACGGCTACGGCCCGCAGCATGGCGTAGGCCTGGCCCTCGGAGACGGTGCGATCACTGTCTTCTCGGTCGATCACCCGACCATCGGCCTGAATAAACCGGCTGCGGTAGGCCTGCCAGCTCTCTAGCAGCTGGTTGTTGTGGGTACTTTCCACCGGCAGCGCCAGGGCGGCGGCGCTGCCGTCGTCGAGGCAGGCGCAGGCGACGGAGGCGTTGCAGCTGGCCCCGGCCATAGTCAGCAGCACCACCAGGGGCAGCACGGAAAACAGCAGGCGTTTTTGCGATCGGCGAAAGCGCAGTAGTTGAAGCATGGTGGTCATCTTGGGGGGTAGATGGGTGGGTGGGTAGGGGCAGACCTATGTGTCTGCCTAAATGCTGTACGTAAAGGAGATGGGTGGATGGGTGAGTGGGTGGATGGGTAGGGTGGGCATTGCCCACCAGTAGAGAGAAAACTTCCCCGAGGGCGCTTAATACCGTTCCCAGCTGGGCTGGAAGCCGCGGCGGCGCAGCAGCTCAAACTCAACCGCTTGGATGCGTTGTTCCAGGTCAACCGGGTCTGGGGTCGCGTCAGAAATTTGCTGCAGCTGCTCTAGGGCCGAGAGCTTTTGGTCGTCGGCAATGTTGAGCTCGGCGATCGCATAGCGCGCCTCCCAGTAGTCGGGAGCCAGGGTCAGCACCTGGCTGTAGAGACGGCGGGCGGCGGGCAAATTGCCCTGCTGAAACTGCACCCCGGCCAGGGCACTGAGGGCACCGAGATTGGCGGGTTCCTGGGCCAGCACCTGCTGGTAAGCGGCGGCGGCCAGGGGCAGATTGCCCTGCTGCTGAGCCAACTCACCCTGGAAGAAATACACCGTGATGTCGTCGGGGTTGGCGGCCATCAGCGCCTCCAGGTCGGCCTGGGCCTGGGCGGGGGCGGTCTGGGCCAACAGCTCAATGGTGCGCCACCGCAGCCAGAGGTCGGCGGACCGCTGGGCCAACAATGTTTGGTAAAGGCTGGCCCGATCACCGGCAGCGGGGAGCGCACCGACTAGCTCAACCAGCTCTGGCGGCGGGTTGTCCAAATCCTGAGATGCCAGCCAGGTCGCCAGGGTGTCCTCGGCGGCGGCGGCGGAAATCTGGCCGGTGCGGTAGGCCAGCAGCGCATAGCCCAGGGGATAGGTGGGGTTGTCGGGGGCAGCGGCGATCGCATCGAGATAGACCGGCAGCGCCGCCTCGGGCTGGCCTTGCCGCTTGCGCACAAACGCCAGCCCCCGCAGAGCCTCGGCGGTGGCCTGATCGCTCGGCTGGGCGGCGATTACTGCCTCATAGCGGCGGGCGCTGGCCTCCAGGTCGCCCAGCTGCCGCTCTAGGTCAGCCACCAGCAGCTCGGTGCCCCAGTCGGCTTGCCCTGAGGGGGTAGCCCGGTAGGTCGCCAGGGCATCTCGCGCCGCGACCAAATCGCCCTGGCTCAGGTAAATCTGGGCGATGCGATAGGTCAACAGCGGGGCCGCCACCGCCGCCGCCACGGTTTCATAGACGGGCAGCAGAGCCGGATCAGGGTTATCAATGCGAATTAGCGCCGTGGTGATGGCCCGCTGCTCGGGGGCCGAATTGGGTACCGGGGTCAGCAGCGGCAGAATTTGCTCGGCCACCGCCGCTGCGCTTTTCTGCCCCAGGCGGTAGGTCAGCAGCTGAGATTTCACCGCCAGGCTGGTCACGGCTGGGTTCTCGGCCCCCAGCTGCTCCAGCATCTCCAGGGCGATCGCTTCGGTGTCGGGCCATTCGCTCAGCACATCGGCGACCTCCACCCGCAGACCATAGCTGGGGGCAGCGGTGGCGGCCAGCGCCTGCCGGTAGAGGGCGGTGGCCTGCTCAAACAGCGATGGCTCCTGCTGGCGACGGCCGATCGCACTGTAGGCGCGGGCCAGGGGCAGACGCGCCTCAGGGTTCCCCACCAGCGGGTTCAACAATTCCAGGGCCTGGGCGGTTTGGCCGCTGGCATCGTAGGCGTTGGCCAGCCCCGTGCGAATGCCCAGGGAGAGATCGTCGGTGCGATCCGCTGGCCGCAGCTGGGGTTCTAAAAGGGCGATCGCCCCCGCTGCATTGCCCGTCTCTTGCAGGGCTAGGGCGTAGGCGGTCAGCGCCTCGGTGGGCAGTGGCCCCGTCTGCCGGTAGCGGTTAAACAGCGCCAAAGACCCGCTATAGTCGCCGCTAAAGGCGTAGATCTGCGCTGCCCCCAGCAGGGTTTGGGGCGAGGGATTTTGCGCCAAGAGCAGATCGTAATCGGCCAGCGATTCGGTAAAGCGGCCCTGGTAGCCGTAGAGCAGCGCCCGCTGGCCCCGAGCGGCAGAATTGGCAGAATTTTGGCCCAAAAGCTGGGTGAGAGCATTAATTCCCCCGGTTTGCCACTCGGGCCGATAGCCGCCCAGCTCGCCCAGGGCGGTCAGGGCTGTAGCCTTCTCAGGGGCCACCTCGATCACGGCCTGGTAAGCATTCCAGGCGTCGGCGTCGCGGCCTGCCCGCTGGTAGGCCAGGGCCAACCCCAGCCGCGCCTCGGGCGAGTTGGGCTGGCGGGCCAGGGCCGCTCGGAAGGCGGCGATCGCATCATTCACCCAGCCTCGCTCCAGCAGCGCATAGCCCTCGCTCACCTGGGGCGATCGCTGGGCCAGCGCCACCGGGCTAGCGACCACCTCTAACCCCAAGACCAAGACACCCAACAGCAGAGAATGTTTCAGCAGAGGCCGTTCCCTGGAAATTCCGTCCTTGCCACCACCCAGTAACCTACTGCCCCCATTTCTCAGGGGGGTTGGGGGGATCCCATCCTTGCCATTACCCAGTAACCCACTGCCCCCATTTCTCAGGGAAGTTGGGGGAATCATTCTCCAATTCATTCTGCTGCCCTCCGCAGTGGATACCAAGACAGGTCGTAGCGCACCCGAAAGCCCAGAAACGTCTCCGTAAAGGCGTTGCGCTGTTGCACAGTCACCCCGGCCCGCAGGTTGTCAACAATTTGCGCGTCGTAAAACAGCTCCCACACATCGGGCACCGGCCCGCCGCTGGCCTGGCGCAGCCCGTCATTCGACAGCTGGCGACCGTAGCCCAAGCCCAGGCGATCGCCCGGCATAAACACATCGAGCCCGTTGGCCCCAAAGCTGTAGGTCTGGCCGCTGGCCCCCAGGGTGTTGTTGGTATACCAGCCGTAGCGGCCAAACAGGCCCAGGTTCAGCCCCGGGATAAACGCCTCGGCGTTGAGGCCATAGCCGGTCTCGCGATCGCCCGGCAGCGGGCCAAACTGACCGTTGCCCCGATCAAAGCTAAAAATCTCCGCAAAGCCGTCGCCGCGTCCCCCATCGGTCGAGGTGACGTAGGTGCCTCGCACAATGGCGTTGCCAAATCGCACTCCCACCTCCCCCGCAAACGAGTCGAGGGCAAAGCTGCCCAGGCTGCGGTTGGCCGAGAACGTTGTAGCGGTGAGCGACACCGCATCCACCGGCATCCAGTTCACCAGGGCACCGGGGCGCGAAGCCACATTCACCGTGCTCAGCGCCGGGTTGGTCTGAAACACGGGGTTAAAGAAATGGGTCAGCGAATCTTTGGCAAAGCTGTTGCGATCAAGGTACGAGGTCAAATCCATCAGCCCCACCGTAAACCGCAGCTCCGGCAGGTTAGCCGGGGAGGCGGTCAGATACAGCTCACTCAGGCTCAAACCCGTCTGGTCGCTATCTGAGAATGCCTGGCCGGTGCTGAGGTCAACCGTCGCCCCCGCAAATACCGAGGGGCTGAGCACATAGATGCCGCCCAGCCGCAGTCGAGCCGAGCCTTCACCGCCCTGTTGCAGGTAAGCCGCCTGCCCAAACACCTCAGAGCGCTCCGCCGGAGCCACCCCCGATGATTGCGGGGGGGCCTGGGTCAGGGTCTCGGCTAGCGGGACGATTGGACCACCATCTGTTAAGCCACCATCTACAGCGATGTCGCCTGAGGCCGCAACAACGGCATCACTAGCATCAATCGCTCGTGGGGCGATCGCCTCACCCCCTGACATTTCACCCCCTGGCATCTCAACCTCGGGCATCTCAACCTCGCCCCCCCCCGCCTCGGGCCGAGCCACGCCCCCCAAAGCTGGGGGTGAAGGCTGGTCTTGAGCCAGCAGCACACTTACTCCAGACGGCTCAGGCCCCAGCTTCTCAGGCCCCAACTTCTCAGACCCGGGCTTAGACGGCACCAGCAGCATTTGCCACTCAGCCTCTGCGGCAAGCATCTCGCCGGCAACCTCGCTTCCCCAGGCGGGCGGAGCAAGACCAGACAGTATAGTCGCCAGCACAACAGCACTTAACATGCCAGGGTTCAGCGCATATCTCAGCACTGCCCAATTACCCATAGAACGCTCCATAAGACACTCAAAATAGATGAATTAAATAATCCCAAACACCACGACCTAGCTCCCCAAAGGAACTAAAAATAACCGTGGAAATTTAGACTGCTCAACTAGTCGTCAGCATAGGGTCGTCAGCATAATTTTGAGCTAGAAAACTCAAAAAGCTACGACATCTCGGCACAGATAGTCATCGTCAACCGCCTAGGCAATCAATGCCAAGCGTAGTCATAGACAATGGGGCACTAAAGCTGGCTAACTGAGCCACAGACAGGCTGCAAAGCCAACCGCAGCAGGCTTCTGTAAGTATTCATCGACCATGCTGAATAGCTAAATTAATAGGCAGAACTTTATAAACACATAGCTTTTACAAAGAAAACTGAAAACCAAACTCAGGTATCTACTGATGCGATAACGATGTCAGGACGATTTCAGCTCAGGCATGATTCAGGCTTAGGTAATTAACGCTACCTTACCTTACTAGGGGTTTTCTCCCCATCAGGATAAATGTTCAAAAAAAATCTAAGGGCACGAATTTCTATGTGAAGTCGCCAAAGCCATGGTCTAGCTGTGGATAGCCACTGACACCTGTGGTTGCATGGATCTATAGCAAGTCCAGCTTGGGACCTGTAGTTTCCCCTAGGCACACATCTGCCTCTGGACTTGAATGTGATTTATGTAGCTCCCGTACTTTCTATAGATAATGACTATCCCACAGCTCACTCGATCCGGCCTCTTACTGGTGCTGGTATTGTTGACTTGCATCGGCTGTCAATCGGCCTTAACACCAGGCTCGCCCCCGCTTTCAGAGGCCACCACCCTCACCCTTGAGGCCACCGCCCTCGGCAATGGCGAGTTTGACCTGGCAGGCATCACCAACCTGCCCAACAAGACCCAGCTTACCGCCATGGCCCTCAGGTATCTAGAACCCGAGACTGCTGTGATTCACAACGCCGCCCCCCTATACTCGGTGCTCGACTATCGGCCCATTACCGTGGCCAATGGCCGCTGGTCAGCACGATTGACGATCTGGCAGGTGGGGGCAGATGGCCGCTACCAAGAACCCTGGCAGGCCCAGGCCGAAACCCTAAATTTGGCGGCTCAGCCCAGAGACACCGTACAGTTTGCCGTTGCTCTAGCCCCCCACCATGTAGGGGCAGCCCTGGGTGACGTGCTGGCCCAGACAGGGCGACGGCGCGTCGCCGGAGTGCTGCGAGTCACCGCCACCGGAGAGCCATTTTTGTGGGCCGATCAGTCGCTACCCGTGGGCCTACCCCAAGGGCAAACCGCCCCCCCCACAGACCTACTCGCCCGCACTAACGGGGGCTGGGGCGATCGCTACCTGCTGGTGCCAGAGCCACCTCTGCCCTATACCCTCACCCCCGACGACACCCGCCAGACCACCGCTCCCATCACCCCCGCCGAGCTACTGCGCTAGGACTTGAGCAACTTAATTGTGGCAGGGTATGCGGTACACGGTTCAAGGTACACGGTTCAAGGTATACGGTTGGAGGACTGCCGCAAACCGTAAACCGTGAACCGCAAACCGCAAACCGCAAACCCAGCCCCGGTTTATACCCCGTTAGGCACCAGAGGGCAGTTTGAGTCGCGCATCGTGCCATCGGGCATGCGGGTCTGACAAAACTTGGCTCCTACCAGGTTGGCCCCAGATAAGTTGGCCCCGGTTAAATTGGCGTGGCGCAGGTTGGCCCAGTAGAGGTTGGCATGGCTCAGGTCAGCCTGGGTCAGATTGGCCCCCTCGAGGTCAGCGTGGCTGAGGTCAGCGTGGTCAAGGCGGCTCGCACGCAGATCGGCATTGATTAGCGTGGTGCGGTGGCAATTGGCCTTATGCAGGTCGGCCTCTCGCAGCACCGCATCGGCTAAAGACGCGCTGCGCAGATCGGCCTGGGCCAAAATGATTTGATAGCCGTCGATGTGGTTCAAATTGGCGCGGTGCAGGTTGGCGCGGGTCAAATTGGTACGGCGCAAATCGGCCTCGGCCAGGTGGGCTGCCACCAGGTCTAGCCCCTGGAGGTCTAGCCCATGCAGATCGCGGGCACCGACTTGATAGTAGCGGTGGACAAGTTCTTTCAGGGTAGCTGGGGTCATCGCTGTAGTGCTCTCACAACAATGGGGGTACGACCGTTACGTCATACCCCCATTATCAAGCGGCGATCGCTCCACCGCCCCAAGCATTACAAGAATGCTACATTTCTAGCCCCAACCACACCAAGTCCAGATCGAAAGCCCTGGTTTCTCCCCAAGCAACACTCCATCTCTGGACCTAGATGAGAGTCATACCAAATCCGAATCACATACCCCCGATTCCCAAAAGGCCAAACCGTAGGGGCGTTGGCGTAACCGAGCCAGAGGCTCTATGGCATTCGCCCAGAGGTCTCGGGGGCCATCCAAGCAGGATTTAGCATTAGACGCGTCCGACACCTTTGCCCCGCTCATCGGAGCCGCTGGTGACTTTACCCTCCTCGTCGGTCTGATTAATTTCCTTCAGTTCAGCCCGGCGCTGGGCTTTTCTAGCCTCTTCCTCTGCGCGCAGATCACCGGGTTCGTTAATGTACATTTCTGGCTCCACGGGGTAATTGTTGGCCAACCCCTCTTGGTCAACGGTGGCACCCGCGGTGGTATCAATTGAATCCCCTGCATCTTCGTCATTTACCTGCTTATAACCGCTGCCCTCGCGCTCTTTACGGGCCGCAGTCTCCGCCGGAATAATGTTGGGATCAAAGTTGTCAGATTCAGTTCTGGGGTTAGACATCGGAGTCTCCATTGAGGATAAACTAGTGGGCTGTTGGGCTAAGCAAGCCGTGGAGCCAACCTCCGGCTCCTGTGGATCTCGTCAAACGGATCTTGTTAAACTTAACTTGATCGCTCAGCACGTTAGCTAACCTTAAAGCAGTCGTCTTCAGGCCATATCTACCTGAAGCATGAACTGACTTCTCTCACTTTTGAAGTAGATTGTTGATAATGTTTTTTTAGCCGACAAGGTTAAACCTATTGACCACACGATCCTACGCGAGACCAGGGGTTTACCCAAAGTGCCAGTGCGTTACAGAATTTTGACCTGTGATTTTAGAAGTTGCCAGTCTCACGATCAAACCCGGCACTGCTCAGGCTTTTGAAGCTGCCTTTGAAACGGCTTCAGCTATTATTGCCGCCATGCCCGGCTACCTATCCCATGAGCTACAGCGCTGTCTTGAAGCTGACCATCAATACCTTTTGCTGGTGCGCTGGCAAACCCTAGAAAGTCACACCATCGGCTTTCGCACATCACCGCAGTACGAAGACTGGCGATCGCTTTTGCACCATTTCTACGATCCCTTTCCCACCGTTCAGCACTACGAACTCGTTGAAGTTGATCACCAGGCTCTAGACTAGCTCTCAAAATGAGCCAATCTGTTTTTCACGCCAATCTGTTTTTCGCTATGCTATGAGCGATTTAACCTAAAGGGCTAGATAACGGGCCATGAACCGCTGGGCAAGGTCAATTTGCTGGAGCATGTCAAGCGTAATGATTGCGGTAAGCAGCCCCGCTCAGCCTGGCACTGGCCCAGAGCCAGTGCGGCCGCGTACCGGCAGCCAGCTCTACGTGCAGAGAGTTGCTACCCTGCGGGCTGGGCAGCTCCACAGCCGCATGCCGCCGAGCAACTTTGCGAACCAGTGGCAGTCAGCCGATTGGCAGCAGCCCACCTATGAGCAATGGCAAAGTCTGCTGGCCCACGAGGCGGCGATGATGGCGGCGCAGCCAAGCCGCAGCCCGCTGACAATCTTAGTAGGCGATTCTCTCTACCTATGGCTGCCCCAGGAGCAGCTGCCGGGCGATCGCCTATGGCTCAACCAGAGTATCTCTGGCGAAATGACCGGGCACATCGTGCGGCGGCTCAGCTATTTTGCGGCGGTGCAGCCTAGCGTGGTCTACGTGATGGCCGGTGTTAACGACCTGAAAAATGGCGTTGACCCCAATATAGTGGTGTCAAATATGGAGCTGATTGTCCAGCGGCTCAGGGTTCAGCATGCCCAATCGCAGATTGTGGTGCTGTCGATCTTGCCAACTCGGCTGTCCCAAATTCCTCAGCCGGTGGTGGGGCAGGTCAATCAGCAGATGGCGATCGCAGTGCAGCGACGAGGGGCTACATTTGTCGATCTTCAGCCCGCCTTTGCGGATGGCCAAGGCCTACTGCGGGACGACCTCACAACCGATGGCCTACACCTCAACCCGCAGGGATATGGGCTATTGGCCAGCTATTTGAGCAGGTTTTAGCTTGATTTGGGCTTGAGCTTCTCGGAGCCAGCGCATGGGGATGACATCGCAGGGTAAACGCATCCTCCAATAGCTTGAGATTGCTGGATTGGCTCATTCGCTAGACTCCGCTGCGCTCCGTTACTCCACAGAAATTACTCCGCGAACGACATGACAGAACAACGTTTATTTAGAATTTCCCACGTAGCCGCGCGAGCAAGACCTCAGGCTCTACCCCGTCGTCGCAAAGCGAATCTTCAAATAGTCGTCTTCCATCTTTGCGCCCGAGGGTTGCAGCGCCGCTAGAGCCTGGGGCAATACCAGGTTGCGGCGGTGGTTGCCGATGCGCACATTTAGCTCATCTGCCGACTTGCTCAGCTCAATCTGGTCTTTAGGAATGCCCGGCAGGTAAAGCTCCAGGCTGTAGTTGCCTGCCTCCTGCACCACCCGCAGCGTGGTTTCTTTGTAGTAGACCTGGGCCGGGTCTTCATTGGCGTAGAGGGTTTCTTTGAGCCGCTGGAGCGATTCGAGACCGCAGAGTTCTTCGGCAAACAGGGGCACTTCTTTCACCGGCAGGGGGTGAAAGTTTTCGTGAATTTCGTGCTTGTACTGCTGCTGCTTTGCTTTCATCCGCTGAAAGAAGGGGTCTTGCACCTCGTCGGGGATGATGCGGTTGGCGATCACCAAGTCGGTGCCGACGTTGTAGAGGCTGAGGTAGGCGTGGGCGCGCAGCGATTCTTTAATCACCATTTTTTCGGGGTTGGTGACCAGGCGCACTGAGGTTGTAGTCGTGTCGGTGAGCACTTTTTCTAGCTCAATTAGCTGCTCGTAAAACTCGTAGGGGGCATCCATCACCTCTTTGGTGGGCAGGTTAAAGCCCGCCACCGGGCGAAAGAAAGGCTGCACCAGGGGACGCAGCGCCTCAGACACGGCCTGGAAGGGTTTGTAGAGTTTGCGCATGTACCAGCCCGCCACCTCGGGCAGGCTGAGCAGCCGCAGGGCGGTGCCGGTGGGGGCCGAGTCGATGATCAGCACGTCGTACTCGCCTTCGTCGTAGTGGCGCTTCATGCGCACCAGGCTAAAGATTTCATCCATACCGGGCAGAATGGCCAGCTCTTCGGCCTCAATGCCCTCTAGGCCGCGGGCTTGCAGCACGTCGGTGATGTAGCGCTTCACCGCGCCCCAGTTGCCTTCGAGTTCCATTAGGGCGTCGAGTTCGGCTCCCCAGAGGTTGGGCTGAACCAAGCGCGGGTCGTGGCCCAGTTCGATATCAAAGCTGTCGGCCAGGGAGTGGGCCGGGTCGGTGCTGAGCACGAGAGTTTTGTAGCCTAGCTCTGCGCAACGCAAGCCTGTGGCGGCGGCTACGGAGGTTTTACCTACGCCGCCTTTGCCAGTCATTAACAATACCCGCATGTGGGTGTCCTCGCCTTTTCCGTATGGTTCCCTATCTCTCTAATCTAAAGGGTTTTTGGGGTTTCCGCAGGGCGAGGCGGGGTGTGATCCCCTGGCTTAGCCCAGCAGGTCGGCGCGGGGGCGAAAGCGCTCGGTTTGGCGGAGTTCTTCGTAGAGGGCTTTTTCGCGATCGCCCAACCCGGTCGGCACCACCACCTCTAGTTCGACAATCTGGTCGCCCCGGCTCTCTCTGCCGATGGGGTAGCCCCGCCCCGCCAGCTGAATGATTTGCCCGGTCTGTGACCCCTGGGGCAGGGGGGTGCGCAGGGGGCCATCGAGGGTGGGGATATCGATGGTGCTGCCCAGGGCGGCTTCGCTGGGGGTGATGGGCAACCGGCAGTACACATCGTTGCCGCGCAGGGTGTAGAACGGGTGCGGGTCAACCTGAATGCGCAGGTAGAGGTTGCCGCCGCCCACGCCCTGGCCCCGCAGGCGAATGCGCTGGCCGGTGACCATGCCAGCGGGCATGTTGACTTCGAGCGATCGCCCGTCCTCTAGGCGAATGCGCTCGCGCCCGCCCCGAAAGGCTTTTTCGAGGGGCACGGTGAGATCGGCTTCGGCATCGCCGCGACGGTGGTTGGCGGTTTGACCATTGGCGGCATAGCCGTCGGCGGCCTCAGGGGTATCTCGGCGGGCGCTGGGGCGACGGTTGAGCAGCTGATCGACAAAGACGTTGAAGTCGGGGAATTCCCCAAAGCCAAAGTCTTCGAGGGAGATGCGTCCGCTAAAGATATCGCTGACGACCGACTTCCCCTGCCCCTGCTTAAACCCTTCCTGCTGCCAGTACTCGCTAAATTTCTCGTACTGCGCGCGCTTTTCGTCGTCGGAGAGCACGTTGTAGGCCTCGCTGACCAGCTTAAACTGCTCTTCTGAGGCCAGGTCGCCGGGGTTGAGGTCGGGGTGGTACTGCCGGGCTAGCTTGCGGTAGGCCTGCTTGATGTCGCTGGCGGCTGCTTCTCTCGATACCCCCAGAATGTCGTAGTAGTTCCGAAAGTTCTCCATCGATGGGTAGGGGGGTGGATGGGTAGGGGGTGGATGCGTGGGGGTAGCGGGGGGCTCAACCGTAAATCCTGGACGGACGAAAGGAAGCTAATATTACCCCCGCTACGGGGTGGATGGATAGGTTCCATCAGGGCTTTAGGGGTCACGGGTGATTCAGAGTCACTCGTCGCGATCGCTCCCGTTGTCGTCATAGCGAGGCGCTGGTCGTGCCTCTGGCCGTGCTTCTGGCCGTGCTTCTGGCCGTGCTTCTGGCCGTGCTTCTGGCCGTGCTTCTGGGCGAGTTCGGGGCCGACTGTCGGGGGCTTGGCTCTCGACGGGGCGGCTGGCTGGCTCGGGCTGGCCCCAGGGGTCGTCATCCCAGCTAGTTGAGGGGGGCGCGGCGGCGCTAGGGCGATTGCCCAGGGGAGGTTGGTCGTAGCCCTGGCTAGGGGCGTCGCGATTTGCAGGGCGGTCAGGAGTCGGCTGAGGGCGAGAATCTGGCCGGGGATCGCGATAGGCGGCATTACCGTTGGCGCTGCCGTAGCGCTCGCCGTAGCCCGGCTGGCCGTAGCCAGCGCCTCGATCAGGGCTTTGCGGCTGGCCGTAGTCTTGCCCGTAGTCTTGAGGGCCATAGTCTTGACGCCCATAGTCCTGCCCATAGCCTGACTGGCCATAGTCTTGGCCATAGTCTTGCCCATAGCCTGACTGGCCATAGTCTGAGGCGGGCGGCTGGGGACGGCTGGGTTCTGGGGCACGCCCGTAGCCAGGATCGCTGTAGCCGGGATCGCCGTAGCCACGATCGACATCGCGGCTGTCACGATAGCTGTCGTAGTCCG
>DAIPYU010000004.1:65035-67513 GCA_036782635.1 Nodosilinea sp. CTOTU7353
GGATCGCCGTAGCCACGATCGACATCGCGGCTGTCACGATAGCTGTCGTAGTCCGCGCCGCCGCTGGGACGATTAGCGCCGCCAGCGCCGTAGCCGGGGCCGCTATAGCCCTGATTGCCGTAGCCGGGGTCGTTGTTGTACCCGCGATCGCCGTAGCCCTGGCCGCTGTAACCTGTCGTGCCGTAGGCCCGATTGTCGTAGGCGGGGGTGCCGTAGGGGGCGGGGGTGCCGTAGGGCTGCTGCCCCCCAGCTCGACCGCGATTGTCGTAGTCCCAATCGTCGTCCCAGTTGCCCCAGGAGGAAGACCCCTGGTAGCCGTAGTTGGGTCGGGCGTCGAGGTCGTCGTCGAAGGTGAAGGTTTTCTTTAGGGTGTTGCCGATCTGGCCGAGAATGCCGCCTTCGGGGGCGTCGTCGGCCTCGTACAGGTAAGCTTCGCGGTTGAGATCGTAGAGCTCGTCTTGCAGCTCGGCCTGGGCCATGTCGATGCCGCGCTCGTCGCTCTGCTCCAGATAGTCGCGCAGCTCTTGCACGAGACCCTCAATGCGGCGGCGGCGATCGCGGGCAAACTGCATGCCAAAGTCGAGGGCCACCTCCCGCAGTAGCCGCTCGGCCTGGAAGGTGAGGGCCTCGGCCCGGTTGCGCTTCTCCACCCGCTCCCGCTGGAGGCGGTCAGTCTCAGCAAATTCTTCAGCCTCGCGGATCATCCGCTGCACTTCGCCTTCTTCCAGGTTCGATGCGCCCTGCACGGTCAGGCTCTGCTCGCGGCCCGTGGTCTTATCCATCGCCGAAACTTGCAGAATGCCGTTGGCATCGATGTCGAAGGACACCAACACCTGAGGCACACCGCGCGGCGCGGGGGGAATGCCCATCAGCTTGAAACGACCGAGGGATTTGTTGTCGCCCCCCATTTCGCGCTCGCCCTGGAGCACATGCACCTCCACGGAGGTCTGGTTATTTTCAGATGTAGAGAAAACATCGGAGCGCCGCACCGGGATTGTGGTGTTGCGGGGAATCACCTTCTTCATCACGCCGCCGATGGTCTCTAGGCCCAACGACAGCGAGGTGACATCGAGCAGCATGATGTCTTGCACTTCTTGGGTGATGATGCCTGCCTGCACGGCGGCCCCCACCGCCACGGCTTCGTCGGGGTTGACCGCCTGGCTGGGTTCAAGACCGATCAGCGATCGCACCAAATCTTGCACCATGGGCATGCGGCTGCCGCCCCCCACCAGCACCACCTCGTCGATGTCGTTAGGGCTGAGGCCCGCATCGGTGAGGGCCTGCTTCAGCGGTGCCCGCAGGCCGCTGACCAGATCGCCGCAGAGACCGTCAAACTGCGATCGGCTGAGGCGGGTTTCAATGTGCTTGGGGCCTTCGGCGCTGGCGGTGATAAAGGGCAGGCTGATCTCGGTGCTGGCCACGCCCGACAGTTCAATCTTGGCCTTCTCTGCCGCCTCGGTCAGCCGTTGCAGCGCCTGGCGATCTTTGCGCAGGTCAATGCCTTCTTTTTCTAAAAATTCATCGGCCAGCCAGTCGACAATTTTAGTGTCAAAGTTGGTGCCCCCCAGCTGGGTGTCGCCCGAAGTGGAGCGCACCTCAAACACCCCGTCGCCCACGTCGAGAATCGACACGTCAAAGGTACCACCCCCCAGGTCAAACACCAGAATGGTCTCGTTTTGAGCCTGGTCGAGGCCGTAGGCCAGCGCTGCCGCCGTGGGCTCGTTGAGAATGCGCTTGACCTCTAGCCCGGCGATGCGCCCGGCGTTGCGGGTGGCCTGGCGCTGGGCGTCGTTAAAGTAGGCGGGCACGGTGATCACCGCCCCGGTCACCGGCTGGCCCAGGTAGCGGCTGGCCTCATCGGCCAGCTTGCGCAGCACAATGGCCGACAGCTCTTCGGGGGCAAAGTCTTTTTCGAGCCGGGGGCAGCGAACTTTGACGTTGCCCGCTTCGTCGCGGCGAATGGTGTAGGGCACTCGCTTCGACGACTGGTCTAGCTCAGCGTAGCGGCGACCCATGTAGCGCTTGACGCCATAGAAGGTGTTTTGGGGGTTGAGCACCGTCTGCCGGCGGGCCATCTGCCCCACCAGGCGCTCGCCTTCTTTGCTAAAGGCAACCACCGAGGGGGTCGTGCGCATCCCTTCGGCATTGGCAATCACCACGGGCTTGCCGCCCTCCATTACAGAGACCACTGAGTTGGTCGTGCCCAGGTCGATGCCAACTACTTTTCCCATGCGCTCTGGCGTCTCCATTATCTGTAGGTCTGCGTGCTCAATGAAGGTTAGCACCGAGGGGGCGTTGCTTCTGCCAACCTACTTACAACAACTTTCTTAATGATAGTCTGTCGCGGGCTGGGGTTGATTTTACCGTATGGGCGGATGGGGGAAGGGTATACGGTACAGGGTATATGGTGCAAGGTACACGGGGTTGAGCTTGCCTCCATCTGTGAACCGTGAACCGTGAACCGTGAACCGTGAACCG
>DAIPYU010000005.1:0-2192 GCA_036782635.1 Nodosilinea sp. CTOTU7353
AAGGAAACAGAACCGATGTTTGAATATCTCGAACCCGACAACAACGACAACCAAGAGGCCAACCCAGGGACCGGGTCCCTGCCGCTACCACCAGGGATTGGAGGCCAAAGCAAAGGGACCCGGTCCCTAAATCCCGAGAAAGTGCGTCATATGCTCTACGGCAGCCTGGCGGGCATAGACCGCACCATCAAAATTCTCCATGCCTACGGCTACGCCGACCCCAACGATTGGAGCGACCCCATTCCTGTGCCCTCTGCCGAAACCCGGTCGCCGGGCGCAGCCTCTCCGCCGGCAATGCCTTGGATGGTGATTTTGACCAAAACCGTACTCATCGAGTGATACCAAATCCTAAATGAATGCCCCCGAGTTGTGGGGGCGTAGCATGCTACGCCTCTACGGGGTTCCTGATGATGAATCGGGGTTCACCAAATCCGATTTGGTATAAACTGCCTCACTTGATCGAGTCTCTGCTGTCTCGCAACCCTGGGCGATCGCAGCGAGGCTCGGTTCCTCTCGGGTTGGCTTCAGGCCAACAGGCGAGTCACCGCCGCGTCGTATTCCTGATACGACTTGACCCCGGTTAGGGTCTCCAGCCGTTCGCCTTGCTTAAAAAACATCACCGCCGGTATGCCCTTCAGCTCAAAGCGTTTGGTGATCTGCCGATTGGTGTCAAAGTCGATCTTTCTTATCGTGACCGATTCGCCATAGGTTTCGGCCAGCTTATTGATCGACGGCGTCACCTGTTTGCAAGAGCCGCACCAAGAGGCCATGCAATCGACCACCAGCAATGGTTCACTGGCCAACAGCGCATCCAGCTCAGCCTCATCGCGAATCAGCTTGGCGGCACCCGTGTCTGCTTCGCCCAGCTGAGCCAGGGCGCTGGCCACCTCCGCAAACGACAGGCTGCCATTGATAGTGGCGAGCTGCGTTGGCCCATTAGGGCCGGTCTCCGACCCTCGCTGCCCATAGTACTCAAGCAGCGGCGCTAACGACTGCTGATAGCTCTCTAAACGATCTCGGAGGGCAGAAATCGGCGGCTTTTCACTGCTTTCGTTTAAAAGGCGGATGATCAAAACCTCAGTTGTCGCTTTGAGATAGGCCACCGTCGTCGCGGGCTGCCCCACCGCTGACCACCAGTTATCAAACCCCTGGGCCTGGGCCAGCGTGCGCGGAAACCCGTCTAAAACAAAGCCTTTGAGCATGGTGTCGGGTTGCTCAAACCGCTTGCGGATTAGCTTCATCACCAGCGCATCGGGCACCAGTTCGCCCGCGTCTACGTAGGGGCGAGCCTCAACACTGATCGCAGTCTCTGCGGCGATCGCCCCGCGCACCAGCTCCCCCATAGACACGTGGGGCACCTGCCAGCGTTCCGCTAGAGCAGCGGCGTGGGGCTTAACCCCCACCCCCGGAGGCCCTAACAGGATTAATTGCTTAGATTCCATAGCAGTGCCATATCTTACCGCCGCCCTACCTGGGTAGGATAGCAAAGGGCTTTACCCGTGCCCATCACCTATGGCCCATCTCTCCATCTAACGTTGGAATAGATTTCAATCCGTTACTCAGAAGTCTGTCCATCGCGGCGGCCCAGCTCGTACACTCCGCAGCCGATCGCAGAAATCACCCCTAGGCTGACGGCCCAGCTGCCCCCCAGGGAAAGGGTCAGACCGTAATGCGCCAAGCCACCCACCAGCAAAAACGGCACCATACCCAGCAGCGATGCCGCCGGAGAGTCTTCGCCCAGCCAGTTTTCAAGGGCTAAAATCACCCGCTCAGCCAGGGGAGAAAAGCCCCAGTAAAGAGCGATCGCCCATAGAGCCGTGCCGGCAACAGTAGCGGTGTCAAGAACGGCAGACAGATGCGACAAAAAAGTCATCTAAGAACGGCGGAAAAAATAAACTGGCTAGCCGAATTACCCAATTTGGGCTTTGTCGATGGCGCTAGAGCTGATCGCGCTCAGGGCGATATGGGGGCATGCCAGGATCGTTGCGGTAGCGGTCGTTGTACTCACCGCGATTCTTGGGCGGGCGACGGCGACGCAGACGCTCATCGGCAGGACGAGGGGAACCACCGTAGTTGTCTTGGCCGTAGGGGCCGTCTGGGGGGCGATTGTTGCCGGGGCCAGGCATGGGCCGATCCATGGGGCGATCGCGACCCGAGCGATCAATGGGGCGATCCATCGGTCGATCAATGGG